>CAYSBP010000200.1:0-6154 GCA_964429255.1 uncultured Planctomycetia bacterium
TGGCATCCCCGGCAGGACTCGAACCTGCAACCTGCGGATTAGAAATCCGCTGCGCTATCCAGTTGCGCCACGAGGACGTTATGGGTCCCTCTATCTCAACCAGTTGGTCTCCAACTCAGCAAGAAACATGGTCTCCGCCCTTGATTGCGAGATCGCCGACTGCAGAAATCGGGCGCGATCCCCCTCGTATTCCCGCACGGCAGGGGACGGCACCTGATCGTCGGGATCATATAATGGAGCGTGGTGCTTTCCAACTCAAAGCCCAATGACATCCCGAATGCCAAGCGCAGTTGCCTTCACAGGTGTTTTCCGCAATGATCATCGCGATGGCCGGGCGAGCGGCACTTGGTTTTGGCCGAGATTTCGAAAGGACGCATCACGTGCGGCGCGCCGGGATCCTCCTCCTCCTAGCCCTGATTGGCTTCCTCTGGGCCGTCTGGGTGGCCGTCCGTCCTCACCGCCCCCCGTCGTCGCCTCCTTCCGACCCGGAGGACGTTTGCCAGTCGCCCGTCGATGTCGCCCTGAGACCGCCCAACCCCGGAGCCGTCGAGAACGTCACACCGCCTCCTCCCGATCCGCCGTTGCAGGACGATGGCACGCCCGGTCCGTTACGGCTGGCCGACGATGCGGCACGCAAGCAGGGTGATTTTTGGCTGGAGCAGACGATCCAGCTCGCGCCGGCCCTGCCCGAAGGCCCGCTGCTGGACCTGTACCTTTCCGTTCATGCCGGGACGCTGGCTGGAACACGCTTGCGTTTGACGCGCGACATGTTGCGGCTCGAGCGCGTCGGTCCGCTGGCCGGAGAGACCGAACCGCAGCCCGAAGAGTTGGCGGGAACGAAGCTCGTGCCGGAGGCGGCCGAGTGGCTGGGCGACCAGGCGCTCCTGGGCGTGATGCGCAAGGGTGACGAATGGACGGTGTGGTGGAACGGACGTGTGGTCCTGACGCTGCCGAAGGATACGGACGTGAGCGGTTCCACCGGAGTGCGTTCCTTTGGGCGTTCGGTGCGTCTGCTGGAGGGGCGCGTGCTCCCGTTGAGTGCGGTGGATTTCCAGGACAACTTCATGCGCTCGGGTGACGACCAGACGTGGCGACCATGGACGGGGCGTTGGGAGCTGACGGCGCTGGCGTTTCCCGAGCGTTCAGCCAATCCGTTTTCGATGCGCGCCAGCTTCGACGGCCGTTCGGCGGCCGCGGACCGGCTCTACGAGGGGCGGACCAAGGGCCGTGACTTTGGGCTGGGTGTGCAGTTGGGGAGCCTGGAAGGCACGCTGCGGATCGAACGGATCACGGGCGGTTCCCCCGCCGCGCGTGCCGGTCTGCAGGAAGACGACACGCTGGTAGCCCTCAACGGTCGGTCGTTGCGGGGGCACGGGAGCATGCTGCTGCGCCAGCTCTTCGGTGGCGGGTTCGACTCGCAGACGGTACGGCTGCGCGTTCACCGTCCCGGCGAAGCGCGGCTGCTGGACGTCCCGGTGAGGCTGGGCGAGTTCGACTGGGGCACGCCGCTGGAAGGCCAGCCGTTGCAGCCGGTGCGTCCGGACGGCGAGGCGCTGGTGGTGGCCGGCGAGGGGAACTGGTCGGAGTATGCCGCGGAAGTTTCCATGAAAATGCTGGGCGCCGGCGGTGGCGGCCTGGCGATCGCGGTCACTTCGCCCAAGGATCTGCTGCTCTTGCGATGGAACGGTCCGTCGCCGGATGGCGCTTTACCGCGCGAAGGGCTGCAGCTGATCCGGCGGGTCGATGGGCGCGAAGAGGTGCTGGCGGAAAATGCGATCCGCTGTCGGCCCTACGAGTTCTACCGGCTCGGACTGGACTGGCAGCACGACCGCGTGACGGCGACGGTGGACGGCGTGCGCGTCTTCGACGCGCAGGTTCCGGGCCTGCGGCGGGGGCCGGTCGGTCTTTACGCGCGGCGTGGCGATCCGGTCTTCTTCGACGATGTGCGCGTGGCGACGCGGCGCGAGGTTTTTGCGGCCGAGCGGAAGGTCGAGCGCAAGGTGAATGCGATCTTCGCGCGTGAGGAGGACATGGAGAGTTGGGCGAATCCGGAGTTGGAGTGGCTTCGCGACGAGCGCACGCCGTGGGCCGTGCATGCGGCGCGGTTTCCGGGCGAGCAGGTGGTGATCGTGAACGCGCCGCGCTTCGACGCGCTGACGCTGCGGCCGCTCCTGCATGACGTGGAGGCGGAGCGGTTGCGGGAAGGCGCTCCGGTCGCCGGGCCTCAGGCGGAACTGCACATCGAGAAGGGCCGCGCGACGTTGCGCGGGGCGGGGTGGGAGCCGGCGATGGCGAGTCTGCCGGACGGTCCCGTCAGGCGGATTGCGCTGCGCGCGTCGCCGTCGGGTGGCGAGGCGGACATCGACGGCGTGAAGCTGGTGGCGCGCGGCCATGCGGCGGCCGCCGCCGGAACGTTCGGCGACCGCGTCGCGATTCTCGGCCTGAAGAACCTGGGTGCGGCGGGGACCGTTCGTGTGTCCAGCAGCGGGACGCTGGAGTACACGTTCGACCGAGCGCCGGTGGACTGGAAGGTCGAGTCGGGCCGATGGGGGCTTCTCAATAAATGGATCTGCGATCCCCGCTGGTCGTGGTTTGGCGGGCGCACGGAGACGATCGCGGCGCTGTGGAACAAACGGCTCTTCCGCGGCGACCAGAGTATCGAGGTGAACGTTGCGCTGATGATGCGGCGCGACGAACCGCCCTACGATCGCGCGGGCTACGAGCGCGGTGGCGACTTCAACCTGGTGCTCTGCGGCGACGGGACGAATCTGAATTCGGGCTACTCGTTGATCTGCGGCGGCGATGGCAACCGCTGGACACGGCTCTATCGCAATGGCCAACCGGTCGCCGAGTCGCTGCTGGAGGTGGATCGGCTCCCGGGCGATCGGATCCGGCAACCGGACAAGATCGAGCTTCACCAGCGCTGGTTCCGGCTGCGGCTGGAGAAGCGCGGCGCGCGCATCTCCTTCTACCGCGACGGGCACCGGGCGTTCGAGTTCGTCGATCCCGAGCCGCTGGACGGCGGGCGCATGGCGGTCTGGACGTGCTTGAACGGTATGTTGCTTGCCCGTGCGCGCATCGCGGCGGAGTGCATCGAAGCCGGACCGCTGGAATCGCGTCGCGCAGGCTTTTATGACGACGGCACCGTGGTGAATCTGCTGGATGGCGAGGTTCACACGAGCGTGGAGCAGGTTCCGTTGACGGCGAAGGTAGCGGCGGCGCTGGGCGTGCCTGCGGACCGCTTCGTGCCGCTGGTGGCCGATGCGAACGGAGAAGCGAAGGAGGCCGCAGCCGGCTGGAGCGTCACGAACGGTACCGGCGGCGGTCCGATGGCGCTTCAGTGGAGAAGCGTTCGTTGCGATCCGGTCATGCTGGGCGTGGTGCGCTTTGCGGTCTGCATCCAGCCCGGCACGGCGGTCGATTTCTATCTGAAAGGCGGTTCGCGCGGCGATTACTACCGCTGGCGCATGACGGGGCCATCCGAGGCCGGCGCCGAGGTGCCGCTGATCGGTACGATTCCGGGCATCGTCGCGGACGGTCGCTGGCATGTGGTGCAGTTCGACCTGGGGCCGTCATGGCGCGAGTACTGGCGCAGGCGCGGGTATCAGGCCCTGCAGCAAGGCTACCGGCCGTTGATCGCCTGCCTGGACAACGGCGGCTATGCCGTCGCCGGCTTCACGGGCAACGGTATGGGCGCGGCCTATGCGGTTTCGCCGTTGGCGTTCTATCGATCGAGCGACGTGGACCACGAGCCGCCGCGCCTGTCGCGGGCGATCGGGCCGTACGATGCGGACGGCGACGGGCGTTCGGTGCTGCTCGATTTCGAGGACCCCGGCGGTTCGGGTGTGCGGTTCGATTTCCTGACGCTGCAGGCGAATGGCGTTGCCATTTCGCCGGTCGCGTGGACTTTCGACGAACTTCTGCAGCGTGTGCGCGTCGATCTGCGCGCGTGTCTGGGGAAAGAGGTGTTGCGCGACGGCGAACCGCTGGTGGTGAGTACGTCGCCGCTCCGCGACCATGCGGGGAACCGGGCCGCGCAAGGCGTGACGGCGACGTGGACCTGCGCCTATGAGGCCGTGGCGGCGCTGCCGGCCCTGGCTCCGGAGATCGTGGCGAACCTGCTGCGCGGGGGAACGGCGCCGCAGAGCCGCGTACTGGACCGCTCGTCGGTGCGCCCGCTCGAAGGACTCGACCGCGTCAATGTCGAGACGGTCGACGATGCGCCGCCGTGGGCACGGGAGCGGCGGAGCATCCGTGTCACGGCGCTCGACGACGGCACGCATTTCGGGCTGCGCCTGATGACGCCTTCGTTCGCGCTCGCGCACTGGCCGTATCTGGTGCTCGAAAGCCGGATGCCGCCGGAGACGCCGGTGAGCCTGCACTTCGATGCCCGGAGTTTGAACGACGAGGAACTGGGTGACCCGGAGCGGAACACGCGCACGCTGGTGCTCGGCGACACGGGTGACCCGGACGACAGCGTGTCCGATCGGCGCCGCGACGAACGGGCGTACCTTCCGCGGCCGGCGGGTTTCGTGCAGGACGGAGCATGGCAGCGCTGCGAGATCCCGCTGGGCAGGCAGTTGGCCGCGATCTGCGGCCCGGGGCCCTGGACCGTCCACTCGCTCCGTTTCAGCGACCAGAACTGGCTGGGCAACCGGAAGGGCATGGGCTACACGATCCATGCCGTTTATGCGCTCCCGGCGGCACGTTCGGACAGTCTTTCGTTCCAGTGGTCATCGAAAGACCTGGTGGGCGCGACCGAGTTTGCTACGACGGTGGACGAAAACCCCGATACCGTTCCGACGGACGCGGATATTCGTCCCTTCGAATCCCTGGAAAATGCCGCCCGTCGCGTGCTGGCCGCAAAGGGCACGCCGCACTTCGGTTCCGCACCGGCCGTCAAGGATGGCTGGACGTACCTTCATGTGCGCGCGAAGAACGCCGCCGGCGCCTGGTCACCGGTCACGCACTACACGTTCCGCGTGGACAACACCGGTCCTCGCGTGGCGCGGACTGAACCGGCCGATGGTGCGCGCTTCGCCGGGCGCACGATCCGCATCTTCCTGGACGAAGAGCATGGTCTGGATCCGACGAGTATCCAGGTGCGCGTCAGAAACCAAACCTATTCGCCGTCCCGGCGCGGTGTGCGGTACGACGCGGCGGAGAACTGCGTGGTCTTCGATGCGACGCAGGTGGCCGGCGATCCGTGGATCGACGGCGAGAGAATCGAGGTGGCGCTGGAAGAGGCGACCGATCTGCTGGGGAACAAGCAGGTCGCGCCGCATCGTTTCTCGTTCGTCGTGGATCGGGCGGCGGACCGCGAAGGTCCCGAGATCCGGAAAATCCGGTTCTGCGCGGCGCACGGCCGGAAGGGCTATCGGTTGCCAAGACCGATCCTTAACGAGGTCAGCATGGCGCTGGATTTCGAAGAGACGCTGGGGCACGTGCACGCGCTGGAGGACTGCCGTGTGGACTGGATCGACGACCCGGCGCAGGCCGCCTTTGGCGCGAAGAGCGTTCGCGTCGTGGGCCTGGCCGATGACGGCAACGTGGAATTGATGCTGCACAAGCACCCGTGGTATGTCGATCAGCTCTCCGAGTTCCATTTCGACTACCGTGCGGAAGCGGGGCTAAAGGTGGACCTGCAGGTGCTGGTGATGGACAAATGGTACACCTTCCGGTTCCTGGGCGATGGTGAAGGGAATCCGGCGGGTCGGATCGCCGGTGTGGTTGCGGATGGACAGTGGCGCCACGCGAGCGTGAATCTGTACGACGCCATCACCCGCGCGGTACCGACGCTTCCCGCTTCGATCGTCAGCAAGGTGCGCCTCTCCGCACACGGGCAGCCCGGATGCCGTCGCGGTGCAGCCCTGTGGCTGGATAATGTGATGCTTTCGCAGGCGGAAGGGAACGGCGGGCTCTTCGAGTGGGAACCGTCCGCGGATCCCAGCGGCATCCCGGGCTATTCGGTGGTGATCGATCAGGCGCCCGGCACGATCCCGCCGCCCCGGCGTCAGACGCCGGCGCCGTCTGCGGAGGTCAACACCGGCGCGGGGACCTGGTACGTCCACGTCCGCGCCGGCGACCAGGCGGGCAACTGGGGACCGTCAGTACATTTCCGAATCGACTTCTGACCGACAGAAGCGGCAACGGC
>CAYSBP010000201.1:0-6031 GCA_964429255.1 uncultured Planctomycetia bacterium
GGACCCCCGCGTACCGGCAATGTTTTCTAACCTTGATATTCATTCGACGGTTCCTGCGAATCTACACCAACTGAGCCTGAATGTCAGCCAGGCTTTCCGCCGGGACGCGCACCTCTCGGATGCCGCTGCGGAACACAGCCTTTCGCGAACATGGCCCGCAAATGCGATTGAATCGCCCGGTCGGCTTGAACTCTGCTTGGCAAGTCAGACACAGTCTCGGGGCCTTCGCCGCAACCATTACTTGTGTTCTGGTCATTAGTCGGTTCCTTCTATCAGCATTATACCACACTGGCGGCAAATGTCAAGGCGAAAGTTTGAGAAAATCTTCAGAACCGCCCCGTGACGAACAGTGACAGCGTACAATCATGTGCGGCCATTGTGGCGAATTTGGTATATGTGGCGGGATCAATATCGTGGACGGGAATGGCAGGAGGGATGATGTGGCTGAACGAAAAAAGTTTATGGAGGTGATTCGCTCCGGGCTCGCTCCCAGTAGTTCCACATCGTAATTTTCACCTCACGGGCGTAATCGCGGGCGATCACCAGCTTCTTCTGCTGAATCGAGTTCAGGTACTCGTTGACGAACCGGTTCTCGCGATCGGCGTTTAGCTTCGCCGCGATCGGGTCAAGATGTGCCAACGACCGGAGGAAATTCTTGTAGGTCTTGCCCTTGTCTAGGTAGACCTTCCACGCCTCCTTGAACGCATCATAATCCTCGTTCATCGCAGCGAACCGCATCGTCGCGACCGCCGAACGCGGGTATGAACCCGACGTGTCCACGCCTTCCTTCTCGAGAAATTTCCGACGCAAGTCGTGCATTTCGTGCAGTGCGTTTTGTTTGGGATCGACCACGCCCATGAATATCCGTTGTGCCCAGTGCGGTCGGCCACGCAGGCCATTCTTGAGAATTGCACCACGGGCCGCCTTGGCCTCGTCCTGCAGACCCAAAACGCCCCAGGCAGCGTCCCACCGGCCGACTGAACGAGGGTTCGCAAAGTCGGGGAACAAGCTCACGCCCAACGCGAACTCTGTTGTGCCTTTGTAGATCGGGTTCAGCCCCTGCACCAGCTTGTCCACCGGCGACTTCGCGATCGCGGCGACGAGGCTTTTACCCGTTATCTGCCCATCCACGTACTGCGGGTAGAGCGACATCAGCGTATTCAGCCCGAACCATTCCATCCAGTCGCCGACCGCACCGGTATTGCGAAACACGTTCACCGTACCGTCCGAATTGCGGCCGTAGATGATGTGCGGATTGGCCCGATCCCCCGGCCCTAGATCGTCCTCCTCGTCGCGGTGGAAGAAGTTGTTCGATACCCACATCCCGGCGTACATCCACGCAATGCGAGACATCAGCAGGCCACGGTAGAGCAACATCGCTGCCGCACCACCCATCCCGCCGATGCGGCCAGCCTGGGCCGCGTTGATGAACAGCATCGGATAGCGACGCAGGTTGATTTCCTGGAACGACCAGAATGGTATCAGTTTACGCCGCATCCAGTCTCCCATGATCGTGAGGTTCCCGTAATCGCCGAGCAAGTTGCGACTCAGGTGGGCCGCCGCCTCCGCGTTGCCAAGATCGCGCCGAATCGATTCGACAACGTGCGCTCGAGACGCGCCATAGTGCGTGATTGATTCGCCTGCTTCGAGCTTGTCGAGGTAGTAATTGAACGCGGCGTACCGCAGGATGCTCTCGCGGAACTGAGTATATTTCTTGACTGTGTCGAAGTACTCTGCCGGCAGGCCCGCGAGCGTTCGCTTCCCAGTCTCGGAATACAGTCGTTGAAAATGCTGGAACTCCCTCATATTCGGAACTTCTTTTGCTATGAGCGAGGCATCAATCACGCCATCATCGCGTGCCAGCCGCAGTCGCCCCGAAATGGCAAGGGAATCACCGTGATAATAGTTCCAGAGTTCAGTGATGTTTTTTTTGGTTGCCGCATACTTCAGGATGCCCGGAGCCCCAGCAATCACCGGGTCGAGGTCGCCCGTAATGTTGCGAAGGTTGTATTGGAACACCCGCTTCGGGTTGAGCAACGTCCAGCGTTTCCATGCACGCAACAGGTCCTCCGCAGCCTTTGCCACGGCCCCGACCTGCACGTTCTGCATGCTGTTGAGCTGGTTCACGATCTCGGTCGGCAGCACGAACTGCCTGTTCGGGCCGCCCAGTGCCACGATCTCGCGGATATGCTCTGCCCGCAAGCCAAGTTCCTCGACAACGCCTTTCTGTAGGGCACTCGCGATCTTCTCCGGTACCGAGAACGCCTTGAAGAACGCGTTGCCGGGCTCCGGCTGGAAGATCGAGTAGCCCTCGTTCTCGCGGGCCAACCGCTCCCACGTCAGATAATCGTCGCCAAGAGTCTCCTGGATGAGCTTCGTACGATCGTTGACGGCCATGAAGTATCCCTTGGCCGCGTTGCCAGACTTGTCGTCGTTCTCTCGTGCCAACCAGCCGAGGAAGGCCATGAGGTTGCCGCTCTCGCCTGCCTCGTCATCTACTGACAACTCCGCGGGTAGGGCACCGAAGCCACGGGTGTCAACGTTCCCCGCGCCGATCTCGCTTCGGATCATCGCAATGCAACGAGCCATTCGCTTGCGGTGTACGTAAGTCGGATCAATCTCGCCCAGTTCCTCGATCCATGCCGCGCGTTGCTTTCGCTCGTCGCTCTTGTTGCGGTTCTCGCCTTCAGAGGATTCGCGGATACTGCTTCGCAGGAAGTTGATCCGATCCACAACATCCGGCCCGCCGACAAGTGTTTCAAAGTTCTGCTCTCTTGCTTGATCCTTCAGCTTGTCCTTGATCCCATATATCCCGTCGAACCGGCGCAGCCATTCCTCGCGCCGAATGTCCATCTGCGCGTCCAGCATCCACGCCATTTCCGATTCGAGATAGTCAGTGTTGTAGTCGTACTCCGGGCCAAGCTGCTCGACGCCCTTCAGTCGCCGCTTGCGGTAGGGAGCCTTCGTCCCGAACGGGCGCGGCCGGCCAGCCTTCGCGGCCTTCTCGTCGTTTTTGATCGCCATGTACATCAGCACCTGCTGGTGCATGTAGCCTTCGGCTTCGGTGCCCTTTGGCAGCAGCTTCATCTCAACGGCACGATCCACAAGCTCCTGTGCGATTGCCTGTCGCTTCTGTAATGCCTCCTGCACTACCGGGTTTTGCTCGACCAGCGAATTGACTTTCTCAAGCTGTGCTTCAAGGTACTCGAGACTTTTTGCTCGGTGCCGCAGTGGCTGGGTCTGGCCGCTCTCGTCCGGCCGAACGGCCTTCACCATGTTGTCGAGGTAAATCTTGCGCTCGAACAGCGACCGCTGGTTCGGCCCGGCAAGTGTGTGCAGTATCGCGGCGAGGTCACGTTGCACCTGGTCGGCCGACGCCTGCCCAATCTCCTGGTAGAGCCTGAACAATTCGCGTGCCGTGTCGAATTGCTCTTTAGTTGGGATGAACTCGTGTACTCGCGTAGCCTTGCGCCAAGCAGCTACGAGCACCTTGCCGAGTCGTTGCAGTTTTGTTTCGGTGGGGGCACCATGTGCAGCCTGATACGCCGTCTCGTGCTCAGCGTCGTCGAACTCCATCGTGCGGCCAGCCACTACGTCAGGGCCACGGACGATGGGCGCCGGTGCCGTCGGGCCGACGCCCGCCCGGCGCTGCTGCACACGGGGGGCAACGTCGGCGGCCCGGGCCGCCTGCTCGGAGGCGGTTTGCCGCGTAGCCGGCATGATTCGCTCTTCGCTGATGTCGAGCCCTTCGGCACGTTCAGCTTCGGTGATGTCCTCCCCCGACTGAATGCTTTTCAGGATTGCCAGCTTTCGAGCCACCACGTCTGCGCGGCGCTCGTCGCCGAACCCTTGGTCGGCGTGCATGAACTCGATGATCGAAGGCGTCTGTGTGGTCCGCCGGCTGATGCGGCCGAGGATCTGGTCGAACACGTCGCCCGACCAATTCGCGGTCGCAATTAGCATCGTTCGAGGTGCCTTGCCCGTGGTGTCGTCGAGGTTGATCCCCGTGCCGCCGCTTTGCGGTGTGGCCAGTGCAATCTGCACCTTCCCCGACTGAAACGACTCGACCGCCTTTGCCTTACTGCCGGCGCCGAATATCTTGGCAAACGGTATCCCTTCGCCTTCGAGCCGTTTCGCAAGGGCACCAAGCATTCCCGGCACCCTGTGTGCCTTGGCTATCACCATTTGCCGCTTCGTGGGATCGTAAACCCACTCCGATAGCCCCTTGATCGTCGTCTCGTTTACGCCTTCGGCAACAACGATAACCGACCGGCCCTTGGCGAGTTCTTCCTTCAGGCGGTCATACATCCGGCCGATCTTTTCCGACTCCAGCCACCGGCTCATTTCCATCGAACGCTGGCCGGAGAGGTTCCCCTTGGCAACCGGACTTCCAGCCGCTGCAATTCGGTCATCCCAGTAGACCATTGCCTTGCGTTGTTGGGCAGCCTGATCTGCCGTCAGGCCAAACCGTGCCCGCCCGATGTCGCCCCAAAACGGATACGCCCGCCGGATGAACGCAGATGCTTCGATTGCCTCGTTCCGCAAGGCAACAACATTATCCTGAACAATGTCCCAGTCGGCACCGGGCAGAAGTTCGATAGCCGTAAATGATTTTCCTGTCTTTGTTTCGCGTGTCACCATTTTGAAGCCAAGCCGATGCTGGATGTCCGCCAGCGGTTGGTCGGTTACTTGTGAGATGAAATAGGCGGCCGCCGTGGGGCGGTCAAGCGGGGTCGCGGTTGCGTAGAGCAAATGATCAGCCTGCACCTGGCTCGCGGCAATTGCGCGTTGGCTGTCCGCGTTCTTGAGGTAGTGGGCCTCGTCGAAGACTACGAGGCCATAGTCGCCCTTGCCGATCTTGCCCGTTCGCAGGTCGTCGTAGGTGCCGAGGTCGATGTTGTCGTAGGACATACCGAGTGCCGCAGCATCATCTCGGTAGTTTGCCTCGACTACCTGCTTGTTCACGGTTACGATCAGGATACGCTTGTCAGTGGTCTTGCGGATATGGTCGGCAACCGCAAGTATCTCGCGCGTCTTGCCGAACCCGGTCCCGTCGGCCAGCATGAAGCCACGCCCGCCGTTCTCGAACCGGGTCAGGATTACGTTAACCGCCTGTCTTTGATCTTCGCCGAGGGAGCCAGCCGGGTAGAGATCAGCTCCGACAATCGGTCGGGGCGTTGGTAGATGTTCTTGTCCAGCCATTCGCGGTCCCGGTCGTCCTGGGACGAGTTCGCCGCCTCTTCGAGCTGCTCGAGCATCGGCCTGTTCGGGTCGAGCGGCATCGTCGCTACGGCTGGCTTCTTGGGTGATTGCTTTTGCGATTTGGCCACTGGTCACCTCCGACGGGGGTTCCGCCATTACGTTGTTGACACGATCCCATATCGCCTGCAGATGCGGCTGGATCGCATCGGTAAGGTCGCCTACCATCTTGGCCGACCACTTCGCGAAGCTGCGTGCTCCACGCTCGAAATGGTACGCGCCAAGAACAATTGCGTCTTTCAGTATCTCAGGATCAAGGAACTGTTGGGCGCCGGGGCTTTTCAGCCTTGCCAGCAACCGCGCCCGGGCAGCGTCAGCGGCTCTCTGTGGGATCAGGGTTGTGCCGCCGGCCTCTGGTTCGAAGGCGGTTACGCCTGCCATTGCAGGTTCTGCCTCAATCAGTCCCGCCCGCTCCAGCATCTCACGAAACATTTCCGGGGTGGTCGATACTCGGCTCAGATCATCAATCCGTGTCTGGAGCCGCTCGACCTCAGCACGAATACCAGCTTCGTCAGAGAACTCAAGGCCCATCTCACGAGCCACTTCCGGCCGTTTGAGTGCCCCTTGCACAGCAAGTATTCGCTCTTTGATACCCCGAATCTCTTTGCTTACTTGCTTGGCAACAGCCGCAGCTTGCCGAATCGCTGTATCATCGAAGCCAAACAGATCCATCTGTTTCGGCTTCGCTGTCTTGGTTCTTGGTGTTTCTCGAAGAATTCTGGTGTACTGGGCGAGTTCATCCGCCGCCATCGCGGGGGCCTTTGCCACCGCC
>CAYSBP010000202.1:0-6029 GCA_964429255.1 uncultured Planctomycetia bacterium
CTTGGCTGAGAACCCAAGGCGACGAAGAAATCAGGTCGAGAAGTACTTTGAATGGCGAGAAACAAGTTAGCGCTTATGCCCCCCTTCCCCTCCGCACACACGCCGCCATCCTGAGCCATCACTCCTTCTTCAGCGCCGCACGCCACTGGGCGGGGTTGGTCCCCAGGCTCTTGCCGGTCAGCGCCGAGAGCGCGCCGGCCAGTTCGGATTTCAGTTCCAGCTCATGAGGCCCGGCTTTCTCGATCGCAGACACCAGCGCAGGACAGACCGATTTATCGCCCAGTTGCCCCAAGGCCCAGGCCGCCTTGATCTTCGCCGGTTGCGCGCCTTCCACCAGCAGCGCCAACAACGGGAGTTTCGCCTCCGGCGGACGGAGCAACCCAAGCGCCTGCGCCAGTTCGAGTTGAACGCCCGGATCGCGCTCCTTGGCCAGCGCGGCCGCGATCGGGGTTCCGGAGGGCGCCGGATTCACCAGGCCGCAGGCTCGTGCGGCGGCTATCCGTACGCTGGGCCGGCTCTGTGGCCCGACATCGAGCAACCCGAGCAGTTTGGCGGGCGCCTTCAGTTTCGGGATCCTGCCGAGGGCCTCGGCAGCCGCCAACGCCACGTCCGGTTCCGGGTCCTCCAGCGCGGTACGCAGTGCCTCCTCGGACTCCGGACGCATCATCAGCCCCAGATCGTAGGCCGCGGTCAGCCGCTGGTCCTTGCCTCCGTCCTTCATGCGCAGCATGGCCACCTCGTGCGGCTGCGACGCCCGGGGCGCGGCCTTCTTCTTCGCGGCGGGAATCTCATCCAGCGCTTCCTCCAGTTGCCGCTCGTAGTCGCTGGTCTTCTCCATCATATCGGCCAGTTCGCGCGAAGCTTCAACCGTGCGACTGCCGGCGTAGATCGAAAGGACCGAATCGGCCGACCGGATGTCCCGCAGTTTCTCGCGCGCCGCTTCTGCCATCACGCGCGGTTGCCCGCGGACGGCCATGCGGATCAGCATCGTCATCGCCGACGGTTCGAGGATGCGTCCCATGCCGCGGATCGCCAGCATCCGGAGTTCCAGGTCAGGATCACGTTCCATGACGCCGGCGAGCACCACCGAAGTGCCCTGCTTCTGCAACTGAATCACCGCGTCCAGCGCGGCACGCCGGACGGCGTCAGGACGCCGGGCGTCCGTCTGTTCGGCGAAGACCTCCAGCCTCGTCTCTTCCGGCGCGGTATTCAGCAAAGCCTGCAGCGCCGCCACGGCAATCTCCGGTTCCGTCGCCGCAGTGAGTTCCTCCAGGGCCTTCAGCGCTTCCTTCTCCTCGGCGGACCCCTTCTTGATCTTGCCGTCCGCGATATCGCCGGCCAGTATCTGAATGCGCGCGACACGCGTCGTGGTGGATCCTTCGGCCATCGACGTGCGGATGTCGTTCCGGATCGCCGGGGCCGCGCGCAACATCCCGCTCACCAGCAGCAACAGCACGACCAGCAGTACGACGGCGACCGACACGCCCGCCACGCAATGCATCCGATGCGCCTTGACCCACTGGCGGACGCGATACGCCAGTGACGGTCCCTCCGCCGACACGGCTTCTCCCTGAAGAAAGTGCTCCAGGTCCAGCGCGAACTCCACCATCGTCTGATACCGGTCCCGCCGGTCCTTCTCCATCGCCTTGGTACAGATGCGGGCCAGGTCCGGCGGAACCGACGGATTCAGGGACCGTACCGGCGTGGGCTCGTCGTTGAGGACCTGATAAATGGTGGCGAAGGCCGTCTTGCCTTCGAATGGCACGTGCCCCGTGACCGACTCATACAGCACCGCGCCGAGGCTGTAGACGTCAGCGCGCGCGTCGAGTGTCTGCGCCTGTGCCTGTTCGGGACTCATGTAGGCCGGCGTGCCCAGGATGGTGCCCGAGATCGACAGCTTGACGCTCTCCCCGGCGACGTCCTTGACCAGTCCGAAGTCCATCAGCACCGGGTCGCCCGAATGGCGCACCATGATGTTGCCCGGCTTCAGGTCGCGATGCAGGATGCCCTGGTTGTGCGCAAACGCGAGCGCCTGAGCCACCTTGCGGTGAATCTCGACCGTCTGGTTCACTCCGATGCGTTTCTCGTCGATCAGTTCAGCCAGCGTCCGGCCTTCGACAAACTCCATGGTGAACCACGGCATCCCCTGGATCTCGCCGACTTCGTAAACCTGAATGATAAAGGCGTGCTTGATCCGGGCCATCGCACGGGCTTCGCGCAAGAACCGCTCGCGTGCCCTCGGGTCGTTCGACTCGGCACTGGGCAGCATCAACTTGATGGCCACCTTGCGTCGCAATGACGGTTGCTCGGCCAGGAGCGCCACGCCCATGCCGCCGCGGGCAATCTCCTTCACCACTCGATAGCCGTTGAACTCTTCGGGAATCAGCCTCTTCAGATCGGTCGCCGGTTCGTCTCTCACGTCCGGCATCATCGGGACCAGCTCGTCGCCCACCCCGCCGTCCAGCGCAAGACTATCCACCTCCAACGCGCCACCATCGGGCGCAACCGGGCCCACAACCGGACGATGGATGGTCGGCGGCAAGGCCGTTGGCGGGAGGGGCGCAGGTTCATCGACGCCGAACCGCGTCGCATACACCAAGGCATCCTGGCGAATCATGGATCCGGCGGGCGACAGAGGGACGTCGCACCCCGGGCAGGAGACCGTCTTGCCGGGCGCCCAGCCGCTCACGGTGAAAGTCCGGTGGCACCGCGCACAGGTCATCCGCACGCTCGGCGCGGCGGGAGGGGGTTGCTCGCTCATCAGCACTATTAAGCCACACAACCGCACCCCGTTGCAACAGAAAACCGGGCAGTTCCGTAGCGCGGACGCCCTCGCACGCATACGCCAGATGTCCATCCTGCGTCAGGGTGTCCCCGGCAGCGGTGGAGAGACGAGGACATCGGCCCCGCGTTTCATCGCCGATTTTGTGGCGAAAGCCCCCATGACCGGACGATCCCTGTAGGTCCGTGTTCGATCCCATGGAGAGCTTACGGCGTGACTGCGACGTTCCATCCTGCTCCGGCCACTGCACAAAAGTGCAGTATCCCATGGCTATGGTGGGTCAGCGCGCCCCTTGGCGTGCTGGCCCTGCTGACCGCCGGTTGGGCCTGTCGCACAGAACCTGAGATTTCTGCACCGGTGCCACCCATCCCCTTCTCGGGATGGAAGATCCGATTCCCGGACGCGGTACCCGGCACCCAGATCGCCGGCTACAACGGGACCTACCGTCCGGGCGAAGTACTCTTCGCACCACCCGAGGCAACCGTCGTCTGTGAAGCACTACCCCAAGGGGCCGGGGGCGGATTTGACACGACCGCGGTCCAGTGGATCGCCCGAGGAGGCCGGATTGGGGCGACCGGTGCGTTGCTCACGCCACGGCAACCGGGACTCTACCCGCTTCTTTGGAACTCAGGCATCAACGGCGAATCCGCGAACGTATTGAAGGTGCTCGTCCTGCACCGGGCTGAACGGAGCACATCAGACCGTCTCACCGTCGTCCGTGTCCTGAACCAGGAGGTCGGGACGTACGGCGATCCGCGCGAGAGCAAGATCGAGAAGATCCAACAGTACGCCAGTGGTTACCAACCGCCCGAGTACTTTGCGGTGCTCGAACCGGAAACGCTCCAGTTGAGGGTCGGCCGGAACCTTGAATTGGGCCAGTTGGTCGCCTTCATCGATCGGCGCGGGACCGACGGCAAGAAGATTTACACGACGACACGCCACACCAACGTCCTGCCGCCCAGCAAGACGCTCTGCGACAAGCTCTCGCTGCTGATGGAACGTCTCCAGGCACAGGGCGTCAAGGTGACGCGCTTCTGGATCACCAGCGGCTTCCGCACGCCGACCTACAACCGCAGCATTGGCGGCGCCGCCTTCAGTCGGCACTGCTACGGAGATGCCGTCGACCTTGTGATCGACGAAAACGGCGACCGTCGCATGGACGACCTCAACCATGATGGGCGTATCGACAAGCTGGATGGGTTGCTGATCGCCAAGGTGTGCCAGTCGATGGAACGCGAAGGCGCGGTCGTCGTCGGCGGCATCGGCGTCTACGAGTGGTCTGCCGACGATTCGGTGCGCAGCCACGTTCACATCGACTGCCGAGGCTACCCAGCCCGCTGGGGCCAGATCACCCGAGGCCGAGGAAAACTCAGCTACGACTGGTGGAGCGCCCTCGAAGGGAAAGGACTCGACGGCGGGGACTGAGTACTTTTTTCATTTTTCATTTCATCATCGTTCATTGGGCTTTCCGGTGCAGATGCCGGCCCCGTCTGCGCGCGGCCCCATGAACCATGAAAAATGATCCATGAACCATCGTCAGGCCTTCGCCATCGCTGCAAAGTCCTTCTTCAGCGACGTGTAAAGGTTCGCCCAGAGCGGGTAATAGCGGTTGTACGCTTTCACCGCCGCCTTGTCGGGCTGCAGGGTGTCGCAGGTCTTCACCGTCGCCGCGCAGGCCTCCTCGACGCTCTTGAAGTGCCCCGTGCCGACGGCGGCGAGCAGCGCCACGCCGTACGCCGCGCCTTCCGCGGCCACCAGCGAACAGGTCGCCTGCCCGAAGACGTCCGCCAGCGTCTGCCGCCAGAACGGATTCCGGCCGCCGCCGCCCGTCACGCGGATCTCCTTCACCGGCAGCTTCATCTCGCGGAAGATCTCGACCGAATCGCGCAGACTGTAGCAGACGCCTTCCACGACCGATCGGACCAGCGCGCCCTTGTTCGTCGTCGGCGTGATGCCGATGAAAGCGCCCTTGGCGTACGGGTCGGCGTGCGGCGTGCGCTCACCGGTCAGATACGGCAGGAAACTCAGGCCTTCGCTGCCGGCTGGAATCTTGCGGGCCTGCTCGATCAGCAGATCGTACGTGTCGCGTCCGGCGGCCTTGGCCTCGGCGGCTTCGGCCTGTGCCAATTGATTGCGGAACCACTGCAACGAACCGCCTGAACTAAGGCAGACGCCCATCATGTGCCACTTGCCGGGCACCGCGTGACAGAACGTGTGCAGCCGGCCCTGCGGGTCGGTCTTCACTTCGTCGGCATGCAGGAAGAGCACGCCCGACGTGCCCAGGCTCACCGACGCGACACCCTTCTTCACAATGCCCGAGCCGACACCGGCTGCGGCCTGATCGCCGCCACCGCCGACGATCGGCGTGCCCGGCAGCACCGCACCGCCGAGCGCCTTGCTGGCTGCCGCGGAGACCTTCGTCGACGGGACCGTTGATTCGTAGACGGCCGGCAGGAGGCGCTCGTCGATGTCCAGTTTATCGAGCAGCTTCTTGCTCCAGCATCGGTTCACGACATCGAGCAGCAGCATGCCGGACGCGTCGCTGACTTCCGTGGCGTACTCGCCGCTCAATCGGAAGCGGACGTAATCCTTCGGCAGCAGAATGTGCGCGACCTGCTTGTAGCATTTGGGTTCGTGTTTGCGGACCCAGAGGATCTTCGGCGCGGTAAAGCCGGTGAGCGCCGGGTTGCTGACCAGTTTCAGGAGCGCCTTGCGCCCGCCGGCGCGGTCGGTGATCTCGTCGCACTCCCTGGCGGTGCGCTGGTCGTTCCAGAGCATCGCGGGGCGCAGAACGTTATTGGCCTGGTCGAGCAGCGTCAGGCCGTGCATCTGGCCGGAGAGGCCGATGCCTTTGATGTCTTCGGGTTTGGCGCCGGCGGAGCGCAGCGCGGCGGGTACGGCCTTCTTGACGGCTTCCCACCATTCGAGCGGGTTCTGTTCGGACCAGAGCGGCTTCGGACTCTGGCAGGTGTGGTCGCCGGTCCCGCTGCCGCGGACCGCGCCGGATTCATCCATCAGGATCGCGCGGGTGCCGGACGTGCCGATGTCGATGCCGAGGAACAGCGCCATGAGCATTCTCCTCCGAAGGGCCGTAAGGTTGAACGTCAGGAACGCGACAACGACTCATTCGCCACCGCGTTCACGGAGAGCGCGGAGAGGATACCCGTTCTTCTGGGCATCCTCCGTGTGCTCGGTGCGCTCCGTAGCGATGGTCCGCTCAGAGGATTACCGCAGGGCCGGGAAAAAA
>CAYSBP010000203.1:0-6008 GCA_964429255.1 uncultured Planctomycetia bacterium
GGAAAGGGGGCGCCCAAAGATGCGGGTATTGGGAAGCCGACTCGGAGAAGAAGAAGTTTGGATGACATCGCAGTTACGGTCATCACCGGTTTTCTCGAACTTGATGATGGCTTCGCTGACGGCGGCCTCCATCGGGCCTTTGGTCTTGGTCACGAGTGCGATCTCCGGAACGAGGGAATGCGGATCGATGGACTGATTCCTTCGGCGATCCAATAGCTCAGTTGACGAACGAGTGCGATCCGTTTTTCATGCACTCCGTATTCCGGCTCCTGACCTTGGCTTCCTTCTGGTGCCTGTTAGATTCGTTCCCGCAGCACGCACTTGGAGGATCCTTTCATGGCCCAGAATCAGTGGCAGATTCACCAGACGTTCGTCCATTCGTTCAGTGGAAATCTGGCGCTTTTCTGCAGCGACGAACGTTTTGTGGACGCGACGATGGAATTTCTGAAACACGGCTGCGGTTTGAGTCGTTGCGACTTGCTGGTTACGCCCGGCGGTCCGGCCTTCATTGCCGAGAAGAATGAGCTACTGCTGCACCGATTACGTTTTCTCGCGGAACACCACCACCTGAAAAGACTGGTACTGGTGGCCCACGAGGACTGCGGCCACTACAAGATTCGCGAGAAGAAGCTCACGCCGGACGAACTGAAGAAGAAGCAGCGTGAAGAAACCATGGCCTCAGCTGAGCGGATGCGGAACGAGTTTCCGGGTGTGATCGTGGATCCCATTTCGGCCGGATGGGACGAGAGGAGGTTCGTTTTCACGCGACTGGGCGATTGACGTCGCGTCGAGCGCTGTGAAACAAAAAAGGGCGGCCTTCTCCGTAGGAACTTTAGGAGTCGACGGGGCGCGCACGAGCAGCGCGATCGGGCCGGTGGCCACACAGGCGCCACCTGCGATCAGGAAAGCCATCTTGAAGGTTTGCATGGGGTCCCACACGCCGCCTGCCATGATCATGACCAGCGCAAATGCCGCCAGACCAGCCGAGAAGATCCATCGGTTTCCTGGGGGCGTGGCGGCAGGTTGGTCCTCAGACCTCGGGAACACGGCATACATGAATGCGGGTTTATGAAAGTCTTGAGGGCCTGCAGGCGTTTCCGCCGGCAGGCCCTCATGAGTATTCCGAGGACTACGACGTTACTTGCCGGTCTTTCGTCCAGCCACCAACCGCTCGACGACCGACGGATCGGCCAGCGTGGTGACGTCGCCCAGCGCGCCGACTTCGTTCTCGGCAATCTTGCGCAGGATGCGGCGCATGATCTTGCCGGAACGGGTCTTCGGCAGGCCGTCCGTGAACTGGATCACGTCCGGTTGTGCGATCGGCCCGATTTCCTTGCGGACGTGCGCGCTCAAGGTCTTCAGCAGTTCGGGCGTGCCCTCCTGGCCGACCTTCAGGATTACGTACGCGTACAGGCCCTGGCCCTTGATCTCGTGCGGCATGGCCACGACGGCGGCTTCCGCGACCGAGGGGTGCGAGACCAGCGCGCTCTCGACTTCCGCCGTCCCGATGCGGTGACCGGAAACGTTGACGACGTCATCGATGCGGCCCATCAACCAGTAATCGCCGTCCTGGTCCACGCGGCAGCCGTCGCCCGTGAAGTACAGGTCCTTGTACATCGTGAAGTACACATCGATGAAGCGGTCGTGGTCGCCATAGGTCGTGCGCATCATGCCCGGCCAGGGCTTCTTGATGCACAGCTTGCCGCCTTCGTTCCTGTCGCACTCAGTGCTGTCGTCGCGGAGCACCACCGGTTCGACGCCGAAGAAAGGACGGCTGGCGCTGCCGGGCTTGAGGGTGTGCGCGCCGGGGAGCGGCGTGATCAGGATGCCGCCGGTCTCTGTCTGCCACCAGGTGTCCACGATCGGGCAGCGTTTTCCGCCGACGTGCTCGTAGTACCACATCCAGGCTTCCGGATTGATCGGCTCGCCGACCGAACCGAGCACCCGCAGCTTGCTGAGGTCGTGCTTTTCCACAAAGGCCGGACCTTCGCGCATCAGCGCGCGGATCGCGGTCGGTGCTGTGTAGAAAATCGTCACGCCGTGCTTGGCGCAGACCTGCCAGAATCGGCCGGCGTCCGGATAGGTCGGGACGCCTTCAAACATCAACGCCGTCGCGCCGTTGGCCAACGGGCCGTAGACGATGTAGCTATGTCCGGTGACCCAGCCGATGTCGGCCGTGCACCAATACACGTCTTCATCATGGACGTCGAAGATGTACTTGTGGGAGAGCGCGGTGTGCAGGATGTAGCCGGCGGTCGTGTGCTGGACGCCTTTGGGCTTGCCGGTCGAACCCGAGGTGTAGAGGATGAAAAGCGGGTGTTCCGCTTCCATCGCCTCGGCCTTGTGCTCGGCCTTGGCCTTGGCCATCTCGTCGTGGTACCACACGTCGCGGCCGGCCACCATGGGCACGTTGCCATCGCCGCGCTTCATCACGATCACGTTCTTGATCGAGGGGCACTTGGGCAGCGCTTCGTCCGAGATGCCCTTCAACGGAATCTTCTTGCCGGCGCGCAGAGACACGTCGCTGGTGATCAGCATGGAGCAGGCGGAGTCCGTGATGCGGTCGATCAGCGACTGGGCGCTGAAGCCGCCGAAAACGATGCTGTGGATCGCGCCGATGCGCGCGCAGGCCAGGATCGCCACCGCCGCTTCCGGAATCATTGGCAGGTAGATACAGACGCGGTCGCCCTTCTTGACGCCCTTGCTCAGCAACACGTTGGAGAACTTGCAGACATCCGCGTGAAGCTGCTTGTAGGTGACCTTCTTGACATCCTCGTCCGGCTCGCCCTGCCACAGGATCGCGACCTTGTTCTCGCGCGGCGTGCCGATGTGGCGGTCCAGACAGTTCACCGTTGCGTTGAGCTTGCCATCTTCAAACCATGTGTGCTTGATGATGCGCTTCTCGGTGTTCCACGTGTACTCGAGCGTCTTGGTGGGCTTCTTTTCCCATACCAGCGTGTCGGCCATCTCCAGCCAGAACTTGTGCGAGTCGTTGATCGAGCGGTCGTACATTTTCTGGTAGGCGTCTAACGACTTGCAGTGCGCCTTCGCGGCCAGCGCGGCGGGCGGTGGAAACGTCCTGGATTCGCCCGACAACGAAGTGATGGACTTCTTGACTTCCTCTGCCATGTGCACGTCCTCCTTGAATGTTAGGGAAGGGCGGTAACCGGCCTCCCCCCTCGACCTGTGTCAGTCTGCCTTCTCACTGGAGAAAGGCATCTCGTGGGATGTAGCGGTTGGCTACGGATTCAATACGGACCTCTTACACCACTTTAGCTCGGATGCAACTTCACATCACGGCCCTTGTTACTGAGCCAGGAACCTGGATCCACGCACCGTCCTACCGGTTTTCACGATTTGCCATACTCAAAGGTCGAGTAACTTTCGAAGCGCTCAAATTTCCTTCCGCAACAGCCCGCTGCAGAAGGCTGCCAGCGTCTTGGCATCCTCGGGCTTCCGCGCGTCCACTCGTGCGCCGATCCAGCAGGTGGGGGCATCCATCATTCCTGAGATCCATTCGAATCCGGCCGTCTGAGCCAACGGGGTAAGGCGGACTGGTTCCAGGCGCACCACGGCTGGAGCGGAGAGATGGGGCTGCATGAGTTGGGCCGCAAGGTGCAGGCGGGGGGCCGAACCCTTCTGGAAGGCGGTGATCAGTTCGCCCGGCGTTGGGCCTGAAATCAGTATTCCTCCGCTACTTACATCGGCTGCCAGACCTTCAAAGATGCGCCGATCGAGAACCTGCCAAGCCGATCCGTAAAACCGGTAACGCAACGCAATGCCCGCCTTGATCCGCGGGTGCTTTCGGGCCTTGGGTGGCTTGGACTCCGTCTGCAACGCTTCGGCGACCTGATCGGCCGCAGCCAGGTAGACGCGCACGGGGCGTCCGGCCAGTTCGCTCAACGCCCGCTCTTCCCAGACCCCCAGCGGTTCACTGGACGCTACCAGCAGGCGGCCCTTTTCGATGCTGAAGGGTACCACCTTTGTTACCTTCTGTGTCTTTTCCGGCAACAGTTTTCGCGCGGCGCTGTCCAGTGCAACGGTGGCCAGGTCGACGAAAGGCATGCCGAGATGCTGGGCCAGGGCTTCGGCCAACTGGCGGTTCGATACGAGGCCGCTCTTCACCAGACCATCACCCAGCCGAACGCCCTTGCGGTTGCCGGCGACGAACGCGTCCAGTTCCTTGCGCTGCAAGCTGCGCCGCTGGACCAGGATCCGGCCCAGACGGTCCTTGCGTGGCTGTCCCGCCGCAGGTTCATTGAAGACACGCGCGCGGAACGAGGCCAGTCGTCGTTGCGCGCGCTGCAGCGAAGCGGCAACGTAGTTCCGGTGCATGATCTTCCAGTTCTCGGCGTCCTTCGTTTCAAAGCGCAAGGCGACTTCGACGGTGGCGTCACGCCCGATGACCACGCGCACGGCCTTGGCCGCGACCGGGCGCGGACTCTCGCCGGAACGGAAGGTGATGGCCGCCAGCACATCCTGATTCAGTTCAGGTGCGGGGACGGGGAAGCCGTCGACGCCCAGCAGCGACGGATCATGCCGGTATCGTACGCCGTCCTGGCTCAGATCCAGCAGATCGCCTGAGGGCGAAAGATGGTCCTGCCACGAAAGCCAGACCTGGCCCTTGGCCAGTGCGCGCCGGGGGCGTGGGCTGTTGGGGGATGCGAGCGGAACGTTCATGAATACCCTCCTGTCGGCGCTGGCCAGGCCGATTACCGGGTGGTGTATGGGCGCAGGCACGTCAACGGTCAAGTCCAAGGATCGTCCGGCGTTGCCGGAAACTGTATGTCTTAACGGACCGACACGGACGCACACGGACGGTCACGTACGAACCGACCATGTCGGTCTATACGTCAGAAGTCATCCGTCGGTGGACGGGGCGGCGGCACGGGTTCAGGTGGCGGTGCCGGTAGCGGAACAGGGACCGGCGGGGGGATCGGGCGGGGCATGGGTATGGGTTCAGGCTGAGGCGCGGGTATGGGTACGTTCATCATCTGTGCACAGGCTGCGCAGCGATTCAGACGGCGAGCGCAATCCAGGCAGTAGATCCAGCCGCCACTGGGCGTGTGGTTTTGGCACTGGCGGCACGGACCGATATCCGCAGTGAAGCCCATCCCGCGGCAACGTTCGCAGAGCACCTCGGAGGCCGGTACGTTGTGGCGGTCCTGCCGGATGCGGTCGATCAGGTTCCGGCAGCGCAGACGAATCTCGGGGTCTTCGGCGGCGGTTAGCGCTTCCGTGAGGGGGCCCAGGGCCTTCTCGCCCATCTCCAGCAGTTTCTTCTGGGCTTCTTCACGCACGGCGAAATCGTCGGCGCCGAGACGTGTGATGAGTGTTTTGACCTGTTCGGTGAGCACGGGGTCCAGTTTCGGGAAGGTGGGCGTGTTGGCGGCGACGATGCGGAAGGTGGCCTTTCCGCTGGGCAGTGGTCGCCCGGCGCCTGAGTAACTCACGCAGATCTCGTACGGCCCGAACCGGTCGAGCCACGTGGCATCTTTCCAGGGCAATGCGCGCAGATCGATCCACGAATCGAACTGGCCCTCGCCACGAAGCGTCTTCTCGACCGTCACCCCATCGATCGGATTCATGCGTGCGGTCACGGCTTGGCCGTCACGGGTGATCTCGAAGTCGAAGAAGTGGGGGAACCGCAGGTCCGCTGGAAGCTTTACGACTTTGTTCTCACGCGCGCTGTTGTTCAGTCGCCAGTGAATCAGGATGGACTCGCCGGGACCGAAGTCTTCCTTGACGGCTCGGATGCTGGCTTGGAGTCCATCGATGGTGGGCCCCGCACCGGCTCCACCGACGGGTTTGAGCAGGTCCTCGGCGGACGCAAGCCCGGCGAGCCAGATCAAGGCGATCGTCCAGGGTCGGTGCATCGGGGAGGTCCCTCCTTTTTCAGACTTGGACGCGTGAAGCGCGTCTCCGTTGCGGCATTTCGCCGTTCTGCACAGGTGCGCGACCCACGCCAGCGCGAGGAATACCGGTCCGCTTAGTCTGCGCTATGCCCC
>CAYSBP010000204.1:0-5995 GCA_964429255.1 uncultured Planctomycetia bacterium
CCTTATGTTCCACTCCTCGATCACGCCCCAAAGGGTGCACATCGCTGGATGCTCGCGCCTTTATCGCCGTGGATGTCGGTCCGGAGGTTCGCGCGGCGTTGCGTCCGGTGGTCGATCACCTCAAGCGCAAGGCCCACCAGGTACGCTGGGCACCTGAAGAGCAGTGGCATTTGACCGTCAAGTTTCTGGGTGACGTGGATGGTCGCCAGGTAGGCGAGATCGCCAAGGCGCTCCAGGAGGAGGCCCATGCGACGCCGGCCTTCGAACTGGAGTTCCGCGGTCTCAAGCCATTCCCGCCGGGCCGCGAACCGCGCATCGTCGCCGCAGAAGTGGTGGCCGGTGTCGACGCACTGGCCGCCTTTCACCGGCGTCTCGACCAGCGCATGCGGTCTTTCGGTGTGCCGTCCGAGCATCGGAGTTTCCTTGCGCACCTGACATTGGGGCGCATCAAGGGCTCTGGACACATGGAGTGGCTGTGGGACTACGTGAGGGACCGTGCTGAAGCAGACTTCGGACTCGCCACCATCGACGAGGCCGTTCTGTTCCAGAGTAACTTGCGACCGGAAGGCGCGCAGTACATCCCGCTGGCGCACGTCGAGTTGGTCAAGTGAGGAGTTCCTGAAGGTTCAACCTGAACCGCCTTGGTTGAATGCGCACGAGCGTTCGGTCGTCCGTCAGGATGGGTCTGAAAGACTCCCAAAGAACCCCGCGCCCCCGCGGAAATAGTGTTTCCGTCTCTGCAAGTTTTCCGGCCTGAGCACGTTATGCCTGTGACGGTGGAACATAGAGGGTCTATCCATGGCTGGGGAACGCCGGTTTAAGTGGAATTCGTGGCCGTTTATCGTCTTCCGGGTCACCGCCTATCTGGTGATCATCGGGATCCTATGGTACTGGAAAACCTCTTCCGGCGCGTCCCGTCCTGCCGCGCCCACAGCATCCGAGAGTCCCGTGCCTCCCGACGGGGCCGAAACGACGGTCGAGACCACGCTCTACTTCCCGCAGGTCACCCTTTATGGGTGGTCGGTGCGCCCTACCGCCGACGGCGGCCAGCAGGTGGACGTGCTGCTTCGCTTCGTTTCCAACAGCGATGACGTGGAATTCAGGGAAATCAAACTGCGCGCAAAAGGCAGCGAAGAGAACCTGACCTCGGCCCAGTGCGGTGCGGGCGAGACGAGAGTACATCCTGGTCTGGGAGTCTATCGGTTCCTGCTGCCTGCGGGTCAACCGGAGTTCCGCGCTGGAAGCGTCTTCTGCTGGGTAAAGGATCTCTGCGTTCTGGACCGTAACCAGCGGATCACGCCGCAGCACCTCGACCGATGGGCTGAGGAATTGAAGTCCGGTTCGACGCCGGAGCAGGGCGAGAAGCCGGTCACCCAACCGGGCGAACCCCCAAAGACGCAAGTCTGACCAATATCTTCCTCGGCCTGGAACCTAAGATGAAACACGCCCCGCGTGCGCCACGTGCGGCAAATCACTGTTGCCGCAGGACGCCCGGCCTTTACAATCCTCGGACCGGCCCACTCCGTGTGCGGTTCCCAGTGGCAAAGAGATCAGAGGAGCGTCCGTCATGTCAGAGATTTCCGCCCTTCATGGCCGCCAGATCCTGGATTCGCGCGGCAACCCGACTGTCGAGGTCGAAGTCCAGTTGGAAAGCGGTGCGCAAGGCCGCGCCGCTGTTCCGTCCGGCGCTTCCACCGGCATCTACGAGGCCGTGGAACTGCGCGATGGCGACAAGAGCAGATACCTCGGAAAAGGCGTCCTGAAGGCCATCCAGAACGTCAACGAGACGATCGCGCCCGAAATGGCCGGCATGGAAGCCGCCAACCAGCGCGAGATCGACCGAAAGCTCCTCTGCCTCGACGGCACGCCTAACAAGGGGAAACTCGGCGCCAACGCGATCCTGGGCGTCTCGCTGGCCGTCGCCAAGGCCGCCGCGGCCGAGGCCGGCCTGCCGCTGTACCGGTACCTGGGTGGCGCCAACGCCCATGTACTGCCCGTCCCGATGGCGAACATCGTCAACGGTGGCAAGCACGCAGACAACAAGATCGACTTCCAGGAGTTCATGGTGATGCCGGTCGGAGCCACGTCCTTCGCCGAAGCGATCCGTTGGACTGCCGAAGTCTTCCACTCGCTCAAGTCCGTCCTCAAGAAGGCCGGCCACAACACGAACGTCGGCGACGAAGGCGGCTTCGCCCCGAACCTGGACAACGAAGAATCCCTGAAATACATCATGGAAGCGATCACCAAGGCCGGTTATCAGCCGGGCCGCAACAAAGACTTCGCGATCGCGTTGGACTGCGCGTCATCCGAACTCTTCGACGAAGGCGGCAAGAAAGGCTACAAGTTCTGGAAGTCGAACCCGTCCAAGCTCTTTAAGGCGGCCGACATGATCAAGCTTTTCGCGTCGTGGGTCGAGAAGTACCCGATCATTTCCATCGAGGACCCGCTCGACCAGGACGACTGGGATGGCTACGTGAAGATGACCAAAGAACTGGGCGAGAAGGTCCAGATCGTGGGCGACGACTTCTTCGTCACCAACCCCAAGCGTCTCGCTGACGGCATCGAAAAGGGCGCGACCAACGCGATCCTGATCAAGGTCAACCAGATCGGCAGCCTGACCGAGACGCTGGACTGCATCGAGCTGGCCAAGCAGCACAACTACACGAACATCATCAGTCACCGCTCGGGCGAGACGGAAGACACCACGATCGCGGACATCGCCGTGGCGACCAATGCCGGCCAGATCAAGACTGGCTCGGCCAGTCGCACGGACCGCATTTGCAAGTACAACCAGTTGCTGCGCATCGAGGAAGAGTTGGGCGAGTCCGCTGTGTACGCGGGCCGCAAGGCGTTCTACAACATCGGATAGGTTGACCCGAAAAGAGTGTGTGCTCGTCTTGGGGCGGGCGAGCACGATGCGGGATCCTCGACACCGAATGCTGGACACTCGATGAACCCGGTATCACGCATCATGTATCCGGTATCCAGACCCCGTTCGGGATGAGGAGCGTGCTTCTGTCAATGAAGCGGGTAGGGATGCCGTCTCCCCCGCGTGGGGGAGGGCCGACGTGAGCGAAGCGAACGTGGGGAGCGGGGGGCCGTACTGAAGAGTACGGTTCTTCAGCCGACCGGGGTTTGGCGTCAGAGCGAAGCCCGAAGGGCACGAGCGAGGAGTGGGCACTCGATGGGCTTGGTACCGGATCGACTCTTTCTGACCAAGGGCGTGGGCCGCAGCAAGGAGCGCCTGACCAGTTTTGAGCTGGCGCTGCGCGACGCCGGGATCGCACGCTACAATCTTGTCATGGTCAGTTCGATCTTCCCTCCGGGCTGCAAACTGATCACGCGCGCGCAGGGCGAACGGTATTTGAAGCCGGGCGAGGTGGTTCACTGCGTGATGGCCCGGGCCGACACGAGCGAGCCGAACCGGCTGGTGGCGGCGAGCATCGGCGTGGCGGTACCTCGCGACCCCAATCAGTTCGGCTACCTCTCCGAGCACCATTGTTACGGCATGAACGAGAAGACGGCGGGCGACTACGCCGAGGACATGGCTGCGCAGATGCTGGCGACGACCATCGGTGTCCCGTTCGACCCCGACAAAGACTACGACGAACGCAAAGAGCAGTACAAACTGGGGCGTCAGATCATTACCACGCGCGAAGTCACCCAGTCGGCGGAAGGCGACAAGAACGGCCTGTGGACGACGGTCCTGGCTTCAGCCATCCTGATTGGGGAATGGAAATGAGCGAGATCATCTGCACCTACACGCTGTTGGCGCGCGAACCCGAGACAGGCAGCGTGGGCATCGTCACGGCCTCCTCCTGTCTGTGCGTCGGAGCCGTGGTCCCCTTCATGCGCTCCGGGGTCGGTGCCGTCGCCGTCCAGAACCTGAACGATCCGCGCGTCGCCTACGCCGTGATGGAGTCGCTGGAGAACGGCGTGGACCCGAAGGATGCGTTCGAACGCGCGCTGAAGTTCTTCGGCCATCCCGAGGAGCGTCAGGTGGCCATCCGCTCCATCGCCCCGCAGGAGGGCCACTCCGTCCATTTCGCCGCCACCGGCACGGCCTGTCTGCCGTGGTGCGGACAGATCGAACGTGAAGATCTCGTCATCCTCGGCAACGGACTCAATGGCTCCGAGGTGCTCAATGCCATGGAGCAGGGCTACCGCGAGAGCCGCTCGAAGTACTTCGCCGAACGGATGATCGAGTCGCTCCTGGCCGCCGAACGGGCCGGTGGCGATCGACGCGGCAAGCAGTCCGCGGCCATCAAGATCGTCGGGACGCAGAGCTTACTGCCGCCGCTGTTGGACCTGCGCGTCGACGATCACCCGGAAGCCTCGGAGGAGTTGCACCACCTGTGGATGCTCTTCCATCGCGCCACGGCCACGCACGATTCGCAGCGCCTGACCCCGCCAGAAGAGCTCGAACCGCCGTCCAACGGCGAGGCTGAACATCCCCGGCGCGTGAAGTCGTAGGGCCGACGTCCCCGTCTGCTGCTGCATCCGACGATTGCGATTTCCAGCAGACGGAAGGCTGAACACCATGGTGCGCCACGCCGGAGACTCGCCTTTCAACTAGGCGCCCGCTCGCTTCGCCCGCGCCCCGCTCCACAGCGCCGCCGCTATCGCGACATACAGCGCCACCATCGCCCACGTCGACGTGCCAATGGCGTGAAAGAACTCCGCGGCACGCTCGCCAGCCAGACCTTCCGCGGTCAGCAGCGTGGCCACGGGTAGCATGACGAGCGTGCCCCACGCGATCCTGCGGACGAACCCAGCCAACCGATTCTGCTGAAGCAGGGCGATCAACACCGCCACGGGAATCAAGATCAGCACGCAGTGCGCCTTGCGCGTCAGCGGCGAAATCAACAACATGGTCAGTGTCACCAGACCCCAGGAAAGGGCCAGCCCCATCGGGTTGGTGCGCGCCCAACTTCCGGCCGTCAGCCAGACGGTCACGCCCAGAAGGATCCATGACAGGATCGTGACTGCGCGGGAGACGGACTCCGGTGCCAGTTCCAGCACATTGACGCTTCGCACGTCGTCGGCTTCGCGGTGATGCATGCTCACCGTGGGCGAGAGCAGTTTCAGCAGCGACCCGCGCAAGCTGACTCCGATGGCCCGCGGCCCTTCTTCGCCTTCGTCCTCGTCAGCGGAGGCCGCATCAGACGTTTTGGATGATGCTGGCGCGGCGAACTGGGCGCCGGCTTTTTCGGCAAACCCGTTCAACGAAGCGACGGTCTGCGGCCAGCCCAGCACCGCTGTCGGCACGACCAACAGGAAGAGCGCCAACCCGACCGCGCCGCCCACCATGGCCCAACCGCGCCGGCTCCAGAGAAAGTAGAGTCCGAAGAGCCCCGGCGTCGCCTTGACGGCCGTGGCGTAGGCGATCGCCAGACCGCCCACTGCACCGCGACCGCCGTGCAGCCCGTACAGGCCCAGCGTGGTGAAGAAAAGGATGAACAGATTGGCGTTGCCCAACTTCAGGTTCGAATCCAGGAAACGACCGCACAACAGCACGGCGATGAGCAGACCCACTTCGGGCAACTGCCAGAAGCCCACGCCCATCTCCGTGCCCGGCGGCCAGAGTATCTTCCGCAACAACCAGGCCGAACCGATCAAGCAGCCCACGTTGAGAAGGTAGAAGACGGCCAGCGCGGCGTTGTGCGGCAATAGCGTCAGCGGCGCCATCGGCAGGATCGCGAAGGTCGGAGGGTAGATGTACGGTCGATAGGGCGTCGATGAAGAACGCCAGTCATAGATGTCCCGGCCGGTGCGTGCCAACTCGCCCGCCGAGTAGTACGCCGTGAAGTCGGTCCCGCGATTCTTCCGTTTGCGCGCTTCGCCCGGTTGGGGCGGTTCGTACCAACCCTTCCGTACACAGACGGCACCGAAGACGACCAGGAAGAGCAGCGCCAATACGCCGCCTGCCCGAAGGGCCATCGCGTATCGGTGGCGAGCATCCTCGGGTCTCGCCTGCGGCGTGGTGGAGGTGTTC
>CAYSBP010000205.1:0-2255 GCA_964429255.1 uncultured Planctomycetia bacterium
CCGAAAGCCTTCACGATCGTCGGCTTGGCGTTCTCGACCAGCGTCGAATCGACCCACGCGCCGCCGCGCAGATAGAAGGTGCGTGTACCGATCTGCCTGATCGTCTGTGCCTCGGCCGTCTTTAGCGCCTCGGCGCGTTCGGTTGCGCTGCCTTTTCCATCGGCCGCGACCAGGAAGGCCTTGTCCCGCAGTTCCTCGGCCGGCTTCGCGTTCGCCTGGGCCTGACCCATCGGTGACAGGGACGGTGTGCTCGCCGGCGCGTTGGCGTTTTTCAACGTGCGTTCCTGTTCGGCCAGCGCCACGGCGATGTCTCCGGTCGTGGCATTCTGGGCCACCTGCCCAGCCGCACCCGCTTCCTTCTTCGCCATATCCCGGCTTCGGCGCAGGTCTTCGCCCGCGAAACCGCCCGCCTTGGCGGCCGGCCTGGCCGCCCGCTCGCCATCCAGCATCGGCACCGGCTGCGGTCCGCCGCGCCAGCGTCCTTCCATTCCGGGCTCCAGTACAAGTTGACTGGTGTACGGCGTGATAATGCCATGCCGCTGTGAAAGCCGCACGATCTCGTCGATCGTCTCCTGATTCGATCCGCGCAAGCGGATGTCTTCCAGCAGATAACCGATCTTGCGCATCGCCCAGACGCGCGGCAGGAAGGCGTGGTCGCGCTCCTGCGAAGGCCACGTGACATTCAGTCGGATCTCGCGCTGTTCGCCTGCCACATTTCCCCGCAGGACAATCTGACTCGACCCCGTTCCTTTGTAGCGTCCGAAGACCATCAGCTCGCTGCCCTTGAAGAGCGCGGGAAGCTTGCGTGGATAGATGCTGTTGGCGCGCGTTTCGGCGCCGAAGTCCAGCGACACGTCCGTCATCACGGGGTTCTTCATCTTTGCGTAGAAGTCACTGACCTTCACCTCCAGGTCCTCCGTCGGCGCCACGTAAGAACTGGTGCCGTCGCTGTCCAGCGAGAGCTTGTCCAGCAGGTGCGTGTTGACGTCCGTACCGACGCCGAAGACGAAGACGCGCGCACGGTGCGTCTTGTTTCCGGCGGCAACGTCGTTGAGGATCGAATGGCTGTCGGTGATGCCGACGCTGGGCCGGCCGTCGGTCAGGAAGATGACCAGCTTGGCCTTATCCGCGCCGGGCGAGAAGTCGTTGTTCAGCGCGGCGCGCAGCGCTCCATCGATGTCCGTTCCGCCGGTGGCCTCCAGCGTCTCGACCGCGCGCAGCGCCTTGGCGATGTTCTCCTTCGTTGCCGGCAGCAGCCTGCCGTCGCTCAGCGCGCGGACGTCCGTTGAAAACGTCACCAGGTTGAATCGGTCCTGCGGGTTGAACTGGTTCAGACAGAACGTGAGCGCATTTCGCGCCTGTCCCATTTTTTCGCCGGCCATCGAACCGGACGTATCGAGCACCAGCACCACTTCCTTCGAGAGGATCTTCGCACCTTCGATCTGGTCATCGGGGCGAGCGAGGACCATGAAGTAGCCGTCGTCGCCGGCCGATTCGCGGTGCGCCATCGCGCGCAGCGCCACCTCCTCGGAGGAGGGCGCGAAGTAGAGCTGAAAATCGCGATCAGTGGCCAGGTGCTCGCCATCGAAGCGGATCTCGGCCGTGCGGTCGTTCGGTCGCTTGACTTCGACCGTGTGGCTGGGGCTGTAGACGGGGCCCAGCGGTTTGGAGGAACGGATCACGCATTCGAAGCGGAATTGATCGAGGCCGTTACGGTAGAGCTGCGAACCCGAGAGGATGTGTCGGAAATCGTACATCCCGCCGATCGGTCGGAGCGCCTGATCATAAGCGAATTGGAGCCGGCGTTCCTGGCGCGGCGAGATGGGGAAGATGCGCGCTTCGTAGAGGTTCTCGCCGGAAAAACGCAGCAAGGCCGGATCGCGCCGCTGGTTGACGATCGACTCGTAGATCGACTGCGCTTCCTGCGCCGAATAGAGCCGGCCCTCGACCATTTCGTCGCCCATCGAGAGCGCCGACTTACTGATCGCGGCGCCGGCGGGGATGGGGATCAGGACGCGGACTTCCAGGTCACGGTCGCTCAGGTTCAGGAAGGATTGTGTGATCGTGGTCGTGGCGATGTTCTCTTCGATGCGGACGTCGACGCGCGAGTGGGTCACGCGGAAAGGCAGGTCCGTTGGACGCGGAGGGCGCCACGTCGGCATACGACGCACACGATCCGGCGGCACCGGCAGGAGGCCGACTTCGTCGCCGATCCGGACACTGTTGTCCGTCGGCACCAACAGCATCTCGGCGCG
>CAYSBP010000205.1:2355-5917 GCA_964429255.1 uncultured Planctomycetia bacterium
TCTTACCCAGTACGACGGTCACAGTCCGGCTTCGGCGGGGCCTCCGGACAGAAAGGCGCACAGCAACCGATTTAGTCGGTGCACAGGTGTCGTTTTCCACCTCTCAAAGATGTTCTTCCAGATGCTCTGGCCTCCTGGAGAACGATCAGGAGACGCCCTGCCTGAACATTCTCAATGCGTGGGCCCGGAAGCTTCACGGGACCAAATTATTGGGTCACAACATCATTTTAATACAACGTGTTAAATGCGAGTCCATACGTATGGACTTTTCGAGGGAGCGCGGTCGTCCCGGCCGCACGGCGCTGAATCGCCGGGCAAGGACCATACGGGAAGGCTATCCGCGCGGATTCCCGCCATGTTTTAAATGGCGCGCAGGGGCTGGGTCGCAGGACTTCAAGGAAGGAAGGCGGGTGCAAAGCCAGCGCATCCGAGGAGGCGAGTACAAAGCTCGACGTGGCAGAGCCCTCAATGCCTGCCCGTACTTCCCTGACTCAGGATGCCGCCACCGATACCGGTTCTTCCTTCGTCCTCATGCCGGCGCGGTGCTGATTCGTCTGCTCGTAGAAGGTTTCCGGTTCGTACGTCTGGCCTGCCATCAGCCTGCGGTGTTCTTTCTTCAACTGGCGGTACAGATACGGGCCTCCGACCCATGCCGACAATCGTGCGCGCCAGCCAAAGCGCCGATAGATGCCGTGCAATGTCGTTCGGAGGCGTTTACGCAACGCCGGTTGCTTCCGGTACCACCGCGCCGCGGCCCACAGCGCCGCCGCACTGGTGAACTGCAGGTCGCGCTTGGCCAGCTCGAACCGCCGGCGGATGCGCGGGTCGGGGTCCTGCCCGTAACGAAGGTAGCCCTTCAGCGTGGTGTTCATCAGTCGCAGGACGCTGGGGCCATTGACCTCGAAATCGCGTTCAAAGGCCTGCTGCAGGATGTGGGTTTCCTGGCCGGCCGGAATGTGTGGATGGCGATGCGCGAAGCGCAGTTGGCCATGCGTGTCTTCGGCCTCCAGACACTCGGGATCCACCAGCGTGCCCTTTTCCTTGAGTTCCGCAAAAAGCGGCGTGCCGGCCAACGGCGTGTAGAGCATGAACTGGTGGAAGTCGGAGTCATGACTGACGGCGTACTCGATGACTCCGGGCAGGTTCTCCGGCGTGTGTTCTTCCAAGCCGATGATACTGGAGCCGAGCACCGTGATGCCGTTCGACTGCAGCGTACGGACCAGTTCGTGTGTGTCGATGCCCTGGAGCTTGCCGTACCGACTGTCCTTGCCTTCAAGGCCCATCCAGATCCACTGGACGCCGAGTCCGATGAGCTGTTCCATCGTGTAGGACTTCACCACGCGTGCGGAACTGAAGACATACAGCGTCCAGCTCTTGTTGTGCTGTTGCATCAACTCGAGCAGGCGCAGGGCGCGTTCGCGCTGGAAGAGGAAATTTTCGTCCATGACGAAGAACGAATTGACCTTGAGCTCGCGTTCGAGGTCCAGCATGACATTGAAGAGGTCATCGCCCGTTTCGTAGAAGTTGATGAAGCGGCCCTTGCCGCCGAACATGGCCGAGGTGGCGCAGAAGTTGCACGCCATCGGGCAGCCGACGGACGGAATCAGCACCGCCGCCATGCTCTCGGTGCCGCCCGGCAGATGGACGCCCATCGTCCGGCCGTCGACGCCCGCATAGGCGCGCGGATGGCGGATCGGGCGGTTGACGTCCTCGCCCAGGAATCGGCGGAACCAGCGCACGCCCTCGCCGAGGACCACATGATCGGCGTCGATGCGCTCGTGAAACGAAGGCAGGTTGGCGATGTGGCCGCCCACGACGATGGTGGCGTCGGGTTGATGCCGGCGGATGAGCCGGCACATCTCGGCCACCTTCAGGTGATTGGGCTGGATCGCGCCGATGCCGATGATGTCGTAGGTCTTCTCGCGCAGCTCCTGAATAAAGCGCTCGCGCGTCGGGAAGTCCAGCAGCGTGCAGGGGGCTTCGATATTCGCCTGAATCATCATCAGGCCCCAGGACCGGTGAAACATGCGCAGCGAAAACGCATGTTGCACGCGGGTGACCTGGTTGTGATACAGCTCCATGGGGTTGATGGCGCGGCTGCCGAACTCATCGTCCCGGGCGTACGGCCCGAAGACGCTGCAGAGCAGGACGCGGGCCTGCTGACCTAGCGGGTGACACGGAACGGACGTCGATGCTTCGCTTCGCTGCATGACCTATCTCCGTGATGTCTCGAAAACCGGCGCCCCTGAGCGACCGAAACCGCTTGACGGATCTCGCTGACGCTGTAGTCGAAGTCCGGAAGCTTGACACGCGATGGCTTGCTGGCCAGTACGCGCTCGATGCTCTTCCACGCACCTTCGTCCTCGGGCGCCACAAACGTCAACGCATCGCCGGAGGCCTGGGCGCGCGCGGTGCGACCGACGCGGTGAATGTAATCCTCGGTCGTGCCCGGCATGTCGAAGTTGATGACGTGGGAAAGCGCCTCGATGTCCAATCCGCGGGCCGCCACGTCCGTCGCCACCAGCACCTGATACTGGCCGCGCCGGAAGCCATCCAGCGCCTGCGTCCGCTGCGACTGTGTGCGGTCGCCGTGAATGCGCGCGGCGTTGACGCCGTTCTGCGAAAGGTAATGCGCCACACGGTCCGCACGGCGTTTCGTGCGCGTAAAGACCAGTGCGTTGCGAATGGCTTCGCCGCGGAGCAGCTTCAGCAGTAACGGGGACTTTCGCATCTGATGCACCGGATAGATGCTCTGCGCGACCCGCGCGGCCGGCTGTGCCTGGCGTTTGAGATTGATGCTGAAGGGATCCTTCAGCAATTCACGCGTCAGCGCCACGATCTGCGTCGGCAGCGTCGCCGAGAAGAACAAGGTCTGCTGCCGGGCCGACAAGCTCTGCACAATCCGGCGGACGTCGGGCAGGAAGCCCATGTCGAGCATCCGGTCGGCTTCGTCGAGCACGAGGACCTCGACGCCGTTCAAACGCGCGGTGCGCTGACGCATGTGATCCAGCAACCGGCCGGGTGTGGCGATCAGGATGTCGACGCCGCGCGTCAACGCTTTGATCTGCGGACCCATTCCTACGCCACCAATGACCGTAGCGTGGGTCAAGCCCGTGAAGCGGCCCAACTCCGCCGCGTGCTGGTCGATCTGCGCGGCCAGTTCGCGCGTGGGCGTCAGAACCAGCGCGCGCGTGGTTCCGCGCGGCCGACTCATCAGGCGGTTGAAGATGGGCAGCAGAAACGCGGCGGTCTTGCCGCTGCCGGTGGCGGCGCTGGCCAGCAGATCGCGTCCCTGAAGTGCGGGCGGAATGGCTTCCTGCTGGATGGACGTCGCTGAAGTGAATCCTGCTTCGCTTACGCCACGCAGAATCTGGGCATTAAGCCCGAACGAAGAAAACGACATGGTATGAATGACCCTCGCAAACTGGACAATCGATGGATGACCCCCAAGTTTGCGCGGGGCTGCCACCCGTGTTGGGCGACCATCGCCAACACAGGCGAAGCAGCGCACAACGGCCGCGAACGCGGCACCGCATGAAAACCGCTCATGCTTGGTAGTTCG
>CAYSBP010000206.1:0-5886 GCA_964429255.1 uncultured Planctomycetia bacterium
CCGCGTTCTTCTTTTGCCTTCTTGGTTGAAGCAGGCAACATGGAGAGACCATGAACACGAAATCGCTCATCATCGCCATCGATGGTCCCGCCGGCAGTGGGAAATCGACCGCCGCGGGGAAACTGGCCGCAGCCGAACACCTGGTTCACCTGAATACCGGAGCCATGTACCGGGCCGTTGCCTTTCTGGCCAGCGAAGGCGGCATCGACGCCGAGAAGCAGCCGGAAAGCGTGGTCTCCGTGGCCCGTAAGATGCGCTTCGAGTATCGCCTCAATGCAAAGGGAGAGCAGTCCTATTGGGTGGCCGCGAGGGACGATCAACCGCTGGAGGACCGCACCTCGGTCATCTTCTCGGCCGCACTCACCGAAAAGCTCGGGCCTGTGGTGAATCATGAAGCGGTACGCGCCGTGCTGGTCCAGAAGATGCGTGACGCCGCACATGGCGTGTTGGCACAGGGCGCGCGGGGTGTGGTCCTGGAAGGCCGCGATATCGGCACGGTCGTCTTTCCGGACGCGTTCATCAAGTTCTACATCCACGCGGACTTGAACGAACGCACGCGCCGCCGGGCCGAGGAACTCCGTGGCCGGGGTGAGTTGGTCGAGGAGGACGGCCTGAAGAAACAGATCGAGTACCGCGATCGGATCGATCAGAGCCGCACCGTCGGGCCGCTGAAGAAGGCCGACGACGCCATCGACGTGGATACCACCTTCCTGGGGCCCGCCGAGACCATGGCCTTGCTGCGGCAGGAACTGGCGAATCGGAAGACACGCGCCTAAGTCCCGGTTCGGCCCGATAGTCGTTGCCACCAGCTCCCGTCACGGATAAGGTTGCGCACCAAAGGAACGCGCGCCATGTCCGCAGACGCAGACTCCACAATTCCAGGTACCGGCCGACCGCGACGCGTACTCTTCCTCTCGGCCGCCGAGCGAGTGGGCGGTGCCGAACGATCCCTTTACGAACTCGTCTGCGCCTTGCCCCGGGAACAGGTCGAAGCGCACGTCTGTGTGCCCTCCGAGAGTCCGCTTTCGCGGCTCTTTGCCCTTGCCGGCATTCCGGTGCACCCGGTGCCTTTGCGGCGTTTCCGACGCTCGCGCAATCCACTGGTCCTTGCCGGGCAATTGCGCGCGCTGCATCTGGGCGCCAAGTCCATCGGGGAGCTGGTCCGTCAACAGGGTCTCGACCTGCTCCATGCCAACACGGACGCGACAGCCTTGGTGGCCTGGGAAGTCAGCCGCGAGACGGGGTTGCCGTTCATCTGGCACTGTCGCGACCTGCATCCGCTCGGGCTGTTGGCCAGGATTCTTGCCGGCGCGACGACGTGTGCCGTGGCGATTTCGGAAGCGGTGGAGAACCACCTTCTTCAGCAGGGCGTCAAGCGCGACCGCGTGCGTTGTCTGCCCAACGGCATCGATCTGACGCGCTTCCACGGACCGGAGAAGCGCGCCGAGGTCCGGGCCCGTACCCGGGGCTACCTCGGCATCTCCCCGGAAACGCCGCTGCTGATCGACATCGGAGCGTGGGTCCCGTGGAAGCGGCATGAGCATTTCCTCGACGCTCTCGCCGAGGTGCGTAGACAGCGTCCCGATGTCGTCGGCCTGCTGGTCGGCAGCGACCTATTCCACGAGAACCGCGCCTATGTCTCACAACTGGAACGACACGCCGAACGCCTGCGCCTGTCCGACGGCGGCCTGCTGGTCCTGCAACAGCGCGAGGACGTGCCGGATCTACTGGCCGCTTCCGACGTGCTGGTTTCAGCCAGCGACAACGAGCCGTTCGGGCGCGTGCTGGTGGAGGCCGGCGCGTCGGGCGTCCCCGTCGTGTCCACCGACAGCGGCGCCAAGCGGGAAATCGTGGCGCATGGCGAAACCGGGCTCCTGACCCCGCCCGCCGATCCGCGCCGCATGGCGGACGCCTGCCTGGAACTCCTTGCGCAACCGGAACGCCTCGAGGCCATGGGTTCGGCCAGCCGCCGGCTTGCGGCCGATCGCTACGACGTGAGACACCTCGCCGGCGCTGTTGCCGCGCTCTATCGCGAACTCCTTGGCCCCCCACCCTCCTGATGGACACCCATGCCCTCCACCATCCTCTGGGACAATGACGGCGTGCTGGTCCTCACCGAAGACCGCTACTTCCAGGCCTGCCGCGAAACGCTCGCCAGCCTCGGCGTCGAACTGACCCGCGCATTCTTCATCGAGCACTCGTTGCTGAAGGGGTTGAGCGTCTTCGACCTGATCGCGGATCGCGGGTTCACCAAGGAACAACAGACCGAACTGAAGAGAAAACGCGACCGGCGCTTCGCGGAACTCATCGAGGCGACCCCCTGCACGGTCGACGGCGCGGAAGAGGTCCTCCAGCGCCTGCACGGCCGCCTGCGTATGGGCGTCGTCACCGGTGCGCTGCGCACGCACTTCGATCGCTCGCACGCAACGAGCGGACTGCTGAAGTACTTCGACTTCGTCATCGCGCGCGAAGATTACGAACACGGCAAGCCGCACCCCGACAGTTACCAGACCGCCCTGAACCGTTTCGGTCTGAACCCGGGTGAATGCGTCGCGGTGGAGGACACCGGCCGCGGACTCCAGGCCGCCTGTTCCGCCGGCCTGCGCTGCCTGGTGGTACCTCACGACCTGACGCGCGAACAGAACTTCAGCGGCGCCCACGAAGTCCTGCACAGCATCCGCGACGTGCCGGAGGCTATAGGTCGTATCTGTCCTATCTGACCTGAACGACGAATAAGACCTCTGCCTGTCGAAAAACTCCGTGTCTCCGCGCCTGCGTGGTGACCTTCGTCAAACGTCCACCGACTGCTCGACGTGGATGACCATCACCTTGCCGTCGCCGATGCGGCCGGTACGCGCGGCAAAAAGAGCCTCTTCGACCTGCGCCAGGACGGCGTCTTCGCAATAGACCTCGAGCTTGGCCTTCGGCAGGAACGTCAGTTCGTATTCATGGTCGTTGTAGAGTTCGAGATGGCCCTTCTGGCGCCCATAGCCGCGCACTTCGCTGATGTTGACCTCGACGACACCTTCCGCCGGCAGGCGTTCCAGGACGCTCTCGAGCTTGAACGGCTTGAGGTAGGCCATCAGCTTCTTCATCGGTTCCCGCCGTCAGCCATCGTGGTCGAAATCGCTCTCCCAATCGTTGTCGGTCGGTACCGTCTTATCCGAACGGCCCATGACGATCACGACTACGATTACGCCCATCAGCACCACCCGGGCCCGTCTACGGATGCGCTCCCGGCTGATCCAGTCCCAGCGTCTCCTCGAGGCCGAACATCACGTTCATGTTCTGCACGGCGCTGCCGGCCTGGCCCTTCATCAGGTTGTCGATGTGCGAGAGGACGCGGAACTGGTTGGTCCGCTCGTCGCATGCCACCAGCACGTTGCAGCGGTTCGAACCGCGCACCGCGCCCGTTCCGGCGGGACCCGACCCGTCGTAGACCTTGGCGAAGGGTTCGCCCGCGTAGGCCGCCTTGTACACGTCCAGCACGCGCGCCTGGTTGACGCCTTTGGCCATCGGCGCGTAGAGCGAGCTGATGATGCCGCGCGCCATCGGCACGACCTGCGGCGTAAAGGTCAGTTGGATCGTTGAACCGCTGACGTGGCTAAGCTGCGTCTCCAGTTCCATCACGTGCTGGTGACCGGTCAGGCGGTAGGCGAAGACCGTGTCGTACATTTCGGGGTAATGGAAGTTCGGGCGCGCCTTCTTGCCCGCGCCGCTGACGCCGGTCTTGGCGTCGCAGACGATGCCGTTGAGGTCGATCAGTTTCTCGCGCACCGCCGGCAGCAGGCCCAATAGACAGGAAACCGCAAAGCAACCCGGGTTCGCCACAACCTTGGCCTTCGCGATCTTCTTGCGGTACAGCTCCGGCACGCCATAGGCGCTGACCTTCAGCAGGTCCGGCGAGAGGTGCTTCTGATCGAGACCCAGGCGGCGGGCGTACTCGGCGTAGGTCGCTTCATCGGGCGAGCGGAAGTCGCCGGAGAAATCGATCACACGGTGGCCGCTGGCCACTTCGGCTGGCGCGGCGCCCATGCCGACGCGGTCCGGCGTGCAGAAGAAGACGACGTCGTAATTCTCCTTGGCCTTCGGATCGTCCGGGCGGATGATCGGCATATCGCAGAAGCCGGCCAGGTGCGGCCACATCTTGGAAATCGCGCCTTCGCCCTCCACATCCACTAGACAGGCGATCTCCGCCTGCGGATGCCGCAGCAGAATCTCAATCAGTCCAATGCCACCGTAACCGCCAGCGCCGACGATCTTCACACGAACTTGACTCACGGTTCTCTCCCTTTCCGGATGGCAAAAGCGTGCGGTGAAAACGACCGGCCCATCATGCCGCGGAGAATGACGAGTGCAAGAAAGATTGGCGAACGGTGGATGGCTGTTGCGTATCCGACCGATCCGTCCGATCCGACACATGATCGGTCGGACCAGACCGATCACGGGTCACTGATCACGGGCTCTCCGCCCTACCCCCTGTCCCTATCCCCTGCCGTTAAAAAGACTGGAACCGCAGCACCAGCCGGTACATCGCCAGCACCTCGGAACGCGAGACCGCAAGCTGCGGAAACCGGTCGTTCAGCGGGGAGAGTTTCACCTTCGCCGGCGCTTTGGCCTCCCACGTCACCCGCCGGAAAAGCTTCAGCCGGGGTGTTACCACAAACGCATAGTCGCTCGAACGGACTTCAGGTTGACTGGAGAAGACCAGCCAGTCGCCTTGGGGAAAAGTATCTTCGTGCCTGGACATGCGGCGCGCCTGCATGGAATCGTCCGGCAATACCAATGCAAACGCCCGGCCGGGCAGCGGGCCGAGCTGCAGCACCAGGTCGGCGTGTCCGGTCAAGCGGCCGGCCGCGTCGAACTCGAGCGGTTTCTGATGGTAAAGCGGCACGGCGGAAAGCTGGCCCGCAAAGAGCTGCCCGGCGTTGCGCGGCGTCAGCGCGGCCCGCCATTGTGCATCCACCATCTGCACACGATCCGGACTCAGCAAGTCCGTGGCGCTGACCCCGAGCGCGTGCGCGAGCTTCTCCAGCGTGCCGCGCCGTGGCATCACCATGCCGTTCTCGATGAGCGAAAGATTCGGCTGGCGGAGGCTGGTCAAGGCGGCCAACTCAGCCTGCAAGAGCCCACGCTCACGCCGGAGGGCATGGATGACACGGCCTAACTGAATAGCAACCCCTTGGGTCTGTTTAGCCATGGAAGTTCTCTTATATGCATGCATGAGAGATTGGCAACGCACATCCGCTGCATCGGCCCGTGATGGGTAATGAATCGGCGGGCACCATTTCCCGCTCTGTGCAGAGGAGGCGGACACACCGTAGCCGGAGGCGAACGCGTGCCGGGGCGTTGGGCGCCGATCGCCATCCAATCGGTGGCGAAAAACAAAAGGGCCGTTGCCAACGCCCCCGCGTTCACTTCGTTCACGTCGATCCCCTCTTCAACGAGGGGGAAAACGACACCTGTGCCCCGGCGAAATCGGTCACGCACCCGCCCGTGCTGCGCATCCGAGGCGCAGGACCGGCTTCCTCACCGCGGCGGGCGATTCCCAAACCAAGCGCAGTATCCTTCCAACACGCCTATTGTACCGACCGCAGAGCGCCCACCGGCGCGTCCGGAGCGCCGCGAAGCGAACTCCGCCGAACCAGATACCAAGCCACCAGGCAGATGGCCAGAAAGGCGGCCAGCAACAGCCAGCTCAGCCAGCCATCGGAGGCCCGCGCCTCAACGTCCGCCGCGGCCGGCCTGGCGCCTTCGGATTCCTTCTTCGACGTGCCCACGGCTGATCCTTTCAGTCATCGTCTCCGTCATCGTCCGCCATTCACCCGTTTGCGGACACCAACCTCAGTACCGCACCGCGGTGCTCATTCCGGCCAGCAGCGCTAG
>CAYSBP010000207.1:0-5880 GCA_964429255.1 uncultured Planctomycetia bacterium
CAGCTCGTGGATCGGAGAATGCATGGCCTACGTGCGTATCCGTGGTGGATTCCCAAATCCAGACAGTGCACGGACACCGCATGCAGCCGCGGTGTCCATGGCACCACGATTCGAACATTCAGCTTACCGCCCACACCCCTTACTCCCAGCCAGCGAGTGCGCCGAGCAAGATGTTTTTCAAAAACACTTTTGCCTCCCCAAATCCCGACTCCTACCCCCCGCCGTTGCGGTCCCGCAGCGACTGCAGCTTTTGTTCCAGCAGCGGGCGGATGACCTTCGGGTTGCCTTTGCCCTGAAAGGCCTTCATGCAGGCGCCGAAGATCGCGTTCAGCGTCGCGTCTTTTCCGCCGACGTAATCGGCGACCAGCTTTTCGCTCTTCGCCAGCACCTCATCAATCGTCGCGCCGATCGAAGATTCATCCGAGACTTGCGCCAGGCCCTGCACCTTCACGATTTCGTCCGCGCTCCGTGGCGATTCCAGCATCGCCGGCAGGACCTTCTCCTTGGCCGTCGCGCGGTTGATCGAACCGGTTTCGACGAGTTTCAGCAGGCCGGCCATCCGCTCGGGCGAGATGCCGCAGGTTTCGACGGCCAGCCCGCGCGCCTTCAGCAGGCCCTGGCAATCGCTGATGATCCAGTTCGCGGCGGACTTGGGCGCGATGCCGGCGGCGACGAGGTGTTCAAAGTAATCGCCCAGTTCCTTGTGTTCGGTCATCACGCCCGCGTCGTACTCGCTTAAGGCCCAGTCCTTTTGGTAACGCGCGCGGCGCGCCTCGGGCAGTTCGGCCAGCTCGCCGCGGATTTCGGCGATCAGTTCGTCCGTCAGCGTGATCGGCGGCAGGTCCGGTTCAGGGAAATAGCGGTAGTCATGCGCGTCTTCCTTGGTCCGCATCGTGCGGATCGCGCCGGTCTGCCCGTCGAAGAGCCGCGTGGACTGCTGGATCGTGCCGCCGGTTTCGTATATCTCGCGCTGCTCACGCAGCTCCGTCACGACGGCCTGCTCGACGAAACGGAAGCTGTTCATGTTCTTGATTTCTCGCCGCGTGTTGAACGTTGACTGGCCACGCGGGCGCAGCGAGACGTTGGCGTCACAGCGCAGCGAACCTTCCTGCATGTTGCAGTCGCAGACGTCGAGGTAGAGCAGGATTTGGGCCAGCTTTTCCATGTAGGCGCGCGCTTCGGCGGGGCTGCGCAGATCGGGTTCGCTGACGATTTCGATGAGCGGCGTGCCGGCGCGGTTCAGATCGACGCCGCTGTCGCCGCCGGCGCCGGATTCGTCGTGGACCAGCTTACCGGCGTCTTCCTCAATATGAACGCGCGTGATACCGATGCGGCGCGGCGTGCCGTCTTCCAGCGTGATGTCGAGCCAACCGTTGGTGGCGAAGGGCAGGTCGTACTGGCTGATCTGGTAGTTCTTGGGCAGGTCGGGGTAGTAGTAGTTCTTGCGGTCGGCCTTGGTGAAGTGCGCGATCTGGCAGTTCAGCGCCATGGCTCCTTTGAGCGCCAGGCGGAAGGCCGTGCCGTTCATGACGGGCATGCTGCCGGGCAGGCCCAGGCAGACGGGGCAGACGTGCGTGTTGGGCGGATCGCCGAAGCTGGTTTCGCAACTGCAGAACATCTTGGTGCGTGTCTTGAGCTGCGCGTGGACTTCCAGACCGATGACCGGTTCCCAATCGACGACCGTGACGACGGACATTGGTTGTTCTCCTGATGGCGTACTGCGCCATGATAGGAAGCGCGGAGCGCCGCGCAACCGCGAGACAGGAGGCCCGGTGGTCTTGCGCAGGATGTGCGGGATTGACGGGATGAGGAGTCATGGTGTTCGGTCCGACGGTTGCGAGGAATCGTAGTCGCCATCGAACGTTGGCCGCTCATGTCCGACGGTACCCACCGAACCAGGATTGCGATTATGATCAGCTGCCGGTTCGCCTGAAACAATCACGGTCCCATTACGTCTGCGGCCGACGGTATTCCGATTCTCATTCGCGAAGTGCGGTGGTAGAATGCGCAGCAATAGTGGCAACGAAGTCGTCGAACGTCGCGCTGCGCCTCTGCGGTGTGGGTGCGAACAAGAGCGGTGTCGGCCGAGAAGCCGTCCGTTCTCCAGTTCCGCCCTGTGTTCCGGTCGGAGATGAATCGGGGTCTTATGGTCGACCTGATGGAAAACCAGGCCAGTCCCGAGGCGGTTGAGGAACTGCATCGCCACGGGCTGCTGAGCGCGGCGGCCCGCGACGCGGCGCATCGCTTCGTGCGGCCGCCCATCGACTGGTCGCGCTGGCTCAGTCGCTGGCTGCTTGCCACCGGCGCGGTCCTGACACTCGCCGGCCTGATCTGTCTCGTCGCGTACAACTGGAATGACCTGGGAACGGTGCTGAAGCTGGGCGGCGCGCAGCTGTTGGTCCTGGCCTGCGCGCTGGGCGCGTGGCGTGCGGGGTTCGACCGGTTCCTGGGCAAGATTCTGCTGACGAGCGCAGGCGTGCTCGTCGGGATCGCATTGGCCCTGTATGGCCAGGTCTATCAGACCGGCGCCGACACGTACGAACTGTTTCTTGGGTGGGCCGTGCTCCTCTTCGGATGGGTGCTGGTCGGCCGCCTCGCGGCGCTCTGGTTCCTGTGGCTCGTACTGCTCAATCTGGCGGTCTGTTTCTATTGGGAGGCGCACCCACGCGCCTCGTTCTTCCTCCTTCCTGATGAAGAGGCCCTTACCGCCGTCTCGCTGGCCGTGCTGAACGCCCTTGCGCTTGCAGCGCGGGAGCGCGCGGTCGTTCGCGGCGTGGCGTTCCTTGGGGAACGCTGGCTGCGGATGGTCCTCGTCCTGGCGGTGTTGGGCACGCTGTTCGTGCCCTCCGCGATACTGGTCGTGGAGCCAAGTCGGGCGGAAGCCTGGATGTACGCATGCGCAGGTGTCCATCTTGCCGCCATGGTGGCGGGTTACCACGTCTACCGGCGTGTCTGGCCGGACATCGGCGCACTCGGGCTGTGCACACTCGATTTCAGCCTCCTGATGATCTTCGTGTTGGGCAAGCTGGTCTTCGACGGTCCCGTGGATCTGCCGTGGGAACTGGGCATGCTGGCGATGGCCATCACCGTCCTGGCGGTGTTCAGCGGCACGGCCCTGTGGCTGCGCAACGTCCACCGCGCGATGCGGCAAGGAACCCCGGCCGTGGAGGTGCGCCATGCGTGAACGCCCCACGATGCGCGCGCTTCTCGACCACCTCCGTTCGCGCGGACTGCTGAACGACGACGGCATGGCAGCCATCGCGAAGAAACTTGCGCCGCAGGAACCGCCCCCGCCGGCCTTCGTCCGGGTACTGGTGGTCCTGGGCGCGTGGTTTTCCGCCGCCTTCTTCACCGTCTTCATACTGGCCACGTTCTTCAGGAACCAGCAAGAGAATTCACTGGCGATGGGCGTCGGCTATCTGGCCGGCGCAACGCTGTTACACCGTGTGGCCAGGCACTTTTTTTTCCATCAGGTGGCACTGGCACTGCTGGTGGCGGGTTTCATCCTCGCCCTCGTCGGCGTTGGGGAGCAGGCCAGCGGAGCGCTCGAACGCGACGCCGTGACGGCGACAGCCATCGCGCTGGCGGCAGCGCTCTACGTCCTCTATCCGGACGACCTGCAGCGCTTCATGATGCCGCTGGCCGCCGCCGGAGTCGCCGCGATGACGCTGATGGGCCACCCCTCGGACAGGCAGTTGTGGCGCCTGGACGTCTACGCCGGCCTCGAGCTGGCCGCCACGGTCCTGATCTTCACGAACGTGCGCCTGCGTGCGCGATTTCTGCCGCTGGGATATGCCATGGCGGCGGGAGCGCTGCTGGCCCTCGCCACGCACGCCGTCTGGCGCGAGGAGGCGATCCTGCGTTGGCTGTTCGGCACGAACATCGCGCCCTTTTTCCTGCTGCTGCGGTTGCTCGCCGTGGCGGCCGGGATCTGGCTCATCCGGTGGGCGGCCTGCGACATCCGCCCCGAACCGGGCCTCAACAACGCCTGGTGGCGCAGCAAGACGGTATGGGCTGCGGTGTGCGCGATCCTCCTGTTGGGGGTTCTCGTCCCGCCGGGGGTCCTGATCGCGCTGCTCCTGATGGTGCTGGGACGCGGCAGCGCGGAGCGGAGGCTGGAGGCACTCGGTGCCGTCGCGTTCGCGGGCTTCCTCGTGGACCTCTACTGCAACGTGGATGTTGGTTTCCTCGAAAAATCGCTCGTTCTGATTGCCAGCGGCGTGACCACGCTGTGCGCCTGGTGGGTGTTCACGCGATCGCTGCCCGGAAAAGGAGGAGACCCGTGCGCGCCATCAACGCCGGCTTCGCCGCTGCCACAGCCATAGTGTTCCTGGGCCTGAACGGCCTGATCGTTCACAAGGAGCTCATCCGGAACGGCGGCCAGGTCATGCTGCTCAAGATTTCCACCTTCGCAAAGGACTCACCGATGCGGGGCAAGTGCATGGGCCTGGCCTACGAAATGGCGCGTCAGATCCAGGTCCAGGACGACGGTTACGCCGTCGTTCGACTCGACCGGAACAACGTGGCCCTTTTCGTCCGCGTGCACGGCGGCGAGCCGTTGCAGGCGGATGAGCGTTTGCTGCGCTTCCGTTTCCGCGACGGCGAGGCACGTCTGGGCGCCGACGAGTACTTCTTCCAGGAAAGTGATCGCATTCGCTACGAGCGGGCGTGTTATGCGGAGTTGCGCGTCTCGCCTTCAGGCACGGCGCTCCTGACCGGTCTCCGGGGCGCGAACTTCGAAAGGATGTCAACGGAAAGGAGCCCTCCATGAGACGGCTGTCCACGGCACTGGTGACGGGTCTGCTGGGAATCGGCGTACTGACTCTTTCGGGTTGCAGTTCAGGCTCGGGCAAGGGTGCGCCGGGCGTCAAGAAGCCCGCCGTTACCCACGAAGCGAAGGGGCAGGTTCAGGAATGCGCGTGTCCGTATGAGCTTCGGGACGTGTTCTTCCTGAGCCGGAAGACCCTGCCTTTGGGCGCCCCTGTGCCGGAGAACTGGGCTGAGGTCGAGGGCCGCATCGGCTTTGTCATTGCGACGAACTCGACCATCATGAAGACAGCGGACGGAGGGAATACGTGGCGCTGCGTGGCGAAAGGACAGAAAGGAAGTCCGGAACTGAACGCGGTCCTCTTTCTCGGCCCCGGCGAAGGCTGGGCCGTGGGACTGGGTATCGCACTGCGCACGGGCGACGGAGGCGAGACCTGGGCGCCTGCTCCACCGTTACCCGGGATCGTCCCTCATTTGGGCTCCTGCACGGCGACGGCAACCTCATTTCTGCAAGCCAAACCTCCGACCTGCGGAGCGACCATCTACCGCGCGGACGGCGGCGGAAGGGCCTGGAAGCCCTTCTGTGAGCAACCCCGAAATGACTACTCAATCATCTTTTTCCTCGATGACCTGCACGGCTGGATGGCGGGAAATCACGGGATGTTTGCCATGACCGCGGACGGAGGAAAGACATGGACGGCCCAGGATCTGCCCGGTGACGAAGACCTGGTGATGATGCAGTTCGTCTCCCCGGAAGTTGGATGGTTGAAACCGGCCCGCAGCGCCGGTGTGCTGGCTACTTCCGATGGGGGTAAGACGTGGCAGCCCAAGAATGCGTCCCTGGCACCCATGTGGAACGTGCCGGACATGCAACTGCTGGACGAAAAAACCGGTTTCCTGCTGGTCTCGGTGGAGACCGGCAAGATGACGCACGTCCTCCGTACGCTCGATGGCGGCAACCAATGGGAGATCATCGGCCGGCACAGCGTCGATCTGGTGGCCATGAGCTTCATCGATGCCAACCATGGCTGGGTCGTGGGGCCCAACGGATCTGTTTTCCGATATGACCTCGGCCCGATGGCCTCGAAGTAGCCGTCTCCTTTGGGGGAATAC
>CAYSBP010000208.1:0-5855 GCA_964429255.1 uncultured Planctomycetia bacterium
TTTTAAATGCGAGTCCATACGTATGGACTTTTTCCACGGACCGCAGCGATCCCGGCCGCTTGGTACTCCTTTTCAAGATTTCCTGCCGCATTGGATCGCCCCATGTTTAGAATTCTTGTGGAGGACGGATATGACCGACGGGGATCTGACCAGAAAAGCGCAGGCGGGCGACCGGGAGGCCGCCGCGGAACTGCTGCTCCGGCATCAGAACTCGCTTCGCGCGTACCTGGCCCGACACCTGAACTCCGTGCACGACGCCCACGATATCCTCCAGGATACCTTTTTCGATGCCTTGAGCCATCTTCGCGAATTCGATCCGGCCCGACCTTTCGGTCCGTGGATCCAGGCCATCTGCCGCAACCGCATGCTCAACTTCCATCGGGCTGGTCGTGCCCGAAGCGGCGAATGGCTTTCCGATGTCGAGCGTGCCATCGAAGAACGACGCTCCAGCGCATTGACAGCCGGAACAGTCGCTCCAGGCGAGGCCGGCGAGAATGCGGACGTCCTTCGGGCGTTGCGGCTCTGCGTGGAGGAGCTCCAGGAAAACGCCCGGCAGATCATCCGCCTCCGTTACGAGGGCGGCCTCTCGGTACAGAATCTGGCCGAACGATTCAATCGGACGATCGGAGGTTTGACCAAGACGCTGTCGCGTCTTCGTGCGAGTCTGAAAGATTGCGTGGCCAGACGTTTGGGTGCGGTCCGATGAACGCTGACGAAGAGTCTCGCGAACTGCTGGAAGCGTACTGGCAAGGCAGCCTGGACCGTGCAGGCGCTGAGCGGCTCGCGCGGACGCTTCGCGCCGGAGACGCAACCTCGGCGGCGCTGATGGACGAGATCGAGTTCGCCAGCCTTCTGCACCAGGCCGAGGACAACGCCAGCGGCGAGGAACTGGTCCGCGCGTTTTTCAGTGGCATGGGTATCGACGGCATTCTTGGCGCGCAACCGCCGGTCGTTACGCCGAACCGCTGGAAACGCAGGGCATGGATGGCAGCCGCGGCAGCCGGAATTCTGGTGGTGGCCGGATTGTTCCTGGCCCTCCGGGCGCAGCCGACCGGCGGGAGAACGCCCACGGTCGCGTCCGATCCGCAACAGGACCCGACCGCCGCGCAGGTCGGTGCGATCATAGCCGGAGACGCGGAAGTTCGTTCCCGCGGTGCGAAGGAGTTCGTTCCCGCTCAGGTTGGTGGGATGCTTTCCGCGGGCGACACGATTCGTGTCGGGGCGAACGGTCCGGTCGAGATCGATCTGGGCGACAGCGTGCAAGTGCTTCTCGATGCTGGATCCGAAGCGGTGATCGCGCCGGATCCGGCACTCACGTGCGCCATCTCCCTGGAAAGCGGTCAACTCTTCGCCGATGTGGTCAAGGGTTCGCCCTTCAGTGTTCTGACGTCTGAGGGCAACGTGCAATCGCTCGGCACACGGTTCGCCGTCACGTTTGCGGGATTGACTGGCGCGTCCGATGAGGCTGCGGAGCGACTGGTCGTAAGCGTGGAGGAAGGCGTTGTGGAGGTGATGGCGGGTGGAGAGGTGTCTCGCGTCGAGTCGGGCCGAAGCCTGGTGGTTCGAAGCGGCGCGCCGCCCCGCATCGAGAGCGGCGAAGGCACACGTCGCCGGCTGGGCTGGGTCGAGAAGTGGCGAGGCGGTGGCGGCGGAAATGGCCGCGGGCGCGGACATGGCGCCGGGCCGCAACAGGGCGGTGGGCAACACCCGCGCGGCGGCCCACAGCAGGGCGGCACTAGGGGCAGAGGGGGGCACGGCGGAGGTGGACGGTAGGGAGATTCGGCAGGAAGAGTTGAGAGGAGAAGCATCATGCGCATGAGTTTACTGGGTTTGCTCGCCTTTGGAATGATCGTGCTCTGGAGTATGTCGCACGGTCCGGTGATGGCGGGAGAGGGTGGACGGGGCGGCGGTGGCATGGGCAACGCAGGCGGCAAAGACCATCAGGATGGGGCCGCCGACCGCGGCGGGTGGGGGCAAGGCAAAGGACACGGACAAGGTCAAGGCGCGGGCCAAGGCAAGGGACAGGATCTGGGCGCTGGCCAGGGAGGGGGCCAAGGTCAGGGCATGGGGCAAGGCCAGGGAAAAGGAAAGGGCCAGGGCAAAGGTTGTAAGGGCGGAGGTGGCGGAGGCGCTGGAAAAGGGGCGCAGATCAGGAATCGCCACAGGGAACGGGAAAAAGCGGGCAAGTGCGCAGGCGGCCAGTAGGCCGCTTGGCATCAAGTGTGGATCGGGTTCGAGCGTGAGCCCACAGAGAGGAGCGGATCGATGCGTTTTCACATGTCGAGTCTGATGGCGTTTGGGCTGGTGCTGGTTTTCGGCTTACTTGCTGGCCAAGTTGCGGCTCGAGAAGGCGGTCGCGGCGGTCGCGGTGGTGGTGGTGGCGGTGGCGAGGGTACAGGCGGTGGGGGAGCAGGTGGCAAGGGGCGCAATGAGGTCGTGGACCGCAACCAGGACCCCAACAAGGATCATGAAGGTGCGGTTCACAAGAGCGGTACGGTTGACCAAGGTGTCCGTGCCGGCGAGGACAAGGAGAAGGGCGAAAGCGATACGGAAGGCACGGGAAAAGGTCAGGGTTGCGAAGGCGGATGCAAGGACAAGGATGGCAACGCCTGCGAACCGTCGGAGTGCGAGCGGTGCCGGAACCGCAACCGAGAGCGGGAACAGGCAGGGGAAGGCAAGGGGGAGCAGCAACGCGTGCGTGAAGGTAAGGGCAAGGGCGGCGGCGAGGGAGAAGGTGGTGGTGGCGGCAAAGGAGCCGGCAAGGGCGGCGGTAAGGGCGGCGGCAAGGGCGGCGAATAATCGTCTCGTCCGCAAACCGGAATGTTCACGATTGGGGCGGAGTCGAACAAAACTCCGCCCCCTCTGTTTTCGCGCCGGCTTGGATCACTTCTCCAGTTCGTATGGCCACATCACGATGCCGCCGTCGAGTACGCGGACGTCCTGGAAGCCGGCGTGCTTCAGGATCAGCGCCGCCTCGTAACCGCGCAGTGAGATCTTGCAGAAACAGACGATCGGCTTGTCCTTCGGTACATCCGCCGTCCGCTGACGCAGCGCGCCCAGCGGAATCAGCGTCGCACCTGCTAACCGCACCTGCTTGTGCTCGTCCGGCGAACGGGTGTCCAGCAGGAACAGGTCCTTCCCGGCCTTCTGCTCCGCACGCAGATCTTCGGCGGAAACGCCTTTGAAGAGGCCGTCCAGCTTGTTCCGCAGCACGTTGGCCGCCGTGAGAATGTTGTCCATCGCCGGCGCGTAGGGCGGCGCGTAGCTGAGATCGGCATTCGCCAACTGGTCGACGGTCATGCCAGTCGTCAACGCCATGGCCGCGACATCGATCCGCTTGTCGCCTGCGCCGGGGCCAACGGCCTGCGCGCCCAGGAGCTTGCGGGTCTTCCTGTCCGCCACCAGTTTCAGCAGCAACGGCAAGGCCGTGGGCATGAAGTGCGCCTTGTCGGGCGAAGGCGCCAGGGCCACTTCGACTTCATATCCGGTCGCACGCGCTTCACGCTCGGACAAACCTGTTCGAGCCACGCAGAAATCGAAGACCTTGCAGACCGAGCTGCCCAGCACGCCGGGAAAGCGGTCCTCCATCCCGCAGATGTTGTTCGCGGCCACACGGCCCTGCTTGTTGGCTGTCGAGCCAAGCGGCACGAAGACGGGTTGGCCCGTCAGTAGGTTTGTCGTCTCCACGCAGTCGCCGGCCGCGAAGATGTCCGGATCGGACGTGCACATCCGCTCGTCCACATGAATCGCGCCCGTCTTCTCGCCGATGGTCAGGCCGGCCTTCTTCGCCAATTCCACGCTGGGGCGAACGCCGATGGCCAGGATCACCATGTCCGCCGGGATCTGTCCCTTCGCCGTGCGCACGCCGCCCACGGAATTAGGATCGTCACCTCGCCCCAGGATTTCATCCACGGAGGCGCCCGTCAGGATGCGCACGCCCTTCGATTCCATGTGCTTCTCGACCAGGCGTGCCATGTGACGATCCAGCATGGGCAGGATCTGGTCCAGTTTCTCGACGACCGTGACGCGGCAGCCATGCTCGACCAGCGCCTCGGTGACTTCGACGCCGATCAAGCCGCCACCGACAATGACCACGTCCTGTGCTTTACGCTGAGCCAAGCGCTCGCGCATGCCCTCGGCATCTTCGACACCGTGAAGGGAGAAGACGCCGCGTTTCTCGACGCCCGGAATCTTCGGGCGGATCGGGTGGGCGCCCGTACAGAGCACCAGTTTGTCGTACTCGATCCAGGACGTCGGCTCGGTTCCGCCGGCCCCTGCGATGCCGACGCGTTTGCCAGCCCGGTCGATCTCGACGGCTTTTGTGCCGTTCAGCACCTTCACATTCTTCACCTTCTGAAAGAAGATCGAATCGCGCACGACACCCACGGGTGTACACATCAGATCCTTCTGTTCCTTCACCACGCCCGAGACGTAATAGGGCAGGCCGCAGCCGGCATAGGAAAGGAATTTCCCCTTCTCGATCACCGTCACCTGCGCCGTTGGATCCAGACGGATGATCCGTGACGCGGTCTTGGGGCCCGCCGCAACACCGCCGATGATCACGACACGAAGGTTCTTCGACATGACTGCTCCTTTATCCAATGGCGCTCACGAGCGTTTTCTGATCCTGAACACCCACGAACTGCTTCACCGGCTGGCCCTCCTTAAAGAGGATCAGCATGGGGATGCTTCGAACGCCGAAGCGTCCCGCCGATTCCGGGTTCTCGTCGACATTCACCTTGGCGATGACCGCCTTGGCGCCCACGGTCGCCGCCACTTGTTCCAGGATCGGCCCCTGCATGCGGCAAGGTCCGCACCACGGTGCCCAGAAATCCACCAGTACCGTGCCCTGGCTGATCGTCGCCGCGAACTCACTGTCCGTAAGGTCCTTCACGCCCTGTGCCATGGTTCTTCCTCCTATTGGCGATAAGCCGAACAACTGAAACGTCTATGAATGTAACAAAAGTCGTGCCAGATATCATTGCGTTCTTAAGATATTATATTGGAATGAGTTAAGGCCTATTGGCGTCGTTGCCGAATAATGCATTTGTAATACACGCATTGCATCTTATATTGCATATGCAGTGGTTCCGAGGAGCAGCGGCCTTGAGGACCGCGCATACCGCGTCATCACGAAATGGAGAACGCGATGAAGCATTCGGCGACGATCGGGCCCGAGCAGTACCGCCTGATCATTGAATCGCTGACCGAGGGCGTCTGCACCGTCGATCGTGAGTGGCACATCACCAGTTTCAACCGCGCGGCGCAGGAACTGACCGGCGTCTCGGCCGAGAAGGCGCTGACGTTGAGCTTCGGCGACATCTTCCGGTGCGAGGTCTGCGAGTGTCAGGCCATCCTGAGCGGCGTACTGGAACGCGGCGAACCGGTCCGCGAAGTCGATACCCGCATCATGAACCGTTCGGGCGAACGCATCCCGGTCAGTCTGAGCGCCGCGCCGTTCCGGAATGCGCAAGGCAGGATCGACGGAGTGGTGGCCATCTTCCGCGATAACCGCCCACTGGAACGGCTACGCAAAGAACTGCGCCAGGAATTCACGTTCGGCGATATCGTGAGCAAGAATGCGAGCATGCGACGTATTCTGGACATCCTGCCCGACGTAGCCGAAAGCGACAGCACGGTGCTGATCCTGGGTTCCAGCGGTACCGGCAAGGAGTTGCTGGCACGCGCCATCCATCAGGCCAGCCTGCGGAAAGGGCGTCCGTTTGTCGCCGTCAACTGCGCCGCGCTGCCCGACACCCTGCTGGAATCGGAACTCTTCGGCTATCGGCGCGGCGCGTTCACCGACGCCAAACGCGACAAGCCGGGGCGGTTCGACCGCGCCGAGGGCGGGACGC
>CAYSBP010000209.1:0-5817 GCA_964429255.1 uncultured Planctomycetia bacterium
CCTGCGCCTCGCGCACGGTCAACCCGCGGGACAGGAGTCGCGCCCGTTTCTTTTTGTCCCGCATCTCGGCGCCGGTGGATCGCCAGTCGATACCGCGCACGATGATGTTGTTCGCGCCCAGCGCGGCGAGCTGTTTGAGCATCTCGGCCTTCGCGCCTTCGCTGACCGCGATGACCGCGACGACGCTGGCCACGCCGAAGATGATGCCCAGCATGGACAAGGCCGCGCGAATCTTGTGGACCGCAAGTCCGGTCAGTCCGATTCGCAACGCGCTAAGCCACTCCATGGCTCTCCTCCCGTCCGCGTGTCAAGATCTCTTCCTGGTCGATCAGCCCGTCCTTGATGTTCAGGATGCGCTGCGAGAAGAGCGCTTTTTCGCGGTCATGCGTGACCTGAACGATCGTGCGCCCTTCGCGGTGCAGTTCCGTGAAAAGCCCCATGATCTCCTCGCCGGTCCGGCTGTCCAGATTGCCGGTCGGTTCGTCGGCCAGGATGACGGAGGGTTCGGTGACCAGCGCCCGCGCGATCGCGACCCGCTGGCTCTGGCCGCCCGAAAGCTCGGATGGCGCGTGGCGCAGGCGGTCTCCGAGGCCCAGCCGTTCGAGTATCCGGCGCGCCGGCTTCACCCGTTCGTGGTAAGGCACGCCGGCGTATACGAGCGGCAGGGCGACGTTATCGAGAATGCTTTCGTGCGACAGGAGGTTGAACTTTTGAAAGACGAATCCGATCTTGGCATTGCGCAACCGCGAGAGTTCCACGTCATTGAGCCTGCCGACGTCGACGCCGTCCAGGAGATAGGTTCCGCCCGTCGGCTTGTGGAGACATCCGATGACGTGCAACAGCGTGCTTTTGCCCGAGCCGGACGGGCCCATGATGGAGACGAACTCGCCCGAACGGATTTCGAAATCCACCCCGCACAGCGCCGCGACCTCGCCCGCTTCGTGCGGGTAGGTTTTGACCAGTTTCTCGGCCTTGATGACGCATGTGCCGCTGGTCGAGAGTACGCTCACGGTTGTCCTCCCGGTCCGCCGGACTCCGACGTTTCCGAAACCGAATTCAGATCGCGAATCTCTTCGCCTTCCGCCAAACCGTCCAGAATTTCGACGTAGTGCGTATCGCTTGCGCCCAGGCGAACGGACCGTGGCCCGTTGCGTGTCCATACGTTCGCACCGCCCGGTGCCGTGCGCACAGCCGTCCAGGGCACGACCATCGCCTCCCGCGCCTCGTCCAGTCGGATGGTCACCTCGGCGGTCAGTCCCAGACGCATTTGTTGCCGCTGCTTCTCCTCCTCCTTTGTCTCGACCAGATCCAGGAGCACGCCGACGACATTCACAAAAGCCTCCCCCGAACGCTGGAGGGCCAGATGCGAAAGCGTTGCGTTCTTGTCTTTCGCAACCCGTTCGATGGAGGCCAACCGTGCGCGGTACGTTTGCCCCGGCTGGGCGGGGAACCGCACGTCCGCCTCCTGACCGACACGCAGACGGCCGGCATCCATTTCGGAGACCGCCGCCTTGATCTGCAGCACGGAGGTGTCGGCGATTTTGCAGAGATCCTGCCCCCGGTTGCGGGTCTCTCCCAGTTGAATCGGGCTCTGGCTGGCCTGCGAACCCTTGAAGACTTCGACGAACGCCACGCGCCCGGGCACGGGCGACTTGACGGAAGCATTCTCGAGATTCTCGAGTTCCCGGTTGAGGTTCTTCTCGAAATGGTCGAGGCCGATCTTGCTCAGTTCGAGTGCAGCCTTGGCGATCGCGACATCGGCCTCGGCATCGAAGCGCCCGGTGGCCAGTTTCTTCTCCGCTTCGGCGACCGCCAGATCCGCCAGCCGTTTCTCCTCGATCGTCTTGCCCTGCAAGGCCAACCGGTAGAGGACCTTGGCCTTCGCCAGTTCGGCCTTCTGCGTGGCGTGCTTCAACTGTTTCTGTTTGTAGGTGGCCCGGCTGGCATAGCCGGCCGCATGGAGATCGGCGTACGCGTCGAAGTCCCGCTGTGCCTGTTCGAACTTGAGTTGAGCCGACTTCAGGTCCAGTTCGGCCTCTCTTTTCTCGTCGTCCGTCGGGTGCGAATACACGTCCTGCCGGTCCAGTGCGGCTTTCGACCGTTCAGCCTCCAGACGGGCGATTTCGAGTTCCCCGCGACGCGTCTCCAGTTGAACTTCACGTTCCGCGTCACGGACCTCGGCCTTGCGTTCGATCAGTTCTTTCTGTAACAACTCCACGGATTCCTGCGTCTTGGTGGCATCGAAACGAACGATTACGGTTCCGGGTTCGACCAGCGTTCCCTCGTCGATGAGCCAGATGATCTCGCCCGTATAGAGGGAGAAGACGGTGGTCTCGTCTTGGGCCACCACCTTGCCCAGTTCGCGCAAGGTAGGGACGAGAGACCGCTTGCCGGCCACCACCCAGTCCGCGGGCGCAGTCCCAGGACGCCGGACGAGGATCGTGCCGAGGATCAACAGGGTCGCCACCGGAAACAGCCAGATCGCAAGCCGCCAGCCCCGCCGGTTCATGACGCGACGGGAGTCGCCTCGGGCGGGTGCCGGCACAACGGGCGCGCCCGGCCGGTCCAGCGTTTTCACTAGGGGCGCACGCGCCATACCATCTCTCCCCTGTTCAACCCCTTGACGGCGCACGCGTGCTGGTCCTCCGCAAGCACTTCAACCGTTCGCCGCTCCGAGACGCCGTTGCCCGCCACAAAGACCCATGCGTCGTCCGAGCCATCGCGATACACCGCGGACCGCGGCACGACGATCACATCGGGAAGCCTGCATACCTCGATCTCCACTTCAACCCGCAGTCCTGGACGCAGCGTGCTTGCGGAATCATCCAGTTCGACTTCGACATCGAAGACCTGACGATTGGCCTTGCCGGTCAAATCGCGGGTGGCCGGGTCGAAACCGTCGAACTCGTCGCGCCCCTTCTCCGCCGTCTTGAGCACGTTCGCCGAAAACGTTGACCGCGTGGAACCGAGCGAGCTGACACGCGCCGGCTGACCGACTTGAATCCGGCCGATCCGACCCTCGTCAATGCTGACGAGCGCCTTCATCTTCCGCATGTCGCTGATCGTCATGACCTCGGAGCCCGAATGGACCTCGCGGCCCGGCGCCAAGGGCTGCCCCCACGCTCCCCGGCCGTGCAGAACGATCCCGTGCGCCGGGGCCAGGATGCGCGTGTTTTCGATTTCCTTGCTGTGTTCCCTGATCGCCTTCTCCTCTTCGCTCCGGAGATCCGCCTGACGGCTTCGCGCGCGATCGAGATCGGACTGGAGCATCTTTACCTTTTCCTCGCTTGAGGAGAGGTTCCTTTCGCTTTCCTGTACCTTGAGCCGCTGTTCGCTCCATTTCACGGGGTCCGGCCGGTGCAGCTTCCGGTAATTGACGTCGCTCTGGGCCACCTGCGCCTGCTGCTCCTCGACTTCGAGTCTTTTCTGACGGACTTCGGCTTCGGCAATGAACCCGTCCGCCCGCAATTCCTCGATCATCTGGAGTTCCTCCTGACGGGCCGCCAGCAGGCTTTTGGCATTCTCCAAGGTGACCCGATGATTCAGCTCATCCGCTTCCGTCGGGCCACGTTCCAACTCCTTGAGGCGCAGGCGTTCCAGTTCCAGGCGCAGCTTCTGGCTTTCGACCATATCCTGGGCCTGCCGGATCAGCTTCAGCGCCTTCTTATCGTCACGGTCCCATTCCGCACGCAACTGAAGAAGCCGGCGCTGACGACCCTCCAGCCTGTCCTGGTAGGGCGTCGCGTCGAGTTCGAGGATCGGGTCGTCCTGTGCGACCGTCGCCCCGTCCCTGGCGAGTCTGCGGATGGTTCCCTGGACCTTGGGCAGGATGGGATTCCGGTTGACGGGTTGCATCGCGCCCTGGCAGCGAATCGTCTGTACAAAATCCCGTTGCTCGGCCACCGCCCAGCGCGGATCGATGCCGCTGGAAGAGCCGCGGCGCAAGAGCATAAAAAGAAGCGTCGCCGTCAGCGCCACACCCAGCGCAATCCGACCCCATGCGTTGCGCGAGATGGCCATGGTCAGGGGCTGCCTCTACCCAAAGAGGGTCCCCCGCCGGCATCGGGGCTCTTCCCGGACGGCGCGGCGCGCACATCGCGTTTCCGTCCGTCGATCCCGTTGTTCTGTCCGGTGCCGCCAGACGTCTTCTGCGCGGGGGAACCCTCCTCCTCACCGGACCGCGTCTCGGCGTTCAGTGATTTCTGTTCTTCGCCGGTAGGCGGGATGAAGACCGATTCCCCTTCGCGCAAGCCTTCCCGCACGACCACACGATCATGGGATTCAGGGCCCAACACAACGGTACGCGTCACCGTTTCGTCGCCTGCCTTCACACGCACCGTCGCCTGCCCGCGCCGAATCTGCACGGCACCGCGAGGAACGGCCAGAACGTCCGGATGCATCCGAATGGGAAAGTCGACGATCGCGCGGAACCCCTCGCGCAACCGATCCGTATCGCTATCCGAGAGTTCCACCTCGACGTTGAACACCTGCAAACCCGCGTACCCTTCAGACCGGACGTCCGCCTTTGAAAGGTTCGCATTCCGGTCGCGGGCCCAACCGTCGATCCAGGCGATCTCCGCGGGGTAATCCCGGTCCGGCAATGTCTTGATCCGGACGCGCACCTTCGTCCCCGGCCGCGGATTGGGCGGACCGTGCCGCGCGGTCAGGTGGTTGACCACCGACTCCGGCACCTGCGTCCGAACCTTCATGAAGTCGTAGTTGGGCAGATCCAGCGGACTGAACCACGGCCCGACCCACGAGCCCACTTCGACTTTCTTTTGGCCATGCCAGCCGATCTCACGATAGATGACGATCCCGTCGTGCGGCGCATACCGTATGCTGTTGGCCAGCTTCTCCTTGCGCTTGTCGATGCGCTGCTGAATCTGCTTGATCCAGTTGCGGTGTTTGACGATCTTGGCCTGCATATCCATGGTGGAGCGGTCACGCTCGAGTTCCTTGATGCGCACGGCCACATCGGCCGCCTGTCGCGCCTGAACCGCCTTGGCCTTCTCGATCTCCGTCGCCCCCGCCAGAATACGATTCGACTTTGCCGTGGCGTTCTCGAGTTGCACCCGCGCCGTCTCATGCGCCAGCCGCTTTTCCTCCAGTTCCGCCCGCTGGCCGAACCCTTTCTCGACGAGCGGCGTCATCGCGTCCAGGTCTTCCCTGGCGGCGGCCACGCGTGCCCTGGCGGAGACGACCAGGTTGGCGGCCTCTTCGCGCTCCAGCGGCAGGGGCTTGGCCAACTCCTCGTGTTCCTTCAGCTTCGCCAGCTCCAGCGTTGCGTTTACGTTCTCCAGTTCGTTCTCGTACTTCTTCTTCTCCAGTTCGAACGCCTGAATCTGCTGCGCCAGGCTGCGTTCGGCCTGCGCCAACTCGTTTGCGTTCCGGCTGAGTTCGTCCTCGATCCGCTCGGTTTTGACCGCCGCGACCTTGTCGCCCTTCTTGACACGAGTGCCGTCGGGAATGAGCCACGAAATCTGCGCCCAATCGGTGAAGGTGATCGTGGTCAACTTGGCCGGGCGAAGCTCGCCTTCCTCCGAACAGACTTCCTCGAAATCGCCGCGCTGGACGATCATCCACGAACCCGAGGCGGTCGCGGCATCCGCAAGCGCCGGTTTGCGCAGCGGAGAAGAGAGGACGAACAGACCGGCAAGGCCCGCGAGCGAAAACGCCACCCAGGCAAGAACGCTCTTCCGTCCAAGCCCACGCGCCTTGCGGACGATCCGGTCGAAAATCGAATGCCGGGGACCGGTCCGCTGCCCCCGCCTTCCAGACTCAAACCAAGTTGCCATATTGTTTAATTACACCGCCGGT
>CAYSBP010000210.1:0-5807 GCA_964429255.1 uncultured Planctomycetia bacterium
CAACGCGCCATCGCCGCCATCCTCGACACTGCCGACCGCGAACTCAAATCCCTTGAAGACAAACTCGCCGCTCTGAAAGAACAGAAGAAGGGCCTGATGCAGAAGCTGCTCACGGGGCAAGTGAGGGTGAAAACAAAGTAGGTCAGGCATTCCTGCCTGACCATGCGGACGGAGAGTGTCAGGCAGGAATGGCTGACATACTGGACGAGTGAAACGAAGATGAACGACGCATGCACAATCGGGTTCCGGCGCCGCCATCTGCCTCACTGGACGGTGGCGGATCGATCGTACTTCGTTACAATTCGGCTTAAGGGTTCGATCCCTGCGGCCGTGGCAAAGGATTTGCAGCGAGAACGCGCTGAACTCACGGCAATGAACCCGACCGATGATGAGGTCGAAGCGCTGCGCCGCGCTCAGTTCCGGCGCATTGACGCCATTCTGGACACGGCGGATGGCGGCCCGACGTTCCTCAACATTGCAGCAGTGGCTGACATCGTCCTTGCCGCTTTCAATTGGCTTGAGACGCAGAAAGGATGGACGGTGCATGCATTATCCGTGATGCCGAATCATGTTCACACGGTTCTCCGCAACATCCAGGGCCGCAACGACCAACTCAGCAGAGACCTCGGTGTTCTCAAAGGCTTCACAGCGCGCGAGTGCAATCGTGTACTCGAACGAACGGGCCGTCCGTTCTGGATGGACGAGAACTTCGATCATTGGATTCGCCATGACGGCAAGCTTTCTTCGGCTGTCCGATATACCGCCATGAACCCCGTGAAGGCCGGTCTCGCCACCCAATGGTCGGATTGGCCATGGACCCGAGTAGGTCAGGCATTCCTGCCTGACATGGAACGTGAGAGGAACTGGGGGGAGTGTCAGGCAGGAATGCCTGACATACCGGCCAAGGTCAGCCATTCCGTGCCTACTGGAGATCAACTGTGAAACCCGTGCGTACGAGTGACGCCGAAGCACTGCTGTGGATTGAAAAGCGCCTGGCGGATGCTCAGGAGTGGGTTTGCGAATGTGGCCAGACGTGTAATCCCGGGAGCGCTGACTGGCGATGGAATGGATTTGCATGGGAGCATCATCATGGTTATCCGTTGGGGCATGTCATTGCCACGCGTGAGCGCAGCAAGAAGCAAAGGCCATAGAAGGGCACAATGACAACTGAAGAACTGCTAGCACTGGTCGCCGAAGGCGAGACGATGACCGTTGAGTTCAAGGGTGAAGCGAAGAACTCACTCTCCGATCGTGAGCTTTACGAGGCCGTGGTCTGCCTGGCAAATGCGGAGGGCGGTGTCCTGCTGGTTGGCGTGGAAGATGACAGGCAGATCACTGGGGCCAGGGAGCGGCATACCACCGGAAAACGGATAAGTTATGCGCGGTTATACGCGTTATGAGCACAACGAACACCACAATATGTGGGTCGCATCCGACAAAACGGATGATTCTGTCTACATATAGTGGTGTGCGGCAGGGGCTTCAAACCCCCATATGCGCGCGTAAACGCGCGTTATGCGCGGAGGAGGGCGGGATTCGAACCCCGGTCCGGATGCAGAAGTAGGTCGGTCATTCCTGACCGACCAAGTAGGACAGGCATTCCTGCCTGTCCCTCGGGATGGTCAGGCAGGAATGCCTGACCTACTGGAGACGAGAAGACAAACGATATGGAAGACACACCACAATACGGAACCCCGGCACAGGAGCTACCGAGCTATCTCGAGAAGGTGCAGTGCCAGCTCCCGGCCCTCCAGCTCCTCACGGAGCTTGGATGGGATTACCTCACACCCGAGGAGTGCGTGTCGCTTCGCGGCGGTCGCCTCGGCACGGCCATCCTGGAGCCCATCCTCCTCGATCACGTGCGCCAACACTGTCGGTTCGAGTTCAAGGGCCGCGAGCACCCGTTCACGGAGAACGCCATCGCCAATGCGGTCCAGGCCCTCAAGGCGTTCCGCGCCACCGGCGCGACGTACCAGAACGAGCAGGCGTACGATCTCCTCTGTCTCGGTACCAGCGTGCCGCAGACCGTCGAGGGCGACACCAAGAGCTTCACTATCAACTACATCGACTGGAAGAACCCAGACAACAACACCTATCATTGTACAGCCGAATACGCCCTGGAGCGGGTCGGCCATCAGAAACACTACATTCCTGACATCGTGCTCTTCATCAACGGAATCCCCGTCGTCGTGATCGAGTGCAAGCGCAGCGCCTACACCGATGAGAAGAAGAAGCCGATCGATGCCGCCATCGGCCAACTCCACGATTACCAGGCCAAGGATGGCATCCCGCAAGTCTTTCTCTATTCTCAGCTCTTGCTCGCCCTGGCCCGCGACAAGGCTGAGTACGGCACCACCAGCACGTCGCGCAACTTCTGGACCGTCTGGAAGGAGGACGGGCTTGATGACGTGATTCGCCCCCTCATTTCCAAGCCGTTGGAAGTAGGTCAGGCATTCCTGCCTGACCGGGTCGGGCAGGAATGCCCGACCTACTCCTGCAAGCTCTTCGCTCCGCCGTTCGCCTCCGTGGAACACGATTTCCGGAAGCTGCATGCCGAGGGCCGGGCCGTCTACCAGCAGGACCGCGCCCTGTACGCGCTCTGTCGCCGTGAGCGCCTGCTGGATCTGATGTACAAGTTCATCGTTTTTGACAACGGCGAGAAGAAGATCGCCCGGTATCAGCAATACTTCGCCGTACACAGCATCATGGAGCGGGTCCGGTCCGGCGAGGTGGATGCCTCCCGCCCCGGTGGCGTAGTCTGGCACACTCAGGGGAGCGGCAAGTCACTCACCATGGTGATGCTGGCCAAGTCCCTGGTCCTCGCCCCCGACATCCCCACGCCGAAGGTCATTCTTGTCACGGATCGCATCGATCTGGATAACCAGATCTGCGGAACGTTTCGTGCTTGCGGCATGGAGCCGGAGCAAGCCAGCACCGGCGAGCACCTGGTCGAGCTGATCATGGACAACAAGCGCCATGTCATCACGACCCTCATTCACAAATTTGCAGCGGCAGCTCGCAACCGGAAGCTGGGCGGCGTTGATCGCAACACCTTTGTCCTCGTGGATGAAGGGCACCGGAGCAACTACGCGGAACATCACGCCCGAATGAAGCTGGCACTCAAGAATGCCTGTTTCGTTGCCTTCACCGGAACGCCGCTGGCAAAGGACGCCAAGCGCAACACGTTCGTCCAGTTCGGCGCCCTTCTCGAACCGGCGTACACCATCGCCCGGGCCGTGGAAGACAAGTCCGTCACACCGCTGCTCTACGAGGCGCGTCACGTGCCGCAGCCGGTGGACGATGGAGCCATCGATAGCTGGTTCGAGAAGCTCACACTGGGCATGAACAACGCCCAGCGCGCCGACCTCAAACGGAAGTTCTCCTCCGAGCAGCAGCTCAACAAGGCCGCCCAGAAGGTGCGCATGATCTCATGGGACGTGTCACTCCACTACGCCATGACCTACCAGGGCACCGGCATGAAGGGACAGCTCGTGACTCCGGACAAGGCCACCGCACTGCTCTACAAGAAGTTCTTCGACGAGTTTCAACAGGTCAGGGCGGAAGTCCTCATCTCCTCACCCCAGGTCCGAAACGAAGGCGAAAGCTCCGGCGAGGCCTCCGCGGAGGAGAAGTTCTTCTGGAAGGGCATGATGGACCGCTACGGCTCTGAGGACAAATACAACAAACAGCTCATCAACGCCTTCAAGCATGGAGACGCGCCCGAGATCATTATCGTCGTGGACAAGCTCCTCACCGGTTTCGATGCCCCCTGCAACACCGTTCTATACCTTTGCCGCCGCCTCAAAGACCATACGCTGTTGCAGGCCATCGCGCGTGTCAATCGACTGTTCCCCGGCAAACAATACGGTCTCATCCTGGACTATTCCGGCGTCATCAAAGAGCTGGACGAGGCGATTGATTTCTATGCCAACCTGGCCGCCTTCGATCAGAAAGACCTCGACAACACCATCAACTACATCGAAGACGAGTCCAAGAAGCTGCCGCAACTCCATTCCGACCTGTGGGAGCTGTTTGCCGAGGTGAAGAGCTCGACCGACCCCGAGGTCTACGAGCAGCACCTCCGGGACGAGGAGCGCCGCAACCGGTTCTATGATCGGTTCGGCGCCTTCGCTCGAACATTGGCGCTGGCGCTGGCATCAACCACGTTCCTTGCGAACACACCCGAGAAGACCATCTCCCGCTACAAGCGCGATCTGAAGTTCTTCCAGAATCTGCGTGCCGCGGTCTCGCTCCGGTTCCAGGAACGCGTGGATTTCTCTGAGTACGAACCCAAGATCAAGAAGCTACTCGACACGCACATCGGCGCTGGCGAGGTCCAGCAGCTCTGCGATCCCACCGCGCTGTTTGACGACCAGGCTCGCCAGAAGTTGCTCGAAGATCCCAATGCGAGCCCCGACGCCAAGGCGGACCGTATCGCATCTGCCACCCAGCGCATCATTGAGAAGGAGATGGAGAAGGATCCCGCCTTCTACCGGAAGTTCTCCGTTATGATCGAAGAGATCCTCCAGCAGGTTTACCAGGGGCGGATGCAGGCCATCGAAGCGCTTCCAAAGCTGGAAGACGCTCATAAGAAGGTCGCCACCCATACCGACGACGCGGTGCCCGCGGAGCTCGTGACAAGAGACATGGCCCGCCGCTTCTACGGCTGCGTTCGGGAAGATGTCGCCAAATACACCACCGGCGACCCCAAACCCGCCACCAAGATCGCTCTGGCCATCGTTGAGCGAATCCGGAACCACAAGATCCGCGACTGGATTCACAACGACGACGCCATCAACCGCATGCGTGGCGAGATCGACGACATCTTCTTCGAAGTCATACAGGAGGCCGGGATCGATTTCCCTCTCGAACTCCAGGACAAACTCATCGACCAGTGCATAGAGATCGCCAGAGCCAATGAACCCAGCAACAACAGATAGAGCCCTGCATTACGGCCGCAGAAGCATCCCGTACCGGTTGCACCTGTCGCAGCGAAAACGCCTGCGCATTGTTGTGACACCGGCACTGGAGGTCCGTGCCTATGCGCCCGCGCAGTTCTCGGAAGAGGACATCCTCGAGGCCATCCGGTCCAAGGCGCCCTGGATCGCCCGGCAACTGGACACAATGCGGCAGTTCCACCCGTTACCAATGCCGCACAAGTACCTCAGCGGTGAGACATTCACATACCTTGGCCGCCAGTACCGCCTGCGCGTTGAAATGGGAGACGCTGCCCCCGCCAAGTTGCGCGGCCGCTTTCTCCATGTCCGAGTACCCGACAAGGCCGATACCGCTGCCATACGCAAGCTGGTCGACGCATGGTTCCGCACGCGCGCCGCCGAAACCTTCAACCGCTATCTCACAAAGTTGGCTGAAGTCGGCGCCCGTCACGGCATTCCCGAGCCGCAGCTTGTGATCCGCCGCATGCGCACGCGGTGGGGAAGTTGCACCGCTGCCGGCGGTATCACGCTCAACGTCGCCCTGGTCCAGGTCCCGGTGCATTGCATTGAGTACGTCATCATGCACGAGCTCTGCCACCTCAAGCACCACAACCATTCCAAAGCTTTCTACCGTCTTCTCACCCGATGCATGCCCGACTGGGAACGACGACGTGCAACGCTCCAAGCCATCGCGATAGCCCCGCGCCAGGAAGTGATATAGAGCAGTCCAAGAAACTCGCCGTGGACTTGCTTTCATCCGCTGTATCAGGGATCGTTCCGCAAGAACGAAGAATACGCGCGTGAAGATGACGGAGCCCGTCAGGTCAAAATAGTCAGCCGTGATCTGACGGCCCCGGTCTTGGCACAATT
>CAYSBP010000211.1:0-3326 GCA_964429255.1 uncultured Planctomycetia bacterium
TACTGTGTGTATATCCCTATCGACGCGAACTGAACCATTCGGGTTTCTACCCGCCGTTGGGATTGGAGTTCATCGCCGCCACACTGAAACCGTTCGCGGAACGCATCGAGATCTTCGATCTGCGCCGGGACCCGGGACGAACGGTGGATTTTCTGCGGCCGGAGACCGACCTGGTCTGCTTCTCGGTCAACTGGGACCGCGACGCGGAGTTCCTCCGTGAGGAGATCCGTTCCGTCCCGGCGCCGATCCCCGTCTGGATCGGTGGACGCCACGCGACGGAGGATCCAGAACGCTGGCTCACCGAATGCCCGAACGTGACGCTGGTCGCGCGCGGCGACGGCGAAGAGATCGTCGAAGACCTTTGCCGTGACCTGCCGTTGGAGCAGGTCAACGGAATCAGTTTCCGCCACAACGGCGGGGTCCATCATAACCCGGTGCGTATTCTGGGGCCGCTGCGAGATGATCTCTACCCCGACCGGACGTTGCGGCGCCAACGTTATGAAGTGGGCATCGAGGACCTGCCGACGGGCTGGGAGATCGACACCGTGTCCAGCTCGCGCGGTTGCCCCTTCAACTGCACGTTCTGTTCCTTCAGCAGGAACCCGTGGGGCACCAAGCGCGGTTGGTCGGCACGGTCGCCCGAATCGGTCGTGAAGGAACTGAGCGAGATCAGCGCATCGCTGGTAGGCTTCACCGACGACCTGTTCACGCACGACATGGACCGCGTGGAACGTATCTGCGACCTTCTCATCGCCAAAGGCATCAAGAAGAAGTACATCATCAACGCACGGCTGGAGATCGCCAAGCGGCCCGACATTCTGAAAAAGATGGAGGCTGCCGGCTTCGCGGCACTGTTTCTCGGCATCGAGTCCACTCAGGACCGCACGCTGAAGTCGATGCGGAAAGGCTTCGATATCGCACGCATCCGCGAGTACTTTCAGGTGCTGAAGAAGTCGTCGATGTTCCTGCATGGGTATTTCATCATCGGGAATATAGGTGAGACCGAGGAGGAGATGCTCTCCATCCCGAAGTTCGCGAAGGAACTGGGCGTCGACTCCCTGGGACTCTCGGCATTGCGGGTGAGCCCGTACTCCGGCCTCGAGGAACTTGTGGCACAGAACCCCGGGTACCACGTCGCCCGGAACGGCCGGATCTACTCGGACCAGCTTTCCGTTCAGAAACTGCGCAAGATCCGCAGGACCATCTATCGACGTTACTACACGGCGGGACATTTCCTGCGGCTGGTGCGCAAGAGCCTCCGCAACGGCACCTTCTGGTTCCTGCCAGGCCTGCTGCCTTACGCGCCGCGAATCCTCTGGCAAGGCATGAAACACTGGCGCAAGCGAAGCAAGCGGCACGCGTCCCGAGAGGACAGGACGGCCAGGCGGGAGTAGCGTTTTCGACAGGACGAGCAGGATGCTGCTGAGGTTCTGAAGTTCTCCGGCTCTGGCACCGTTCTAACCGCTGACCTCCGCCCGCTGACTTCTGTCGTTCCGAGATGTAGCTGCATGGAATGGTCCGGATGGTGCAGAGAGGAGATTCAGCGATGCCCCGCTTTGCCCCCCGCCGTGAACTGGGTCGCACGGGATTCAGTGCCACGCTGCTGGGCATCGGCGATCTGGCCGACCGCAGCGTGCCGCTGGCCGAATGCGTCACCACCGTGCGCCGCGCCATGGACGCCGGACTGAACCTCATCGATACCGCGCCGGGGTACGAGAACGGCTACAGCGAGGAGATTGTCGGCGCGGCCCTTGCCGGGCGCCGCGCGTCGATGTTCGTCATCGACAAGATCGACCATCCCGAAGAGCCCATCGCGCCGCAGGTCGAAGACAGCCTAAGGCGTCTGAAAATGGACCATGCGGACGCATTCGTCTTCCATGGCCTCTCCGATTCCAACGTATGGCAACGACTGGCCAGTCCAGGCGGCGGCATGGACCAGCTCGAAGCCTGTCGCAAGCAGGGCAAGTTGCGCTTCCGTGGGATCTCCAGTCACAGTCCCGACGTGCTTCGCGCGGCGTTGGAGTCCGGCCTTTGCGACCTGGTCCTCTTTCCCCTCGGCGCCTACGCAGATGTACGCTACGCGGAGGAGATCCTGCCGATGGCCAAGGCGAAGGGCATCGGCTCAGTCTGTTTCAAAACGTTCGGCGCCGGAAAACTGCTCGGCGATACCGAAGGGTACAGCCGGCCTCTCTCGAACCGTCCACGCGGCAAGCTGAGTTCCGGAGGCGCAAACGCCGCGGCGCCAGTCCTGCCGTGCCTGAGCGTCGACGAATGCGTCCGCTTCACGCTGACCTGCGATCCGGACGTGACGCTGCTGGGCTTGAGTTTTCCCAACGAGCAGGACGCGGCCTTTGCCGCCGCCGAGCGGTTCAAGCCGCTGACGCTCGGAGAACTGGCCTTGACGCGCGAGCGGGGTACCAGGGCCATCGAGGGCAAAGGCCCCTGCTGGTGGAATCCCACGTAGGAGGTCCCATGGCGGTGAATCTTTTCTGGCTGGCGGTCGCGGGAACGCTGGGCACCTGGGCCCGCTTCGGGTTGACGGGTGCGGTCTCGCACTGGACCGGCGGAGCCTTCCCTTGGAGCACGTTGGCGGTGAACGTCATCGGCAGTTTCCTCTTTGGCGTCTTTTGGATCCTGGCTGAAGAGCGCGCGATGATCGGCGCCGAGACGAGGATCATCATTCTGGTCGGCTTCATGGGCGCCTTCACGACGTTTTCGACGTTTGCTTTTGAGACCGGTCAGATGCTGCGCGACGAGGAATGGCTGAAGGCGGGACTGAATCTGCTGGCTCAAAACGCCATCGGCACCGCGGCGTTGCTGTTTGGTTTTGTCGTCGGACGGCAGTTCTGACGGGAGGAAACCGACCATCGTAACCGGAAAACGGACCTCGATCACGACGCCGGCGTTGCGGGGGCGTTTGTCGCGGGCCGGCGTTCGACGATGAAGGTCACCGGGCCGTCATTGGTTAGCGCGACCTGCATATAGGCCTGGAAGATACCGCGCTGTACCGGCACACCGTGTTGTTTCTCCAGCGTCTCACAGAAACGATCATAGAGCGGCTTGGCCAGGTCCGGCGGCGCGGCGCGGTCAAAGCCCGGGCGCCGGCCCTTGCGGCAGTCGCCGGCGAGGGTGAACTGGCTGACCACCAGCGCGGCGCCGTTCACGTCCTTCACCGACCGGTTCATCTTCTCTTCGGCATCCTTGAAGATGCGCAAACCCGCGCACTTCTCGGCCAGCCAGTCGGCTTCGGCTTCCGTGTCGCCCTTCTCGACACCGAGCAGGATCATCAGACCGGCGCTGATCTCGCGGCGGTAGTCTTCCGCGGC
>CAYSBP010000211.1:3426-5798 GCA_964429255.1 uncultured Planctomycetia bacterium
CTCGCCATCGGGCGTGCAGGCTGCTACCTTGCCGTCGCCCGCTCCTGGATGGAGTCCAGATAGCAGACCGACTTCTTGCCGATCTCGGCGGCGTTGGCTTCGTCAGTGTCGAGGTGCAGTTCGAGGCGGAACTCGGGATGCACGCGGACCAGCACGTCGCCGAAGGTCAACTCGCGTTCTCCGCCCTCGATGTGCACACGCACGGTATCCTTGTCGCGCAGGGCGAAGGCCAACGCGTCTTCCGGCGTCATGTGGATGTGCCGCAACGCATTGATGACGCCCTTCCTCAGGTGCACTTCGCCGGCCGGGCCTCTGAGCGTCAACCCGATACTGCCTTCGATATCGCCCGAAGCACGGATGGGTGCGTCGATGCCGAGCATGAATTCTTCGGTCCTCGAAATCTCCACCTGCGACTCCTTGCGCACCGGTCCCAACACGCGCACGCGTTCGATCGAGCCCTTGGGCCCGACCAGCATGACCTTCTCCTGGCAGGCGAACTGGCCGGGCTGCGAAAGGTCCATATGGGGCGTGAGCTGGTGGTCCGGGCCAAAGAGCTGCTCGACGTGCTCCTGGGTCAGGTGCACGTGATGCGCCGAGACGCCGATCGGAATCGGCAGCCGATTCTGCTTCTGCATCACCAGCGTGACACCCATCTGGCGCACGGCCCGGACGGACTGCCGGGCGATCATCAGTTCCTCGTCGGTCCCGACGACCAGCACGCGGACGGGCGACTCCGCCTCCGAGACGACAACCGCATCGCCCCGCCGGACGCGCGCTTTCCGGTTGGCCTCCTCGTCGAGCAGGATGCCCATCCGTCCGAGCCCCTGACAAATGCGCGCGCGAACGCCCGGGCTGCCCTGGCCGATGCCTCCCGTAAAGACGACAGCATCGGCGCCGCCCAGCGCCGCAAGGTAGGAGCCGAGGTACTTTTTCGCGCGGTAACAGAAGACCTGGATGGCGATTTGCGCCTGCCGGTTTCCCTGCTCGGCCGCCGCTTCCAGTTCGCGCATGTCGTGCGAAAGCCCGGAAAGTCCTTTCAAGCCGGACTGCCGGTTGAGCAGGTCGTCGAGCTGCTGGCCCGTAAGCCTCTTCTCGCGCATCAGGTACAGGACCAGCCCCGGGTCGACGTCGCCGGATCGCGTGCCCATCACCAGGCCTTCGAGCGGGGTGAGTCCCATCGAGGTGTCGACGGAACGGCCGTGCGCGATGGCGGCCATCGAGACCCCGTTGCCGAGATGGCAGGAGATCAGGTTGAGTTCGCTGAAGCGCCGCTCCAGGACCTCCGCTGCGCGCCTGGCGACGAACTCGTGCGACGTCCCATGGAAACCGTAACGGCGCAGGCCGTCCTTCTCGCTCAGCTCGCGCGGGATCGCATAAAGATGCGCGGCCGGCGGCATCTTCTGGTGGAAGGCCGTGTCGAATACGGCAACCTGCGGGATGCCGGGCGCGAGCTTTTCGCAGGCCTCGATGCCCAACAGGTTCACGAGGTTATGCAGCGGCGCCAGGCGCGCCATGTCGCGGATGACCTCCTTGACGCGGACATCAATCACCGTCGGCGCATCCAGCTCGTGACCGCCGTGAACGACGCGGTGGCCGATCACGGAAAGCTCGCCCAGGCTCTTGAGCACGCCAAGCTTGGGATCCGTCAAAGCCCTGGCGGCCGACTGAAAGGCTCGCTCATGGTCCGCGCCGGGAAGCTTCTCATCGCGCGGCCCGTTCGGTCCGCGGAAGGCATGCTGCGCCTCCGGCGTGCCGATCCGTTCGATCTGACCCGTGGCGACCGGCTCTTCGGAACAGGTGTCGAAATAGCAGTATTTCAACGAGGAACTCCCGCAGTTCACGACCAGCACACGCATCGGCTGCCCGGCGCCCAGCGCATAACCCAGTCGCGCCGCGGCCTTGGCCTTTACCGCCTCGGATCGCGGGCGCAACCGCTGGGCGATCAAACGCGCCAGGTACTTCACGGAACGCGGATGGGTCGCCACCGTCTGACTGAAAACATCCGCGGGTATCAGGACGGCCTCGACTTGCGTCAGCGCCACCACGTTGGCGTCCGTGGTTTCGCCGGTCATCAGCGAAATCTCGCCGAAGATCTCGCCTTCCTCGATGTTGTTCAGGAAGCGCCGGTCCAGCGTACCGACCCCGATCACCGCCTCGGCACGGCCCTGCGCGATCACGCCGAGGAACTCCCCGTGAACCCTCGCCGGAAGGATCACGTCGCCGGGCGCGAAGGTGCAGACCTCGACGCGCTCCGAAAGCTGCTTCAGAACGTCGTCGGCCAGGCCTTCGAAAACCGGATGCGAACGGAGAAAGGCAATCAGCTCCATGGCCGTGCTCCTTGGAATTGCCGAATCATACCTTATCCGGTCAGG
>CAYSBP010000212.1:0-5773 GCA_964429255.1 uncultured Planctomycetia bacterium
GTCAAAGAGCCGTTTGGAAACCGTTCACGCGGAACGTTTGACGCTGCGCACGATCCGGATGTCGAGCTGGATGGGTCCGCAGTATCCGCCAAGATCACAAAAGGGCCCGCATGCAGTAGACAAGACTGCCAAGACACCTACGGCCGCGGAATGTTGCTGACAGCCGGACGGCGGTGGCTACAATCCCGGCCATGTTCAGCGAATCGAAGGCGCAACGCGGTTCAGGCGGGCATGCGCGACCCCCTGGCGCGGGCGAGGTGTTGAGGCAGTTGCAGGCCGGGTTGGAGGCGGCGGCATGCCGCAAACCCGAAGCGCCCTGCGTGAAGTGCGGGTGCCTCCGCTTTCCGTCCCCACGGCAAGGCGCAGCGTAAGCTCCTGACCATCCTTGACGGGCAAGTCCACGAGATCATCACCTTTCTGATGCGCTGGCGGTGCCAGCAATGCCGGACCACGTTTCGACACTACCCGCCCGGCGTGGTTCCGCGCAAACGCTACCTTCCGCAAGCGCTCAACGGACTCTGCCAGCGGTACGCGGAAGAAGCACGATCCAGCTACCGACACGTCGTGCGGCAGGAAGGCAAAGAGATTCGCTACGAGGCTGCCGCAGCCGAAGCGGGGTGGTCTGAGCATCAGAAGCAGCGTGAAGAGACGCGGGCGCTCTCGCCTTCGACCGTCTGGCGTTGGATCGGGTTTCTGGCCGCGCTGTGGCTGGTCATGCGCAAACGCGGCGCGAAGCATTTCGGCGAAGCCCTTACGCTAGCGGCACGCGCACCGCGTAGTATTCCTGCTCCCAAGTACAAGAACAGGCAGCGGCGCAAGGCCTTGGCGTACGGTCTATCCTCCCTCTGCGTCATTCTCAGCGGAAAATCCTTCACCGGGTACGAAACGCTCTGTGCCAGCCCGTGAGGATAATCCTCCCACGATGGCCCGCGCGAACGGCGCTTGAGAAGCGCATGTCTGCGGGTGTCCGGGGGGACGAACCATGGAAGAGGACGATCCGCCGAAGGGCGTGCCGGCGAAGACATCCAGCAAGAACACGAGCGGGGATAATGCTGAGCCCCAGTCCGGCGATCTGGACTTGCTCCGACGCGTCGCCGAAAATGGTCAGGCGCACATGGCCGAAGACAAGCAGGCCCAGGCATTCCTGCGCAGGAACGGAATCGCCGACACGGAAATCTGGCGCAAATTCCGGGTGGCCAGCGGGGCGGCGGATCTTCGCGCGGCACTGAGCCCTCAAGAACGCCAGCGCCTCCACGAGTTGTGGGTGATCCGGCCCTCGCGATGGCCAGGGGTGGCCGGGAGCGGGATCCTCCTGCCCACCTGTGATCCCCGCGATTGGCGACAACCGCTGGGCTTCATCAGGCTTCTCTGCTCGCAGAAGCAGCACGCTTTCGTAACCGCGGCACGCGGGATCGTCTGCACCGAGGACGCCAAAGACCAGGAACAGCTCATCCTGGCGGATGCTCCGCTGACGGGGTTGTTCCTGGCTCAAGCAGGCGGCCGAGGCGTGTGTCTGGTTGAAGACCCGAGCGTTCTGCCGCCCTTGCTGGAGTTCTTTCGGAAACGCGAAATCGTTCTGGTCTCCCACAAGAAGCAGGGAACGGCAAAGATGGCAGCGGCCTTGGGCACGATCAAGATCGCCGCAGAGGTGTTTCTGTCTGGAAAACTGGAATGGCATGCCGAAGCGCTGGCCGCGTTGGGCCTGAATATCCCGAAGCCGAAACGGCCGCGCGTCCGACTGACACAGAAGCACGTTGTGGAACTGGTCCGCTACGCGCAGGAACGGCTGGCGGCCGGCCATGGGGTCGAGGTGCTGCGCCAGCTCGACGCCGACCAGGGCGAACTGAGCGCCGCGTTGCAGTTCGGGTATCTGCCAGCCGACTACCGCAATTGCCTGGATCGAAAGACGCGCCAGGCCTGGCAGGGCCATTTGATCGGCAACAGCATTATCGTCCCGGCGCTGGACGAGCAGGGCGTGCCGATCGACTTCTGCGCCGTCCGCAACGGACGCACTACGCCCAGCGTGTATGAGCATCCGCAAGGGCTCATCGGGGCGCGACTGGTGGACGCGTTCGAAAAACTGATCGTCACCGATTCGCTCGCACTCATGGCCAAGCTCTTTGGTGAGGGGAACCGCAACGTGCTGCTGCTGCGGGGACCCGGAGATGCGCTACGGAATGCCAAGCGGATAAAGGCCTCGGGCGTCCGGGAAATTCTGGTCATCTGCCACTCCGGCGGTGGCGAGACGGTCGAGGCCCTTAGCAAGGCCGACATCATGGCCGTCCGCGGGAACTTCCCGAAGTTCATCCATGGGAAAAGGGTCGGGGTGTCCGGCCAAGGTGCGGGCAAACGCCGCGTCGCGGCACAGGCACAGGTCTTCAAACACTGCATCGTAAGCGCCCGGAATCCAAAGCTGCTCAAGTACGATCCGCTGACGGAGGAGGCGCTCTTCGAAGCGGGCGAGATCCGTTACAGCGCGGATGTCGGGCCTGACGGCACGCGGGTGCTGTTGCGGATGGAACGCGACGGCCGGGCGCACGTGGATCGTTTCGACTTGGCTTCCGAGGCCCAGCGCCGGCGCTTTGCCATGTCGGCCGCGCCCAAGGCGAAGGAGTCCTTCGAGCGGATCGAGGCGCACTTACTATCGCTCTTCGACCAGATCTCCCGTTTTCGGATTCAAGCCAAGCAGCACCCTCGTCCTACGGCCACAGCGGTGGAGTTAAGCGCGTCCGAGCGGGAAGCCGCACTGTCCGAGTTGAAGCGCCCCGACCTGCTGGACGCCATCGCCGCCGACTTGGAATCGCTGGGCTGGGTGGGCGAGGACCAGGCCAAACGACTCCTCTATCTGACCGCCGTCAGCCGCAAGTTGCCGCGTCCGCTCTCCGCCGTGCGTGTGGCCGCGTCGGGCGCGGGCAAGTCGTTCGGGCTGGAACTGGTGGCTGAACTGACGCCGCCGGAGGATCTGCTGCACCTGACACGACTGACCGACGCGGCGCTCTACTATCACGAGCGTGACGGCCTGCGGCATAAGCTGCTGCTGGTGGACGAGGCCTCGGCGCTGACGCCGGAGACGCTTACTACGCTGCGGGTCTTGCAGTCGCGCGGGGCGGTCTCGCATTCCCACGTGCTCCGCGATGCGGAAGGCGAAAACGTGGCCCAGTATACGCAGGCGCAGGGGCCCGTGGCGGTCTTCACGTCAACGACGGGGAAGCTGGACGAGCAGAATCTGTCACGCTGCTTTGTGGTCTCCGTAGACGAGTCGCGGGAGCAGACGATACGGGTCTTGGAAGCACAGCGGCGGATGCGCGCTCAGCCGGATTCCGCGAGCGGGCAACGGCGAGCCGCGATGGTTGACCGCCACCGGAACATGCAGCGCCTGCTGGAATCCCAGGGCGTGCTGATCCCCTTTGCCGACCGGATTGGTTTCCCGGCACAGACGGTCAAGCACCGTCGCGAGCAGGAGCGGTTTCTCAACCTGATCGAGACGTCCGCCCTGCTGCACCAGTACCAGCGCAAGCGGCAGGTGGCAGGGAACGGGGTGGAGATCGTGGTGGCCGAACGGAGCGACTTCGAATGCGCGAAGAATCTGGCCTCCGATTCGATCCTTCGAGCCAACGACGACTTCTCGCAGAACGCCCGGGATGTGCTGTTGACCATCGCGGGCTCGAAGCTGACGACCTTCTCCATCAACGACCTGCGCGCCTTGAGGCCGGAATGGACGCGGTACAAGTTCCGTACGGGCTTGGGCGAACTGGCCGAGTTGGAGATCCTGGTGAGCGCGAACTCTGGTCGGGGACGGGTTCGGCACTTCGCGCTGCACGAAGGGACGACGCAGGCCTTGTCGGGGTGCAGCGTGAGGCTGGAGCAAGTTGGCGAGTTGGCGACGGTTGGCGAAACGGATTTCGCCAACTTTATCCCTTTGTTGGCAAAGAGTTAAGTCAAGTTGGCGAGTTGGCGGGCCGGAAAGGCACCGTGGAGATAAGCGACGATGCGATCCGAGATCACCTACGAGTTCCTCGATGCGCTCCGCCGCGAGAATCGCCACTCCACGGCGGAATGTTACCAGTTGGGCCTCCGGAACTTGCGACAGTGGCTGAAGCTTCAGGGACTCGATCCGCTGAAAGTCACACAGCAATCGCTGGAGCAGTTCCAACGTTGGTTAAGCGACGACTATCGTTCACCTACGGGGAAGGCACTGGGACAGGGGACGCAAGGGTGCCGGCTGGCGGCGGTCAAGACGTTCTATAAGTGGTTGCACCGGAACGGGAAGATGCTGGTCAACCCGGCCAGGGGCCTCCTGTCACCCAAGGTTCCCCGGAGCAAGGCGGTCACTTCCGATTATCTGACGCAGCAGGAGGCGACGGCGCTCTTGCAGACGCAGGCCGACTGGGTGACGCAGCAGCCCAGAGGCTCCCGACGTTGGGCCGACCGGCAGCGGGATCTGGCGCTCCTGTGTCTGGCATTGGCCACGGGTCGGCGACGGTTGTCGCTGCTCTCGCTGCGTATGGAGCATCTGGACTTCAAACGCTCCGAGATCATGGTCGTCTGGGAGAAGGGCAAGCCTGGACGAGTGTTGCCGTGCGCGAAGTGGGCGATGCGGGTGGTCCAGGAATACGTGAAGCATGGGCGGCCGGTATTGTTGGGACGCGGACCGGATGCGGGGTGGCTATTCGTGGGCAACCGCATCCCGCGAGTCACCAAGGATCATCTGCGGCAGTTTCTGCGAGAGTTGCAGGCACGGGCCGCGGCCCAGAATCCCGATCTGCTGGAACTGGCCGAGAAGCGGATCCGCCCACACAGCCTGCGCGTGACCTATGCGCGGCTGCTCTTCCTCAACGGGGCCAATATCCGCGCCGTGAATGAACTGCTGCTTCACACCAAGCTGACGACGACGGCGCGCTACACGCCGTTGGAGTTGGAGGACGTGAGGCATGCGTTGAAGCTGGCGCACCCGAGGGCCTGATAGGATGTCGATGAAAGCGCAGACGGACGAGTATCTGGCCCAGCGTCGCGCAGAGGGCGTCTCGAAAGCGACCCTGGCGAATTACCGGTATCGGTTTAGAAGCATTGCGCGTTTCCTGCAAGCACACGCAATCACATGCTGGCGCGACGTGACGCCCAAACATTTGGACCGTTATGTCGCGGAGTTAAAGCGACGCCGTTTCGCTTTTCGTTCCCGCCAAGCGCTCCTGGCGGCGGCACGCTGTTTCTTCGCCTGGCTGGCGGCGCGCGGTAAGATCCTGGCCGATCCGGCCAGTCACCTGGTGCTGGCCGACTCGCGGGAGGATCAAGCCCCGCTGGAGCGCCCGTTGAGCGAAGAGGAGGTCGCGGAATTGTTCGCGTTGCTGCCATCCGGGGATGCGCTCGATCTTCGGAACCGCGCGCTGGTGGAGTTGCTTTACTCGGCGGGCTTACGCCTGGGCGAGAGCCTGTCGCTGAACGTCCGGGACGTGGACATGACCACCCGGGTCGTGCATGTGCGTCGGGGGAAGGGCGGCAAGGCACGCGACATCCCGATGGTAGGTGGCCTGCATAAGTCGCTGACCAAGTACCTTCGCGTACGGCGGACGCTCTTGAACGGCGCGGACCACGGGGCGCTGATCCTTTCGCAATACGGGAAGCGGCTTACGGGAGTGGCCGTGGAGAAGCTGATGCAGAAATGGAGCCAGCAGCCAGGGCGCCCGCGGCTGCACCCGCACCGCCTGCGTCACGCCATCGCAGTGCATCTACTCCGTAACGGCACGGATATCCGCTATCTCCAGGCTTTTCTTGG
>CAYSBP010000213.1:0-5755 GCA_964429255.1 uncultured Planctomycetia bacterium
CCCTGCCCGTGCCCGACTAGACCACGCCACCTTAGGTTAGCGCTTATGGGGCTGGCCCGCCGCGGACGGGGACGTCCGCGCTACAGCAGGCCCTGCTCGAACCGTGCAGAATACGTCTTTGTCACAGTTCTTCCCGCACGCAACAGGCGCCAGATGTCGCGAACTTGTCCGGGCTCGTAGCGGCGGTAGATGAAATCCGCGCGCAATGAAACGGCGCCGGCCTTGCGCAGCTCACCGATGAACGACGCGAGGCAAAACGCCTCCTGAGTGATCAGGATCGTGCGGCAATGGTAGTCGATGGCCTTGAGCTTTTCGTCGTAGCTCGATTTCAGGTCCATCTCTTCGAAGAGGCAGTTGGCCTTGCCGGGACAGCCGCCGATCAGATTGGCATACGCGCACGATTCGGCGATGAACTGCGGCGTGTCCTGATAGACGATCAGCGTCGCGCGGTCCCTGAACTCGGCCAGCATCGAACGCACGTTCGCGATGCCGTCTTCGGGCGAAAGGCAGACGCGCGTCGCACCCATCGAGAAGAACTGCCGCGCCGCAACCCGGTTCACGCAATAGAGCGACCAGTCGGTGGCCCAATCCAGTTCCGCTGGCGCGCCGAGAACACCCCAGGCGGAAACGTTGGCCGCCTCCCACTTGCACCACCCATCGGCGCGCAGGCGTTCCACTTTTCGCCGGATGTCCCCTTCCTCCCACTTGCGTGTGATCGCCGGCAACGCGAGGCGGATGTGCTCGCGGCCGAGACGCTCACCCAGCGCCTTCAGCTTGTCCGGCAGCGTCCCGCCGTGGTCGCGCGCGATGTCGACCACCACCTCGTCCACGCCCTCCCAATCGCTCGACTCAAAGTTGTCCACGAAACTCAAGCGGTCGACTTTGATGGACCAGCGCAGAGGAGCGGACGCCGAAGACGTCTGCGCGCCGGTCGCGAGCGACGGGTACTCCGCGCGCAATCTCTGCAGAAACGCATCGCGTTCCTTCTTCAGTTCCCGGTCCAGGTCCGTCGTGATGTCGCGGCGAACCTGATTCAACACCGAAACCGGCACGAAGAGCCCCTCGGGGTTTGAGTACTCGAATGCGTTCTGGGTAAAGTAGGTGTCGCCGAGCTTCCCGAAAGCCGTTCGCACCGCCGCCTCCTGGCGCGCGGCGTCTTTGGCCGGCTCGAAGGGTCCCGTCTGACACCTCACGACCTCGCAGGCCGACGCGCCGGAACGGGGGCTTTGCGCCGTGGCCCGCACACGCAGTTCGTTCCGGTCGATCGTCACATGAAACGTGGCCGCCAGTCGCGTTCGGTACAAGCCGGGTTTGGGGCGCGTCAGGCGATAGCGCTGCTTCACCTCCTGCGAAGACGAACAGTAAACCGGCGCGCCCGGCGGCAGGTCCGGATGGTCTTCCGGCAGGAGCACCTCGACGGTCGAACCGGCGGGAACTTCGAAGACAGGGCGGCGATCAGGACCGCGGGCATCCTGGGACCGTGGGCAGCTTGCTCGGCGAAGCCCTGCGTAGTCGGGTCCCCGCCCGCCATCGGTTTCCGAATCCACCGTTCGGCCTGGACGGCCGCGCTCCGCGACGCGCATCTCGTCGATTGCACAACCGAACGGCTGGCGCAGGCGCGGCAGATCCACCTGGATGCCGTCGTGCACCTCCAATCGTCGCGACGTGACAAACCGGAGCCAGTCGCCGGAGTCGTCCGAAACAACCTCCAGCACCTCGCCAATCCGCGCGCCGCAGTGTCCCACGGTGTCGCGGTCGGCAACTTCCTTGTCGCGATGCGACTGGACGAAGAGCCGCGTCCAAGGCCGGCTGAAGATCGTCTGCAGTTCGGCCTCGCGCGCGGGGCGCTCTTCGGTCGGCAAGCGCCCGTCCAGAAGATCGCGGTAGTAGCGCGTGGTCGCGGCGACATAGAGCGGGTTCTTCTTGCGTCCTTCGATCTTGAAGCAGGCCACGCCGGCACCAACGAGACCCGGGATAAAATCGGCCAGCGCCAGATCCTTCATGGAGAACGGAAAACCGCGACCGGGATCACGCTTGGTGGTCGAGCCATCGCGCAACGTCGTGGGCGCGCCGGTGACCTGGAACGAATCGCGACAGGCGTAGGCGCAACGCCCGCGGTTGCCGCTGCGTGAGAGCGTCTGCGCCGAGAGCAGACAGAGACCGCTGTAGGCGTAGCAGAGCGAACCGTGGATGAAGACCTCGGTCTCGATGTCGGGCAGCGCGGCAATCTCGCGAATCTCTTCAAAGGTCAGTTCGCGCGACAGCACGACGCGTTTGAAGCCCAGGTCGCGCAACACCCGCGCACCAGCGACGTTGTGGACAGCCAGTTGCGTGCTGCCGTGCAGTTCCAGTTCCGGGAAGTGCCGGCAAATCAGGTGATAGACACCCAAATCCTGCACCAGGACGGCATCGGCGCCGCGGTCCGCACAGGCTTCCAGTAACTCCAGCAGTTCGCCGATCTCCTTCTGCAGAACCACCGTATTCAGCGCGACCATCACGCGGCGCCGCGGCGTCAGCGAGTGCGCAAAGGCCGTCAGTTCATCAAGTTCATCGATGGTGAAGTTGTCCGCATCGGCGCGGGCAGAGAACTTCTGCAGGCCCAGGTACACGGCATCGGCACCGTTCTGGTACGCGGCAAAGCCGGCGTCGAGGCTGCCGGCTGGCGCGAGCAATTCGACGCGGCGTTCCTGCGGCGCGGGCGGGACGGACGGGACGCGCAGCGGCTCTTCGGGCGCCTGTGGGTTGTACTCGCCCTGCGCTTCCGGCGGTTCCGGCGGAGCGGCGGCGGAAAGGGGGGTATCGTCGGGACGTGTCGCCATGGATTCCCAGGGGCGCTGTGCGGCGGTGCGCACCTCAATAGGCTGTATATATGTGCGAAGCGGGCGGGAAACAAGCCAGCCAATAGCCTCCCGTCGTTCCCTCGTCCTGAGTGCGCGCGTCCCTTGGAGTTCACGCAAATCGTCGTCGCAATCGTCGTCATACGCAGGATCGGTCGTTACCGATCGCGACGACGATTCACAGACGTGCTCATCCGCTCGCCACGACCACGATCAGGTTGTAGACCATATGCGCCAAGATGGGCGCAACGAGCAGGCCGGTGTATTCAAAGGCCAGCGCGGCCATGAACCCCAGACCTAAAACCGGCACGATCGAAATGGGCGGATGTACGAGCGCAAAGATCAGGGCGCTGGCCAAGACGGCGCGCCACGCGCCGAACGAACGGCGCAGTCCGCGGAAGACCAATGCCCGGAAAATAAACTCTTCACAGAGCGGCGCGGCAACGACCACCATCCAGACGAGCCATTGCAGATCCAGATCCAGCACCCCCCCGCCCTTGATCAGTTCGTCGCGCCAGGCACGAAGGCCGGGATAGTGCTGGAGTGCCAGGACATACAGGAGCGCACCGAGTCCTGCCACGAGTCCGCTGGCGACTCCGACGCCCGAGGCCACCAGCCAGCCGGTTCCCGGACGATCGAGGGGCCGACGCAGGCCCAGCACTCGCAGCAGGTCCGGCACCTTGCGCCGCCAAAGGCGATAGAGCATGAAGAACGCAACCATGGCCCCCGCACCGGCGAAGGCCAGGAACACCTTCGCACCCATGGGCAGCGGTGTGGGCATGAGCCCCAGCATCAGGAGCCCTTGAAGCACGAAGAAGGCCAGTACGGCCGCCAGGCCGTCGGCAATGCTCACCTGCGGCGGCGGCGCCCCGGTCGGGTCCAGAAGGTGCGGCAATCGGTCGCGAACCTTCTGCCAGAGGGCTACGGCCAGCAGTCCCAGGAGCACCGTCCCGACCAGTTTACCCCAGATGGCCGGCGCATAGATCACGTATGCAAAGAGTGCGGCGAGGAACATGTAGAGGTAGGTCAAGGAAGGACGGATCTTGCGCGCGGCTTCCATTTCAAACGGATCGGTACCGAGCGCGCCCAGGGCGACGGCGATGTAAGCGAAGAGGATGACACCGACAAGCGCGGTGCCAGCCATCACCAGGAACCCGGCCTCCCAGAACGGATTCAATACGAGGGCGACAGCCAGCACGGCACCGGCATAGACCAGGCCGAAGAGGCACCACAACGTTGCTTTGCGGCGGAGCATGGAATCAAGGCTTTGCGGAAACGTGAACAACAGCCAGAGCGCGGAGCCTTCGGCGGTCAGAACGCTGAAACCGCCGAAGAGCAGTACATAGGCGCCCAGACTGAAGGCCAGCATTGCGGCGTGCTGGAAGTTCGCGAGCGCGCTCTTCAGCATGGTCGGGTTGATGACCACGTTGAAGCCGATGATCAGCACAGGAACGACCATGGTCTGGACGAGGAGATTTCGGTCGCGCACCAACAGCCGCAGATCTTTCCCGCTCAATCCCTTCAAACCCGCCAGCAGTCCGGTTGCATGCACGGCCGGAGCCAGACCGCGTGTCCCCTGGTACGGGTTTGCAGCACTCAACAGTCCGTCGCGGACGCAGAAGGAAGAGAAGAGTGAGGCGCCCAGCGGCAAGCCGATGCCCCAGCCCGAAAGCACCATCCAGACCCAGGCGTTGGACGGGTTGTCGCAAAGGAGCACAGGCAGGGAGACGGGATTCCAGAGGACCGCGGGAGGCAGGCCTTCGCTCCAGCGGATCAGGTGCTTGGGCAGTTGCGGCGCGACCGCCAAGCCCATCACAAGGAAGAAGGTCAACAGGCTGATCACGGTGAAGAGGGCCTGGCTGTTCTTCAGCTGACTGACGGAGATATTCTTGCGCAACCAGGTCTCCGAGGCGATGCGGAGCGAACCCAGCAGGAGGCCCAGGTACAGCGTTGTGACGATGGCCAGGGGTATGGACCAGCCGCCGACGCCACTGGCCACGTAGAGCGTTGTGAAGAGCGGGAGCACGACGAACCAGTTGAACGGGTTCAGCAGCGCGTACTCAAAAACCTTGGCCAGGAAGAGCACTCGTGCGGGAAGGGGGAATGAGAAGAGCCACTCCAAATGCCATTCGACCCGGCCAAGATCCTGGTTGCCGGAGCCCAGCGACATGAAAAAGAGGCTGAGGCATAAGAAAAGCGTGAGCAACCCAAGTGCGCTGAGCACCACCCTTTCGTCATCGGTCAAAGGCCAGTCATCTTCCGACGGAACGGGGATCATGTTGCGTGAGCGACTGACCGTGAAGCCTTCCACGCCCTTTTCCCGGAAGACCTGGGCGAAGCGGGACACACGGACATCGACTTCCGATTCGTCGGATTTCACCAACCCTTCGCTGAGCAACTGCAGCTGAGCTTCCTGGCGCAGGATTTTGCGCAGGGCTTTCTGTTCGTAGGCCGTCCGGATGGTCTTGATCAGCGTCGGGTCGAGGCCGGCGAGGGTCTCTTCGGCCCTCTGCAGTTCCATATACGTGTAGTCGGCAACCGGGATGCGATCCTGGATCTGCGCGTGACGCGCCTCGGCAGCTCCCGAAAGGCGCCGCAGGAACTGCGTGGCCAGATTCAGACTGTTGAAAAGAAAGAGGACGGCAACGAACAGCATCAGGACGTGGCTGAAATGTCCTTTTCGCGCCGTTCCCTGCCGCTGCGAAGCGGACTCGCCGCGCCGGAAGATGACCGCGAAATGCCCGCCCATACGGTTCACCCAGCGTCGGGCGGCCAGTCGCGCCAGCAGGTACATCACGCGCAACGTGCCAGGCTCTTCAGATGTTCTCGGATCCCGCGATTCGTCCATGGCGATCTCAAACGTGCCCTCTCACGTTATCGCCGCCGCGGTTGGGGAGTGCAAGGAGAGAGGGCGGGGA
>CAYSBP010000214.1:0-5755 GCA_964429255.1 uncultured Planctomycetia bacterium
GTTCGTGGAAGAGAAGGTCAAAAAGAAGGGGTGATCAGGATTCCTGCACAACCACGGGTCCCGTTTTCATCGAGGAGCGATTCATGGGCAATCGTCAGATCAACGTGGCGATGGTTGGTCTGGGCTTCGGGGCCGAGTATGTCAGCTGCTTGGGATCGGGGACGGTCCGCGACGACATCCCGAAGAAGTCGGGCAACCCGTTCGCCGTCGAAAGCGGCCACATCAAGATCGAGGACTCCGATGTGACCGCCCACATCTGGCGGGTCCTGTACGATTCGGTGGGCATGCCAGCGTATAGGGCTATCGGCCCCGCAGGCCGCCGGCGGCCGTACGGTAGGCGGCTGCATGGTCGGCGTCCCGGCCCGCCGCTTCCTCCAACAGGCCCGCGGCGCGGACCAATGCGTTGTCGGCGATCCCTTTCAGCTTCTCGGCCAGCGTGCCGGTTGCGTTCTGCGCGCCGAAGTAATTGCGCTCGGCAAACGCCTTGGCCGAATCGGACAACGCCTGGTCAATCGCCCCGCGTGCACGCACGATCTCTGTCCTCGCCTTGGCGGCACCCGACGGAAGCGGCTTGATCTGCTCCAAGGCCTGGTCCAGCCGCGCCCGGGTCGTCTTCACCTGCGGCTCCAACGCCATGAAAGGCGCCAGGGTCGAGGCCATCGTCTGGCACTCCAGGGTGGCCGATTTCAGCGCAGTCACCTCCTCGGGCAGATAGTTTTTCGGCTGGTTCTCCACCAGCGTCCGCAGTCGCGTCCGGTCCTCCGTGCACTTCTTCAACGCCACCTGCGCCTCGGAGTACCGGCCTTCCTTCATCAGCGAACCGATGTGCGCCCGCTGCGCGTCGAAGTTCCCCATGGTATTCTGCCCGAAGGATTGAGCGAATTCGGCCTGCGACGACAGCAGCTTCGCCTCGGCGTGCGTCGGATCCGTATCCAGAACGGCCCGGGCCGCTTTCAGCGCCGCCGCCGCGTCGCCACGAGCCATGGCGGCATGGCCTTCCCTGAGATGGTCCTCGATCACTCGGCGGCGCTCATCCTTCTCGGCCTGCGCCCTCAACTGCACCTCGATTTCACCCAGCGCCTGTCGGCAGGCCACCTGTCGGCTCACATCCAGTTCAGCCAGTTCAGTGTACTGCGCCTTCGCCGCATCGAGATCGCCACCCTCGCGCGACGCCCGTGCCTTGCGATCCAATTCGTCGGCCCGCGCCTGCGTCTCGGACAGTCGCTTTTGCGCCATCTGGAGCAGCACCACCAGGTCCTGCGCCCTGGACGGGAGCACCTTCTCCGCGCTGCTCAGCGCCGCACGTGCCTCGGCCAACGCGCCCTGGTCCAGCGCCTGACGGCCTTTCTGGATGAACTCGCCCGCCTCGACCTCGTTCAGCCGGGCGTGCAGAACGCCCGCCTCAGCCGGCTGGCGTCTCTCCTCCAGCAGCTTGTGATAGGCATCCCGCGCCCGGGCCCATTCGGCGTTCTGGCGCAACGCGTCCGCGGCGGCCAAGGCCGTCTGGAAACCCTGACTGGCCTGCAATCCGGCCCACGCCTCGTCATAGAGCGACGCGTCCTGCGGGCTCAGTTCCTTCAACTCCGTGTACAGTTTGCCCGCGCGATCGAACTGCGACTGGCGACCGGCTTCCAGCGCCTGCGCCAACTTCGCGGCGATCGTGGCCGCCTGGTCCTCCTTCCGCTTCCGCAGGGCCGCAACCGCCGCGCGCTGTACGGGAATGAGCTTCGCGGCGAAATCGTTCTGGAGACGATCCAGCAACGGACCCACCGTTCGCCACTCGCGCCGTCCCGCGGCCGCCTCCGCCGCCTCAATAGTCGCGTGGACCTCCACCGAATCGCAGAGCGCTGCAATCTGTGCATCGCCGGGTTTGAGTTTGAGTGCCTTGGCATACTCCTCGCGCGCCTTGGCCCAATCCGGCTTCGGCTGGAGCGCGGCCCACCGCCCCCCTTCGGCCAGCGCCGTCTGGAAGAGCGCCTCGTCGCGGCCCGCGCGAGCGTCCTGCGATTCGGCATGCAGCGCCAGTGCGGCCTCGAAACGCGTCAGCGCATCGGCCCACTGGCGGGCCTCGAGCGCCGCGCAACCCGCCTCGGTCTCCTTGCGGACCTCACGCTCGGCGAGCGCCTGTTCCGTACGACGCACGCCCTGTGCGGCCACCGAATGGCCGCCGGCATTCGGCCAGATCGCCTGGGCCGCCTGATAGGTCTTCAGCGCCTCCTCCAAGGCTTCCACCCGCAACAGTTCGTCGCCTTCTCGCACCTTGGCCGCGAAGTCGTTGCGCCGCTTCATTTCGCTCCTGGCTTCCTCCAGGAGAGCGTTGGCCTTCTCGCGATTGGGATGTTCCTGGTCGCCGATGCTCTGTAGCGGCGTCTCCAGAAACTCGACCACTTCGCTCCAGCGGCCCTTCTCCCGGGCGGCGTAGGCGGGGGCCATGTTGCCGATCAGCGCCTGCCGCGCATTCTCGATCCGTTTACCCAGGTCCGCCCTCCGCTTGCCGGCTTCGCGCGCCTGTTCGGAAAGCGGGAACTGGGCGATGAATTCGGCATAGACGGCTTCGGCCTCGGTCAGATCCGCCCCGGCCGCTCTGACCCGCGAAAGCGCGATCCGCCAAGCGTCCTCGCAGGCCGGCTCCACGCCCGCCAAGCGGTCTTTCGACGGTGCCGTACTCCAGACATAGGCCAAGGCGATCATGGAAGCCACTACGGCCGCCGCGAGCCCCCAGCGGAAGCGCGCGCGCGACTTCGCACGCGGTTTGGCCGGGCGCGGCGGCAGCACCGCCGACGGATCCATCCCATGCGTCCTGGGCGAACGCAGCGGCATCTCGCTGGAAGGCGGCAGCGAACTGCGGGAACGCACGATGTCCGCGATCAGCTCCGTGGCGTTGGGATAGCGGTTCTCCGGTTTCTTGGCCAGACAGCGATTGACGATTTCGATGGTTACGGGCGAGACATCCGGACGCACGGCATCCAAAGGCGTGTGCGGCTGTGTCGTCGTTTTCATCAGAATCTGCATCGCCGTGCCGCCGCGGAACGGAGGAGAACCGGCCAGCAGGCAATACAGCGTGGCACCGAGCGAAAACAGGTCCGAGGAAGGTCCCGCCTGGTGCGCGTCGTCGATCTGCTCGGGTGCCATGAAGCCCGGCGAGCCCATGGTGGCGTTGGCGATGGTGATCGGCTGCGTCAACTCCTGTTGACGTGCCAATCCCAGATCTGAAAGCTTGGCGCCGGCAAAGTCCAACTGCAGGCGTTGGCCCGGCGATGCCGTACCGGACGCTTCACGCGCGTACGGGATCAGGATGTTGTCGGGCTTGACATCCCGGTGAACGACGCCGCGCGCATGTGCCGCCTCCAGCCCCTTGGTCGCCGCGAAGCAGATCTCCATCGCCGCGGCCTCCGGCAGACCGACCAGCGACTGCTCCGTCACCTGCTTCAGATACTTGCCCGCACTGACGCCGTTCACGAACTCCATGACGATGTAGTTGAGTTCGGAATCCTCGTGCACATCCAGCACGCGCACCAGGTAAGGAGATTCGACCAGCGCTGAAGTCTGCGCTTCGCGCTGAAAACGGTCGATCAGCGCGGGATCCTCGATGGCCAGATAGAGCGGCAGAACCTTGACGGCCACTTCCTTCTGCAGCCGGGGATGAATGCCGTAGTAAACGGCCCCCATGCCACCCTGGCCGAGTTTGGCCAGCAGAGGAATGCCGCCCAGCAGGGGCGTCGGCTGACCCTCCACCACGACGCGCTTCGCCGACAACAGCAGGCGGTCCTGGGTCAGGTCTTCGGTCTTCAGCGAACGTCGCTCGGGTGGCGGAAGCTCACGCGAAGACATCGGCACGCGCGCGGACCTGACCGGAGGTCCCATGTGCAGGGTCGAATCGAAACTGGCCTCGCTGGGATCGGAGGGTATTGACCCCCGGGTCTCCACGGGATGCGCGTCCTGTTTCTTGTCTTCGCCATCCGGCATGGAATGCCCCTTTGGTCCCCCGATGAGACGTGGAACCCAAGTTTAGCCGGCCGGGATCGTTTCACAAGCATTCCGTGGAGACCTCAGCGATTCCGCAGGAAGGATGGAAGAGGAGGCGAGGAAGGGAACACCTGGGGACAGAGATTGTCTCTGGGTAGCGAGGGCTCGATCAAGGGCAGAGGGCATGACGCCACCGATCCGTGCGCCATGCGCAAAGAAAGGCCAGACGACTTTCAGAAAATGAATGTCCCTATTATGCTCTGAATGAGTCGTCTGCGGTCTGCGTCAATAGGACCAAGGCGGGTGCTTTCACTTTCCAGGGGAACAGGAGCCGAAGGAGAACGTTATGCGTTTTGCATGGCTGGTAGCACTGTTGGGGTTGGGACTCACGTTGAATGTCGCCTGCGCCGGAGAGCACGGTAAGGGCAAGGGGAAGGATAAGGCAGACGAAGAGACCGTGGAGAAGGGCAAAGGCAAGGGAAAAGAGAAGAGAGACGAAGAGGCCGCAGACAAGGGCGGTAAGGACAAGGAGAAGGGAAAAGGCCTGAAGCACGAGCCGCCCGGCTGGGATCAAGGTAAGAAGAAGGGCTGGGACGACGAGTATCCTCCGGGCTGGGATAAGAAAACCGACGAAGAGAAGGCCAAGTGGAAGGCCGACGTGGACGACGCCAAGGATAAAGTCGGGAAAGAAGCCGACGCCAAGGGCGTAAGTGAGGAAGAGAAGAACAAGCTCAAAGAGGCTGTAGAACGCATGTGCCGCAAAGGCAAGGAGGCCAAAGAGACCACCGACCAGGTCCGTGAGCACATCAAGAAGGGCAAGAACGCCCTCGAGATCCTCGAGGAAAACGGCATCGTAGTCGAAGTCGGCGGTTAACAAGGTAGCTCATTCACGCTCAACGTGGTCAAAGGGCGGGGTTTTTCCCCGCCCTTTTTTCGTACGGACCGTCCGGTCTCACCGCTCTGCAAGTTCCAGAAATGAACGGTCCCTTTAAGCCTTGACTTGCTGTCTGGTGGAAAACGGGCAACGGTGGGCGAGCGATGGATGTTCGAGGCGAAGTGCAAAAAGGGCGATTACTGCGGATCCGGTCCCCCCGGTCGCATGGGACCGTGTGGTCGGCGCCTGGGGTCGTCTCCAAAGCCCTGCGGCGTGGGCAAGGGGCCTTGGCCCGGACCGAAGCCTGGGCCACGGCGCTGACTGTGCTCCAGCATCATCCGGCAACGTCCCAATACGAACTTCAGTGAGGTGAAGGACGGGTTTTCTCTGCAGACCTGCTCCATCATACGCACCGTTTCGGTGAGCATCGACTGCGCCGCGTCATGCTTACGCTGCAACAGCAGGTTGTGGGCCAGTCCGCAGCGGAAGACGCCCAGCCACATTTTGTGCTGGGCTACGTCCGGAAACTGGCGGGTCAGCGATTCCTGGATTCTGACGGCCTCGCGTGCCGCCTTCTCGGCCTCGGGCCACTTCTCCTGTCGGTCCAGAATCACGCTCAACTTGTGCGCGGTGTTGGCTCGTGTGGCGTCGTACTCGGGCACATTCGGGTGCTGTTCGACCATCTGATCGGCCAGTTTCATCGCCTTGACAAGTTGTGCTTCGATGTCCGCGAGGGACGGTGCGAGCGGACCGCCAACGTGTACATTCTCCTCGGCGTAAGTGCTGCAGAGGTCGTGCAGGTACCGGGGGATCTTGGGAAAATCGGCAACGAGTTTCTGCAGCATTTGGGTTGCGCTGTTTAGCGCCTCCCTGGCGCTGTGCGGGTCGCTCAAACTCAGGAGCGCGTAGCGTTCC
>CAYSBP010000215.1:0-5681 GCA_964429255.1 uncultured Planctomycetia bacterium
CGAAGGAGCCCCCATGCACGCCCCGCGCGGCTGCGATGTTCTGGTGGTCGGCGGCGGCATCATCGGCCTTTGCCTGGCCTACGAGATCAAACGCCGCCACACGGACGCCGACGTCATTCTGATCGAAAAGGAATCGGACTGGGGGCGGCACGCCAGCGGGCGTAACAGCGGCGTGCTGCACGCGGGTTTCTACTACTCCGCGGACAGTCTCAAAGCGCGCTTCTGCCGTGAAGGCAACGCCTTCCTGACCCACTTCTGCAAGGAACACGGACTGCGCATCAATACGTGCGGAAAACTGGTCGTCGCCAAGACCGATTCCGAAATCGAGGGGTTGAAGGAACTCCACCGTCGAGGCCAAAAGAACGGCGTTCAGCTGGAACTGATCTCCGCAGCCGAAGCCAGAGCGATCGAACCCCGTATCAAGACCTGCCAGCACGCGCTCTGGTCGCCCACCACCTCCTCCGTCGACCCGAATGAAGTCGTTGCGGCGCTGGCGGGAGAAGCGAAGGGTCTGGGCGTGCAACTCATCACCCGCTGCGCGTACGTCGAACGCAACCGGAAGGGCGTCGAAACCACCCAGGGCTATTTCCAGCCGAAATACCTCGTCAACGCCGCAGGCCTCTACGCCGACCGCATCGCCAAAGACCACGGATTCGCGCGTCAATACCGCATGCTGCCCTTCAAGGGCCTCTACCTGTACTCCATGGACCCGCCCGGATCGCTCAGGACGCACGTCTATCCCGTCCCCGACCTCGCCTTCCCTTTCCTGGGGGTGCACTTCACCGTCACCGTCGAGGGGAAGAACAAGATCGGCCCGACCGCCACGCCCGCCCTCTGGCGCGAACATTACCACGGCCTCGAGAACCTGAATCTCATCGAGATGATCCAGACGCTCTGGACGGAAGGCAGCCTCTTCCTGCAGGCCAGTTTTAATTTCCGCGGCCTGGCGATCGAAGAGGTCAAGAAATACTCGCGCCACTATCTGGTCAAGCAGGCCAAGTTCCTGCTGGAAGGCGTGCGCCGGCGCAATTTCAAAGAGTGGGGCCACCCGGGCATCCGCGCGCAACTGGTGGACATGAACGAACGGAAACTGGTGATGGACTTCTGCATCCAGTCCGACGCACAGTCGCTGCACGTCCTGAACGCCGTCTCGCCCGCCTTCACCTGCTCCATGCCCTTCGCACGGCACGTTTGCGACCTGATCGACCAGCAGACGTGCTACAGCGATCCCGACTGACCCCTCCCCCGCGAGCGCACGGGCGCCCTTCCACGCCCACCCGTGACCCAAAAAAACCGGGCGGGATCTGTGGTCCCGCCCGGTTGGCACGATTCGACCAATCGCGGTACAGGTCAGACGATGTACTTCCCACGCGGCGTGTAGTGCGTGTGCAGCAGTTTGTGGCTCAGGTGCCCGCAGGGGCCGTCCTTCAAAAACTCGGCGTAGATCCGGGCTACCGCCGGGTTCTCGTGCGACTTGCGGATCTCGTACTTCATGTCCTCGTCGTAGATTGCCTTCGCCCGGGCCTTGCGGATCTCGGGACTCGTCGGGATCGGCTGACCGCCACCGCCCAGACATCCGCCCGGACACGCCATGAACTCGATGAAGTGACACTTGCTGAACGGGCCGCCCTTCTTGATGTCTTCCAGCACGCGTTTGGCGTTGGCCGTGCCGTGTGCGACGCCGGCCACCAGGGTGGCGCCTTCCAGCCACTTCCAATCCTTCACCAGGCCCTTCAGCAAATCGGGCACCGGGCCGACCTGTTTGATGGGGAGTTCGGCGATACGCGCACCGTCGAAGCCGCGCACCGGCGTGATGTTGGCGTGCTCGAAGAGCGACTCGACCTTCACGCCGACAACCAGCTCAATGACCGTGCGCAGCGCGGCCTCCATCACGCCGCCCGTCGCACCGAAGATGACGCCCGAACCCGTTGCCGGGCCGAAGGGATCGTCGAAGTCCGACTTCGGCATGTCCGGCAGATGGATGCCGGCTTCCTTGATCATCTGCGCCAGTTCGCGTGTGGTCAGACCGTAGTCGATGTCCTTGAAGCCGCTGTCACACATCTCGGGACGGTTGCACTCGAACTTCTTGGCCGAACAGGGCATCAAGGCCACCGTCACGATGTCCTTGGGGTCCAGCTTATGCATCTGGGCGTACCAGGTCTTGATGATCGCACCGAACATCTGCTGCGGGCTCTTGGCCGTGGAAACATGCGGCAGCATCTCGGGATAAAAGTGCTCAACAAACTTCACCCATCCGGGCGAACAGGAGGTGAACTGTGGCAGAACCGCCGCCTTGTCCTTCAGCACCAGCGCCTTGTAGAGGCGCAACAGCAGCTCCGTGCCTTCCTCGATGATCGTCAGGTCGGCGGTGAAGTTCGTGTCGAAAACCTTGTCGAACCCGCACAACCGCAAGGCCGTATTCATCTGGAAGGTCTGCGCGATGCCGGGCGGCAAACCGAAACACTCGCCGATGCCGGCCCGGGGACTGGGCGCGGTCTGGATAACGACGTGCTTCTTCGGATCGTCGATCGCCGCCCAGACATCGTCGGTCGGGTCATTGGCGCGCAACGCGCCGGTGGGGCAGCGGTTGATGCACTGTCCGCAGTTGATACAGACCACTTCACCGAGCGGCTTGTCGTAGAACGTCGCGATCTTCGTTTTCGGCCCGCGCTCGACGGCTTCGAGCACACCGACTTCCTGGAGGTCGATGCAGGTCCGGACGCAGCGGCGACAAAGGACGCACTTGTTCATGTCGCGGATCACGGAGTAACTCGACCGGTCCACCTCGACCGCCGGTTTGTCCGGATGGCCGAAGCGGAAGAAGTCGACGCCGTACTCCTTGGCCAGCGCCTGCAGTTCGCAGTTGTTGTTGCGGAAGCAGGAGTAGCACTCGCCGTAATGCCGTGCCAGCAGCAGATCCAGCATGTGGCGCCGCGCCTGACGGACCTTTCGCGTGTGCGTGTGGACCTTGATGGGCGACGTCACCGGGTAGGCACATGAAGCCTGCAGCGTGCGCTGACCTTCCACTTCGACCACGCAGACGCGGCAAACGCCGGCGACGCAAAGGTCGGGGTGGTGGCACAACGTGGGGATGCGGACGCCGACCTTCTTCGCGGCATCCAGCAGCGTGGTGCCCAGCGGCACTTTGGTTTCGACGCCGTCGATGGTCACGGAGACATTGGCGCCGATGGCCTGCACATCGCCTCCGCCGACGACCGCATGCGGACGCTGCGAGACCGGCGCGCGGGATGTATCTTCCATCTTGACCGAATCTGCCATGGTTGACTCCCTCTATTCAAAGGCGCATCGGGCCTTAGTGGTTCCCATTGCCGTTGCCTGACGTTCGACCCATCAACTCGCTCTGAAAATGCTTCACGACGGACAGAAACGCGTTCGGCGCGCTCTGCCCCAGACCACACTTGGATGCCAACTGCATCGTCTCGCCCAAGGCGCAGAGTTCACGCAGGTAGCGCATCGAACACGAGCCCTTCTCGAGCAACTCGACGCCCTCCAGCAGCTTCGCGCAGCCCTCGCGGCACGGCGTGCACTGGCCGCAGGACTCGTCGACGAAGAACTCAAGGAAGTTCTTGGCTACCGCCAACATGTCGCGCTGTGATCCAAAGACGATGACCGAACCGCCCGTCGGGATGTCCTCAAAGGCCAACGCCCGCGAGAACTCCAGCGCCGGCACGCAGTGCCCCGAAGCACCACCGATCTGGACGGCCTTGGCACCTTCGCCGCCAACCTCTTTCAGCAGTTTGGCGATCGTGATGCCCATGGGGAACTCGTACACGCCCGGCTTCGCACAGTCGCCGGAGATGCTGAAGAGCTTCAACCCCGCCGACTGGTCCGTGCCGAGCTTCCTGAACCACGCCCCACCCTTCACCATAATGCAGGGAACCCAGGCCAGCGTCTCGACGTTGTTCACGACCGTCGGCATGCCATGGAACCCCGTGTCCACCGGAAACGGAGGCCGGTTGCGCGGTTCGCCGCGGTGGCCTTCCAGCGACTCGATCAGCGCGGTTTCCTCGCCGCACACGTAAGCGCCGGAGCCCATGCGGATTTCAATGTTGAACCTCAGCCCGTCCTTGCCGGCCACCTTGTCACCCAGGAGCCCGGCCTTGCGGCGTTTCTCGATCGCGGCGTCCAACTGCGGGCGAAGGTAGGTGTATTCGCCGCGCAGGTACAAAATGCCCGTCTGCGCGCCGACCGCAAAACCCGCGATGGTCATGCCTTCGAAGACCATGTCGGAGAACTGATCCAGGATGACCCGGTCCTTGAAGGTGCCCGGTTCGCCCTCGTCCGCGTTGCAGACAATGTACTTGCGATCGCCCTTGGCGGCGGCCGCCAAGTTCCATTTCACGGCCGTGGGGAAGCCCGCGCCGCCACGCCCCTTCAACCCCGACGCGGTGACTTCGCCGATCACGTCGGCGCGACTGCGTCCTAACGCGGCCTTCAACCCCGCACCGGGCTCGACACTGCTGAAGGTGAAGCTGCCTTGGTGTGATTCAATCATGAGTGGTGCTCCTCCTTCGCGGCCATCGCATGCGGCGCGTAACTATGCCGGCACATCTCCAGGATCTCGTGAACCTGTTGCGAAGTAACCTGTGTGAAGATCTTGTCGTTGACCAGCAGCGCCGGCCCCTGATCGCACATGCCCAGACAGTTGGCCCATTCCAAGGTGAAGCGACCGTCCGACGTCGTCTCGCCGAAGCGAATGCCCAGATCGCTTTCGAGTTGCTTGGCCACTCGCGATTTGCCCGCCATGTCGCACGAAATGGTTCGGCAGAGGCGGATGACGAAACGGCCCTGCGGATGATCCACCAGGAAGGCATAGAAGGAAACCACGCTGTGGACCTCGACCGGATGGATGTCCAGAAGATCGGCGATGACCTGCATCGCGTACGAACTGACGTGCGCGTGACGGGCTTGAACCTCCTGCAGGATCGGCAGCATCGCACCACGGTTGTTACCGTAACGCTTGGCCAACGCCTGCAGTTCTTCTTTCAGACGTTCATGTTCGGTGACCAGCATGCGGCGGCCCTCCTATTTCTTCTTGCCCAGCAGTTCCGCGACCTTGTTGACCAGCGTCCCCGGATCGACGGGTTTCTCCAGAAACGCGTCCACCGGCACCATCTCGTTGTCCTGGCCGTATTCCATCCCCGTCACCTTGGCGATGCTGGTCAGCATCACAATCGGGATCCGGTTGCCCTTCCGACGCAGTTCCTGCGCCATCGCCAACCCGTCGTCCGGTTGCTCCATCATCACATCCAGGATCAACAGATCGGGCTTCTGCGCCTCCAGCGCCTTCATGCCCTCGGCCCGGCTAAAGGCCGTCGCAACCTGGTAGCCCTGCCTCTCGAGGAAGAGGCGACAGGCATCGACCACATCGGGGTCGTCATCCACCACCAGTACCTTTGCCATCCCAGCTCTCCTTTCCTCCCCGTCCGTCGGGCGCTGCGGTCACAACCGAACCCTCCCGCCAGCCGGTCCAAAGATCCCCTCTACCGCCATGCAAACGCCGAAATTAATTTGTGAAACACTTCACAATTGCGCGGTATGTGATATCCCCTCTTGTCGCGAGCGCAAGTGAAATCCTAAACTTTCCGGAATAAAACCATCCCAACGAGGCTCTTGCAAAACCCCCCGCAAAGCTGCGCCTAACGGCTTGCTTTGCGTGG
>CAYSBP010000216.1:0-5677 GCA_964429255.1 uncultured Planctomycetia bacterium
GGAGCCATGAAAGAGGATTGCGATTGAGGTGGTCGCAACGAGATTGGGTGGCGTGATGACACAATAGATGCAGGTGGGAGATTTTCAACCTTGACAGGTCCACAACCCAATACTAGTATCCCGTGGTCTTGTCAGCACTAAGAACAGGGACTCTGGGCCATGAGGCCGGAGTTTTTTTGCGGACTGCGCGACTCCGTGTGGGGTGTGCGTATGCCGTGTGGCGCGGTGGTGGTGCGCGCGACATTGAGAGCTTCTTTCTGGATGCAGCTCGGAGGGACCATGATGAACGGTCGAGCTTTGAGGTCTGGCTGGAGCATGGGCGTCGCGGTGGCGCTGGTGCTGGTGGCGCTGGGCGTGCGTGCGGCGGAGGACACGGCCGCCAAGAGCGAGACGCTCTTCCGCGAGGGCGTGGACCTCTATCAACAGGGTCGCTACACGGATTCTCAGTTCAAGCTGCGCGAGTTGATGTCGCTGGAACCGCGCAAGGAACTGGCGGCGCGTCTGGTGAAGGAAGCGGGTGAACCGCTCTTTGCACGGATGATGGCCGAGCCGCGTATGGGAAATGCGCCCACCCGGCTGTGGGACCTCTATCGCAAATACTACATCTCCAACCTGGCGGACGGTGAACGCATGGCCAAGATGGCCGCGCGGGTGGTCGATCCGGCCACGAGCGAAGACGAACGCGTGATGCTCTACCGCGAGTTCGGTGAGCTTGGGCACTATGCCATCCCGTTCCTGACTCCGTACCTTAAGGATGCGCAGCATGAAGACTTCCGGACCTATGCGCGCATTACGATTTCGCGGATGGGTCGCGTGGCTGTGCTGGCCATCCTTCCACTTCTGGAGCACAAGGACGAGCTGATGCGGGCCAATGCCGCGTTTACGCTCGGCGACATTGAGCCCGGTGATGTCCGCGCGATCCCATGTCTGAAGGCGCGCCTGGAAAACACGGGTGAGACCCCGACGGTCAAGAAGGCCGTGGCGAACACGCTGGCCAAGATCACCGGACTGCCGACGGAGTCGCTCAAGCCTGCGGCCCAGTACTATTTCGATTCGGCCAATCGCTACTATCTGGAGACCGCCGGCGTATCGGACGAGGCGGAGAGCGTGGATGGCTATACGTGGCATCTGAACGAGAAGGGCGATCTGATCCCGGTCCTTTTCCCGATCTGGGCTTGGAACGAGCAGATGGCCGAAGAGATGGTTCTGAAGGGCGTGACGCTCTATCCTGATCAGAGTGCTTTCTTCCCGCTGGCGGCCTGCATCTGGGCCGCGCAGTATCAGGAAGTTGAAGCGATGGTGAATGTGATCAACGAGCAGCCCGCCAAACACTTCTATTCGGAAGAGGAGCGGATGACGGTACTGGCGTGGCAGAAGAAGATGGTGGATTGCCGGAACCTGGTTTCGCTTTGTGGGCGTGGCAACGTGAATGCGGCGCTCTGCAAGACCCTCTCCGACATGGGCCAGTACCCCGGGCACGGAAAGCTGGGCGATGTGGGCGTCTTCCTGGCCCGTGCGCTGCGGGATCTGGATCCGTTGGGGATGTTGCTCGCCGCGCCGGCACCGGTCATCGAGGCTGCTTCTGCGGCGGTGCCTAATGCCGCGCCGGTGTTGACGAGCATTGAAGTGGTGCCGCCGTTGGCCAAGGTCGAACCGAGCGCCACGGTGCAGTTCAAAGCCATTCCGAAGGACCAGTTTGGTCAGCCGATGCAGGGCGTCCAGATCGTGTGGGAAGCCACGGGCGGCGGGACAATTGACCAGACGGGTCTCTTCAAAGCCGATGAGGCCCTGGGTCGTTTCCCGGTGATGGCGACCGCGGCGGACGTCGCTGGTGTACTGACGGGGACTAAGACGGTGGCCAGCGCCGAGGTGGTTCCGGCGTGTGTCGCGTGTTCTACCTGCCATGGGTCATCCTTGGTGGCCGCGCTGGATTGCGCCGACCATGCCGTGCAGTACGAAGCGGCTCTTGCGCTGGCTGCGATCAATAAGTTCCCTGATCCGTGGATGGGGCAGGAGAAGGTGGCCGTGTTGCTGGGTCGCGGCGTGAGTGAGAACAAGCCGATCTGGGTGCTGGTGATTGACGAGAACCAGAACGTCCGTAACGAACTCCGAATGCGCATGGAAGGCTTGGGCTTTGGTGTGACGGATGCCGTCAATGGCCGCGACGGTCTGGCCAAGTCGCGCGCGTATCCGCCCAAGGACGTCATCCTGGTTGCGGACAACCTCCGCGTTGATCTGTCGGGTCAGCAGGTACTGGAAGAACTCCAGGCCGACATCCGGACCCGTTACGTTCCGGTTGCGATCATCCACAATCGCGATGCGCGGACGGGGACGCAAGCGAGGTACGGAACCAGCATGCCGTTGGTCGAACGCGAGATGGACGGTGACGGTCTGCAGAACGCCATCCGCAAACTGGACGAGTCCAAGCCGGCCGAGGCGCTTCCGAAGAAGGAGGCGCACGAGACGGCCGTTCGCTGCGCCACGGCGCTCTCCCTGCTCGACCCGCGCTGGACCCTCCTGTCGCTGAACGATGCCGTGCCGTTCGCCTGCGATGCATTGGTGAACCGTAAGGACGATGTCCGGGTTCCTGTGGCGACGTTCCTTGGCAAGGTGGCCGGCGGACCGCAGAAGGACAAGGTGGCCGAACGCCTGCTGGAGATCATGCTGAAGCAGGAGAATGCGGTCGAAATGCGACTGGCTGCCGCGGTGGCCTTGGGCAAGGTCGCTCCGGAGAAGTTCGCAGACGACTACGTCAAGGCGCAGTTCGACAAGGAGCACATCGTCCAGGAGGCCAACGCGGTCAACTTCGGCGTCGCGGTTCGTGAGAACCAGAAGATCGTCGAAGCGCTGCTCGCCAAGCGGATCGACAAGGATCAGAAGGAAAAGTAGCCGCGGCTGGTAAGGCGCGATCTCTAGTGACGTAAGGCGGGGCTCCGGAAAGTATCCGGAGCCCCGCGTGTTTGTGGAGTTGGGTGCTATGGATACGCCCCCCATTTCTGCACTTTGCAGGAGCGTGCCCATGTCCAATGTCGCAACACGACCTGTGGCCTTCGTCACCGGTGCCTCGGCCGGTATCGGTGCCGCGTGCATTCGGGTCTTCGCCCAGAACGGCTGGGATGTGGTGGCGGTGGCCCGGCGGCGTGAGCGGCTCGACAGGTTGCGGCGGGAGGTGGGCGCCGTGGCCCCCGGTGCTCGTGTGCTGACACTCGGTTGCGACGTGGATTCAGACGAGAGCGTGCATGCGGCTTTCGACGAGGTGAAGGCCTCGTTTGGGCGCATCGATGCCCTGGTCAACAATGCCGGCTTTGGCAGTTACGGTTGTGTGGCCGACATGCCGTTGTCGGAATTCCGGTCCAGTATGGAGACCAACTACTTCGGCGTACTGCGCTGCACGCAGCAGGCCCTTCCGCTATTGCGGGAAGCGGCTGCCCGATCCGGCCGGAAATGGGGCGCTGCGATTGTCATGATCAGTTCGTTTTGCGGTCAGCGTTCGGTTCCGGCGTTCGGCGCGTATGGCGCCAGTAAGTATGCCCTGGAAGGGCTGAGCGAATCCTTGCGCATCGAGCTTTTGGCCGACGGTATCTCGGTTTCGGTGGTGAATCCGGGGGTGGTCAAGACGGATTTCTTTGCGCAGGCACACGGGGCACGACCTCCTTCGTATGTGCCGCCTGCGCGCGGCATGACGGCCGAGCAGGTGGCCAGGGTTGTTCTGGCGCTGACCCGGCGTCCACGGCGAAACGTCTATCTGACATGGCCGTGCAAGGCCGGCGTCTTCCTGCAATGGCTCGCCCCGGGCGTATTCGACTACTTCATCTGGCGTGCGTGGCGCCGGGGAATGAAGAACGGCTGAGCAAGCATGAGCGGGCTTCCTTCAATGATGACTTTGATGCGTGGTCGGACAGGGGACGCGTGACCGATCCCGTAAAAGGAACTCAGGTGTCCCGGTGGGCGCTATCCGGCGGTCTTCGGTATACCGGCAACCGTTACTTGTTTCCTGCGGAGCGGGGGTCTTCCGATTCGGCGTTGACGATCACCATGATGTCGCCGCCCAGATTGTTCTTTTCGCCCTGCGGCGGAGGGTACATTTTGGTGGCAACGTAGATGGGCTGTCCACTGTTGGTGTAACCATACACCATGCTGATGCCTTCCTTGACGGTCGACCTGCCTGTCTGCTTGATGTTCATGTGTTCAGTGTCGCCGTATAGGGCGTGCTGGACGGGGATAGTCTGCTGCTTCTTCTTGTGGGTCCACGTGAAGATGACGTTATAGATTGTGGGATCGCCTTGGAGACTCGATACCAGCGATTCGCGGGTGGCATCAGTCTTCTTCCCGAGGACAAACTCGTGGCCGACACTTTGCGCCTGCATGAAAGCCCTGAAAGCCCGTTCCTTATTCGTCTCACGAGCCTGGTTGAGCCCTCTTTTCTCGGAAACGTACGCCTGCTGTTCATTGGATCGATGCACCCAGAGAATGGCGCACGTGATGACCAGCGCGACGATCACGACAGAGCAGATGATGAGTTCATTACCGCCTCCGCTCTTGACCTTCCGTGCGGAACGTGCCGGAGATCCCGCCTGCTCGCGCAGAGCGGCTGACCCGCGAGCTGAACCGCGAGCAGAACCGGACGCTGAGACACGTCCCGAACTGGGGCTTGCGTTCATGCGGCCAGAATTGGACCGAAGGCCTCGGGACGATTGTCTTCCGCTGGGTTGCTGCATCGCGAACGAACCTCCTGAAGTATGCAACGCCACTTTGCGACGCGGTCCACCATCGCGCTAACAGTTCATTCTCGCGGTAATAACGAATCGCTCGTGAGGATTCAAGCCCGAAATGCAATGATCTGCGGAAAAGCTGCGCTGCGGTAGACGCTCCACCGGAAGGCCTACTTGGTCATGGTGGGTGCCGATTTTACAGGTTGCGGTGCGGGCTTCCCGGGGGCTGGCTTTTCCGTCTTGGGCGGCCCCACCTCCGGACGGGATGTCTGAAAGAAGAGGCTCAGCATCCGCTCGGCCTCCTGCCGGGCGGCGGGGTCGGCGAGCGCCTTCTCCATTGCCTCGGCAAGCTGGCTCTGACCTCCGAGCAGTTGATCTGCGGCGTCCTGAAGTGCTGGAAATCTAAGGAGATATGAATTTATAAGATCCTTGGAGGCCAGAGCCCCCTTGGCCGGTACCGGAGGGGCGATAGCAGGTGCCTTCTGAGTCACCGGCGCCGTCGCCGGCGCGATAGGACCTGTGGGCAAGACCGGTTGCGCGGGCTTGCTTTTGGCGCCGGCCTTCGTTCCGCTTCCCTGGATGACCTTCTGGGCCAGTTCGTTATCCGTCTGAAAAGCCTTGGTTTCTCCCTGGCGTATGCCCCGGGTGATGCTCTTCACCTGACCCGCAGGGATGAACTCCTGCCGGTGCCCGTCAGCGCCTTTCTCGGGATCCGGCCGAATGATCAGCACGCCCCGGCTGCTTTCCATTACCACCAGACACTCGATACGAGTACCATCTGCCAATTCGACCACATCCTGGCCGACAAAAGCCTGCATGTCCGCATAGACAGGACTCCAGAGTAAGAACAGGCAGAAGCAGAGCCAGCGATACACGGCAAAAACCCTCCAAGGACGCAAGACCCCAATACGCCCACCTATTCTAACCGGCCAGAGGCCTTCGGGGAGACCAAAATTGCAGACAAC
>CAYSBP010000217.1:0-5645 GCA_964429255.1 uncultured Planctomycetia bacterium
TGAGGCAGTGGAGACCCGCCCTACGGGATTCATCCACTGAAAATAGCGAGGAACCATGGACTCGCATTTAACGCCTTATGCAAACATCTGGTTACGACCCAAAATTTTGGTCCCGTGAAGCTCCGGAACCCACGCATCGAGGATGCTCAAGTACGCCGTTTCCTGACCGCTTTCCATGATGCTAAGGATTTCATCGAAGAGCGGCAGCGCCTTCTGCGCCTTGAGGTCCGCGCTTTCGACGTAGCGTTTTCGCAGCTCCCGTGTTGAGGAGATGAGCCGCCGCGTGCCCGCTGCCATGCTATTCGTCGCGACGCGAACGGCCTTGATGTCCTTCCTCCGCAGCTTGCCGTCGAGTGCCATCTCTTTGAGGGCTTCCAGCGTCTTCTTCCGTCCGGCGCTGAGGTCCTTCTTCTCCAGTTCCTGCTCGGCCCAGATCAGCCCCTCGATGGGAGAGGACGGACATGAGCGCGGATCGCGAATGCCGGGAGGGTGTGTGGCGGCGAACACACCGGAGATGAGGGTCGCCCCCTCTCCCCGCGCTCGCTGTCGCTCACGTCGGCCCTCCCCCACGTTGGGGGGATGGCAGTTCTCGCCGATTCATAATGGATGCAATACCGGTCGTGCATCCTTTTCCTGGATCCACGATGTTGCGCTCTTGCTTCTCGTGCGAAACTGGGAAGAATGCCGTTCTCTCGAGTTGGTATATTCCGTCGCGTGAGGGCTCGCTTGCGGTCTGATGGGAGGTGTTTGCCTCCGTGTCCACCCTTACCCTGTTACCCTCAGGACACTTATCGTTTCAGGCGCCCGCAGACGCCGCTTCGACCGAACGGTCCCCTTCGCTGACCGAATCACTGAAACGTGCTTTCGCGAAGGGCGTTCCCGAACTCCTGCTCGAACTGGCCACGCACCGCGAGGATGCCCCACTTCCGCCGGTCTTCGCATTCTGGCGCAGGCTGGGCGAGCGTTTCCTGACCGAACTCTGTCATATTCCCGAAACCGCGGAGGACTTGGCCCAACCCATCGCACCGCCGACGGAGGAACTGGCCCTTTGGGCCGGCGCTGCGCCGCCGATGGTGGGTGGCGAATACTTGAACGTCGAGGTGCTCGAGCGGCTCTGGTCCGACCTCGACGTCTATGCGCGCCAGGACGCCGCGTCCGTCGGTGGCTTCTCGAAGTGGCTGAAACAGCGCAGCCCGCTCTGGCATCGCGTCGGCCGCGTCTGTTTCCATCTGGCCGAACATAAGCGCGATCCGGAATACCCCTTCGCCTTCCTGGCAACCTACGCCCCGAAACTGCTCAACGCCCGCACCGTCCAGTATCAGCCGCTCTCGAAGGCCCTGGAGGAATACGCAGGTGCGAGCAACAAAAAGACACTGATCCACCTGCTGACGCCCGTGCAGCAGGCCGCCGGGAAACTGGCCTGGGTCCGCGAACTGGTTGATTCGGGCGAGATCTTCCACCCGCTGGCCTGGTCCCCCAACGAGGCGTACCGGTTTCTCCAGGACATCCCGTTACTGGAGGAAAGCGGTCTGCTGGTACGCGTTCCGAACTGGTGGAACAAACGGCCCGCTCGCGTGCAAGCCGGCATCACCGTCGGCCGCAATAAAAAGGGCGGCTTCGGCGTAGAGGCGATGCTTGACTTCCACGTTGAGGCGTCGCTCGACGGCGAACCGCTGACTGCGGACGAGTGGCGCGAACTGCGCGAATCGAACCAGAACCTGATCTTCCTGAAGGGCACGTGGATCGAGGTCGATCGGGAGCGCCTCACCGAGGCGCTGGAACACTGGAAGCGCGTCGAGAAGGTCGCGGGGAAAGATGGCCTTTCCTTCATTGAGGGCATGCGCCTGCTGGCCGGCGCCCAGATCGGTCCCGGCGCAACTGACGATACAGCGACCGGACGCGTGGAATGGTCTTTCGTGCGTGCCGGCGAGTGGCTGGAGGAACGGCTTCGCGAAATGCGCCGGCCCGAAACGCAGGCGCTGAACCTGTGCGGCGCCGGCCTGAAGGCCGAGTTGCGTGCGTACCAGGAGACGGGCGTACAGTGGCTGCGCACGCTGACCGGACTGGGATTGGGCGCATGCCTTGCCGACGATATGGGGCTGGGCAAGACGATCCAGGTCCTCGCGCTGTTGTTGCTGCTCAAGCAGCGGACCGGCACCGACGAACCACCTGCGCCGTCACTGCTGGTCTTGCCGGCCTCGCTCCTGGGCAACTGGAAATCGGAGCTGGAACGCTTCGCACCTTCGCTGCGCGCCTGCTTTCTTCACCCCTCAATGCTGAGCGCGGACGAAATGAAGCGGGCGGCGTTGAGGCCCGATGCGTTTTTCCGCGATGTCGATGCGGTCTTCACCACCTACGCGATGCTTGGCCGGCTCGAATGGCTGAGCGGCATGACGTGGCGGCTTGCGGTGGTGGACGAAGCGCAGGCGATCAAGAACCCGGCCGCGCGGCAGACCAAAGCCGTGAAGAAGCTCAACACGCGGGCGCGCATCGCACTGACCGGAACGCCGGTGGAAAACCGGTTGGCCGACCTCTGGTCGATCTTCGATTTTCTATGCCCCGGGCTGCTGGGTTCGGCCAAGGCCTTCGGCGATTTCGTCAAGCAACTCGAACGCCGGGCGAGCGATCAGTACGGTCCACTGCGCCGCCTGGTCGGTCCGTATATTCTGCGCCGGCTGAAAACCGACAAGTCGATCATCGCCGACCTGCCGGACAAGACCGAAGTCCAGGCCTACTGCAGCCTGACCAAGAAGCAGGCGGTTCTGTACGCGCAGGCCGTCGACGATTTGGAGCAGGCGCTGGAAGGCCGGACGGGCATCGAACGTCGAGGCGTGGTGCTCGCCGCCATCCTGCGATTCAAGCAACTCTGCAACCACCCCGCGCAATACACGGCGGCACCGCCGTACGCACCGGAGGAGAGCGGCAAGTTCCAGCGCCTGCGCGAAATCTGCGAGGAAATCGCCGAACGGCAGGAAAAGCTGTTGCTCTTCAGCCAGTTCCGCGAGATGACCGAACCGCTGGCCGCCTTTCTGGAAACGGTCTTCCGGCGCCCCGGCCTGGTACTGCACGGCGCGGTCGGCGTGGGAAAGCGCAAGCAACTGGTGGATACGTTCCAGCGCGAGGACGGCCCGCCGTTTTTCGTGCTGTCGTTGAAGGCCGGCGGCGTCGGTTTGAACCTGACCGCCGCTTCGCATGTGATTCACTTTGACCGCTGGTGGAATCCGGCCGTCGAGAACCAGGCCACCGACCGCGCATTCCGCATCGGGCAGAAGCGCAACGTGATGGTCCATAAATTCATCTGCAAGGGCACCGTCGAGGAGAAGATCGACGCCCTGATCCGCGAGAAGACCGCGCTGGCCGGCGAGATCCTCCAGGAAGGCGTGCCGGCGCTGATCACCGAAATGAACGACCAGGAACTGCTGAACCTCGTGCGCCTGGACATGAACAGCATAGCGGAGGAGTAACCCATGCGTTGGGGATACGAGTGGCGGCCGTACGTGCCGGTCGCGCAGCGGCGCGCCAAGGCCATGGCGAAGATGGAGAAACTGCGCAAGAAGGGCGTTGACGTCCAACCGGTCCGCATCGAAGGCCGGACCATCGCGCATACCTTCTGGGGAAAGGCGTGGTGCGAACACCTCGAAAAGTTCAGCGATTTCGCAAACCGCCTGCCGCGCGGCCGGACCTACGTCCGCAACGGTTCGGTCTGCCACCTGGATATCGCCAAGGGCCGGATCGAAGCCAAGGTCAGCGGCTCGGAGATCTACGATATCGCCATCACGATCAAGGAGTTGCCGAAAGCGAAGTGGGAGGCCGTCAAACGAGACTGCGGCGGCCAGGTCGGCACGTTGCTGGAACTCCTGCAGGGCAAGCTTTCCCAGGAGGTCATGCAGGTCGTGACGGATCGCGAGAAGGGCCTCTTTCCTCAACCCAGGGAGATCGACTTGGACTGCTCCTGTCCGGACTGGGCGGACATGTGCAAGCACGTTGCCGCGGTCATGTACGGTGTGGGGGCCCGGTTGGACCGAAAACCCGAACTCCTCTTCCTGCTTCGCGGTGTCGATCACACCGAGCTGGTGGGACAAGCAACCGCGCAGGCGGTCGTGGCCAAAGGCGCGACGTCCAAGGCACGTGTGCTTCGTGCGGACCAACTGGGCGAGGTCTTCGGGATTGAGATGGTGCCGGAGGCGGCACCCCCAGGGACGGCGGGCAGCTTGCCGGGCGTAGTCATGCGAAGCCTGGTCCCGCCCGCCCGGGATGACGATGCTTCAGCCCGGAACGACCGAGACGGCCGCGCTCCAGGGACCGCAGGCAGCCCGCCCGGAGTAGCGAAGCGGCGACGAGTCAAGTCCGCACCAACATCTCCGGCCCCCGCCGCGACCTCCAGGAAAAACGGATCTTCCACCAAAGCACCCAAGACGCGCAAAGGAAAGAAGACGAAACGCAAGGCGAAGAAAGGCTGACACGGGAAGGAGTCCGACCCGTTTCGCGAAGAACAATGGATTTCTTGACCCTCTTTAGCCCGGATTATTCATGGGCCACTCCCCATGAATAATCCTCTTCGACTCGGCCTCTCCCGAGGCCTCGCTCAGGGCTCGTAGGGATGACCAGAGGTGCTTGCAGAAGTCGACGCTGAAATACGGGCAATCGCAGTCGGCAAGCAGGGCGCCTTCGTGCAGCCCGAGTTTGACCGTATACTCGCGACTGCCGCGAACGCGGGCGAGAACGGCCAGGGGGTCGCCTTCCACGATGCGGACGGCACCCGACCTGTAATAGTCGGTGCCGCGCTCGCAGACGCCCTCGTCGAATTCGTACGCTGTGACGTTGGCAAGCCTGCCCATCGAGCGATCCTTCCCGGAAACACGTTTCCGCGCTGATATCACGCCGGCCGAGGCTGCCACGCTGTTCCCGCTCGGCGCGGAGGCCGAACGGATTCGCATCGCCCATCAGTTCGATCCGCTGTTTGCGGTCAACTCCAGTTCCGCGGCGACAACCTCTCCACGCTTTACTACGTCTGGGCCAACCTCTACGGCGCATCTGAACAGGCCCGGGACGATGCGCGGCTCGTGGTCCAGATCGGCGGCGAATCGGAAAGCGCGATGGCCCTGGCGCAACGCGACCTCTTGGAGGACGGGCCGTTCTGGAATCTCGGGCAGGCGCTCTTCGAGGTCCTGCCACGGGACGAGGAGGACTGGAGGCTCGTGAGCGCGATCCTTGGCGAACGCCAGACCCTCCGCGCGGAGGGCAAACGGATAAGAGCGGCGGAGCCGACTTTGTTCGACAAGGAGGAAAAGAAATGATTAACGATCCCCTGGTGGAACGGGTGGTGAATCGCATCTCCGAAACGAGAAAACCCACGACCTCCCGCGATTGCTGAAACCGTGCGCCGAGCACGACGCCGCGTTTACGAGCCTGACCTACAAGACAGCGGACATCCCGCGAGCATCCTGCCCGCCCGGAAGGACGGTGATTCTGCGCCGGGCGCGGCCGAGACGGCCACGCTCCGTGGACCGCGGGCGTCCCGCCCGCACTGAATGATGGTGTTTGGGCGCTGGGCGGCCGTGACGGCCGCGCTCCAGGGGAAGCCCGACCTACTTCGCACACCCCGCGCAACGCACGTCGACCGTTTCGTCGGCGAAGGCGACCGC
>CAYSBP010000218.1:0-5634 GCA_964429255.1 uncultured Planctomycetia bacterium
CAACATCCTGGAGAACATCGGCACGCATCCGGCCGCCGATCGTCTGCTCCTCAACCTGATCCGACACGCAGCGACGTCCGCCCGCGCGCCGGCGGCGCCTTTGCCGAAGGACTTTGACAACGTGCTGAAGAAAATCGGTTACGATCACGGGGGATAAACGGTCAAAAAATTCTGAGACGTTATGAAATGAAACAACATCTATGGAGAGAACAATGAATCTAGACTCACTTCCGTGTGGTTCCGGCCTACGGTCTGGCCACGGTGCGGCTGACATTGAAAAGAGAGGTAAAACAATGAAATCAATCACCATGCACATGGTGGGCAACGCCCACTTGGATCCTGTCTGGTTATGGCCCTGGCAGAGCGGTGCCGACGAGGCGATTGCGACCTGTCGCTCGGCCTGCGATCTGCTGGACGATTACCCGCAAGCAGTTTTTACGCGAGGGGAAGCCTGGGTCTATGAACAGTTGCGAATACTGGATCCGGCGTTGTTCGAGCGGGTGAAAGCGCATGTCACGGCAGGACGCTGGTCGGTGGTCAACGGCTGGTGGGTGCAGCCCGACGTCAACATCCCGACCGAGGAGGCGCTCCTGGCCACGGCGCGCCTCGGGGGCGGATGGTTCAAAAAGCATCTGGGTCTCGAGTCGGTGCCGGTGGCCTATCTGGTGGACAGCTTCGGCCACAACGGCTTCCTGCCACGCGTCATCCGCAATTCCGGTCAACGCTACTTCGTGATGATGCGTCCGGGGCAGCAGGAGAAGGCGCTGCTGTCGGATCTGTTCCGCTGGCGCAGCCCGACCGGCGAGGAAGTGCTCACCTGCCGCCTGACCAGTTACGGCTGCGCGTCGCCGGACGGTGGCGCCATGGAGCGCAGCATCGCCGACGCCCTGGCGGCCAAACGGCCGGAGGGTATCGATCACGTCATGTGCTTCTATGGCGTCGGCAATCACGGCGGCGGCCCGACGCGCAAGCTCGTGGAGTGGATCATCGAGCATCAGGACTACGCGCCCGGCATCCGCCTCGAGTTCTCGACGCCCGACCGGTACTTCGCGGCGGTCGAAGCTTCCTCGGATGTTTGTCCCGTGGTGGAAGGCGAGCTGTTGCACCATGCCGTCGGCTGCTATTCGGTCTGCGGACGGCTCAAGCGCGAAGTCCGCAGCGCGGAACTCGCCGCCGTGGACGCCGAGCGGCTGGCCGCACGCCACCGGGTGGATCTGGCCGGAGAGCTGGATCCGGCATGGAAGGCCATCTGCTTCAACCAGTTCCACGACATCATCGCCGGCACCTCCACGCAACCCGCGACGGAGGAAGCTCAGCGCCAGATCGGCGGTGCTCGCGACCAGATCGAGCAGGTGACCTACAGGATACTCCGGCGCGATTGCGGAGTCCGCCAGCGCGAGCTGAAGGGCCACCGGATCCATGTAGTGAACCGGTCCGACCTGACGTGGCAGGGGATGGCCGAGGTGGAGCTGTGGACGGACTTGCGCGGCTTCAACAAGGCCCTCTGGTCGGAAGCGTCCGGCGCCGTGCCGCGGCAACTGGTGTCGGCGGCCGGCGTGATGGCGGAGTGGTGGTGCACGGGCGGTTCCCGCTTGTTGATTCCCGTGTGCCTTGAGCCGGGAAAATGCCAGACCTTCCGGTTGGCGGAGGCACAAACCGACGTGAAATGGCCGGGCGCGGCGCCGCACTTCACCGATGGCGTACTGGACAATGGCCTGGTGCGGGTGTCGTTCTCCGGCGACGGCATCGCGCAGGTCGAGGACGGGAGCGGCGCCATGCTGACCCGGCCGGTGGCGCTGGTCGCCCTCGCCGACGGCAGCGACACTTGGTCCCACGGTCTGGACCGCTATCACGGCCCCGTCCAGTCCCGGGCGGAGTTCGGCGCGCCCCAGATGATTGAGTCCGGCCCGCTGCGCGTGGTGGTGAGGCTGACCGGCCGCATCGGTTCCAGCCACCTGCGGCTGTATGTGACCCTGGACCGTAATTCCAGGCGGGTGGATGCCCGCCTGGACACGAACTACCAGGAACCCTTCTCCGTGCTCAAGGCCTCGATCGCGCTGTCGTCGCAGGGCCAGTGGACGCGCCGGGATCGCGCGGCGGGCGGTTGGGTCAACCGGGCGATGGACGGGCTCGAGTATCCGGTGCATCACGCCCTCCGGCTACAGGGAACGAGAGCAGTCGGCGTCCTCTGCCCCGATTCCTTCGCCGCCGACTGCACGCCCTACGGCACGGTCCGGGTCACGCTGCTGCGCAACAGCGTCCACGCCTTCCACAGCGTGGGCAAGATGGTGCATGAGGACCTTCCGACCCTGGCGGACCGCTTCGGCACGGACGAGGGGCCGCAATCCCTCCGCTTCTCCCTGGTGGGCGGCAATCCGTCGGAAGCGGACCTGGAGTCAAATCTGGCCGTCTTCCAGCGGCCGCCCTGGGTCTGGGACGACTACCGGGGCGAGAGCCGGGTGCAGATTTTTGAGTGAGTGTGAAACACACACCTAAACAGGAAAAACAAGATATGAAACTGACACGACGAGATGTAATGCGAATGGTCTATCAAGGCCATCGGCCACCCTATGTGCCCTGGGCTTTCAGCTTCACGCACGAGGCGTTCGGGAAGCTGGCGGAGCACTACGGCGGCGCTGACCGGGTGCCGCGGGACCTGCTGGGGAGACACGTCCTGACCACCGGCCAGGGCCCGGGCGATTTCTTCGAACCGCTCGGCCATGACGACCTGTGGCGCGACGGCAGCTACGGGTTCGCCCCGGCCCATGCGGTGGAAGGCGACGTGCCGCTGGAAAACATGCTGGCGTTTAGCGAGGAAGTGCAGAAGCAGCCGGGGTATGCGGCTGAGGGTGCGGAAGCATGAAGATAACCCCGACCGTCCTGATCCTTGCAGCCGCCCTATCGCTGCCCGGCAGTCTCGCGCTCCTTGCCGCCGACACCGAGACGCAGCCGTTCCCCGGTGTCCACTATGTCCATCGGCATGTCTCCGAACCGCGCGAGATCGACATGCACATCGTGATCGTTGACCTGAACCAACCGGGCGTGCGGATCGTGACGACCGGGCCCAATGGCGACCGCCCGGGCGAGACCGACCTGGAAACGACGCGGGCGTTCGTCAAGCGCACCGGGGCGCAGATCGGCATCAACAGCGGGTTCTTCGGCCGCCTCAAGGGTGGACTCCGCGATGGGCCACACGGTGGGGCAGATCTCAGTTCACTGGCCGTTTCCGATGGTGTGAAAGTCTCCGATTGGGGAACGTGGATCAAGGACGCCATCAATATCGGCGCCGACAACACGGTCACCTTCATCACCCGCGCCAAGGATGACACCACCGGGTACATGACGACGCCGGAGGTGGAGCTGCACAACGCCCTGTCCGGCAATGCCCGCCTGCTGCGGGACGGCGTCATCCTGCCAGGCAAGGGCGGCGACACCACCTATCCGCAGGCCGCGATCGGCCACACCGCCGACCACCGCCTGATCCTCTTCGTGTCCGACGGACGCCAGCCCGGCTTCAGCGCCGGCATGACCTATGAGGAGGTAGCGGTCGTCCTCAAGGAATTCGGTGCGGCCGACGCCATTGCCTTCGACGGCGGCGGCTCCGCCACCATGGTCATGGCCGACGGCATGGACGGCGAGCCCAGGGTTCTCAACCGTCCCTCCGACGGCAAGGAGCGTGCCGTTGGCAACAACCTGGCTGTCATCATCGCCCCCAAGGACACGGGAATTATGGAGGCACAGAAATAAAAGTCACACAAGTCGTCGTCGCAGCCCAGAATGTCCCTCGCAATTCAGGGTGAGACTTGCGGGACGCTGCACTAAGATAGCAATCACACAGAGAGAGAGGATTCTATGAAACCGAACATACTCTGGATTATGACCGATCAGTACAATGCGGACTGCTTCTCCTGGATGAACCATCCGGTGGTGAGGACGCCCTATCTCGACGCACTGGCTGCCCGGGGAGCGGGATTCACCCAGGCCTACTGTCAGTATCCGCAGTGCACGCCATCACGAGTGAGCATGCTGTGGGGGCAGTACTGCAAGACCCACCGTCAGTACGGATTCCAGGGCAACATGGGTTCGGAGCCTGTCCACCTCATGGAGTACTTCCGTCGACACGGCTGGCGTACCGGTGCCGTGGGCAAGTTCCATGTGGATCCCCTCGGCCTTCACTTCGTTCCCGACTACTCGGCGCCCTCCATGTCGATCGATGCCTTTCAGGCCAATCCGCCCGAGGCGTACTACGGTGCCTATCTGGAACGGCAGGGCCTCCACTATCCCACCCGCGAAACCCACGGTGGCCAGGGGAATCCCCCAGGCCCAAGCCGCCGGAGCCAGCCTTCCTGCGCTCCGACGTGCCGGTGGAGCACAACCTGGAGCGCTGGACCGCAGACCGGACGATCGAGTTCATCCGCGACTGCGCATCCAGGGAGGAGCCCTTCCTGGCCTTCATGTCCTTCGAGCGCCCCCACGGACCGCTCAACATCCCCTTTGCCGAGGAGGGCCGGATCGATGCCTCCCGCATTCCGCTCGATCCCGGCGAGACCGAGGCCCAGATTCTCATCAAGCCGCGGCTCTGCCTGGAAGGGCGGATGGATCCCTGCTCCCAGACATGGCGGAGCCCGGATGAGTTCCGGGAGGTCCCCAAGTGCTACTTCACCCTCATCGAGATGATCAACGACCAGATCGGACGGGTGATGTCGGTGCTTCGTGAACTGGGGCTCGAAGAGAATACGGCCATCGCCTTTTGCGCCGATCACGGTGATCAGGCCGGGCGCAAGCGCATCTTCGATAAGTGTCAGCATGCGAGCAGCGCGCAGCTCACCCGGATACCCTTCATCCTCGTGCCGCCAGCCTCCCGGTCGGGGCGGGTGGTGGACGCCCCTGTGGAGAGCATTGACCTCTACCCCACATTCTGCGACTGGGCCGGGCTGGAGCATCCCGCCCATCTTGAGGGACGGCCCCTCGCCGGGGTCTGCACCGGGGCCGAGGAGGCCGATCCTCACCGGGCGGCCGTGAGCGAGAGCTTCTTTCGGCGCTCCGTGGTGAAGGACGAGTGGCTGCACGGCGTCTCCGGGGAGACCATGGGGGCGAAGCACCAGGCCTGTTCGGCAGGCATGTTCCTCTATGCCGTCCATGCGGTGCGCACCGGTTGCGCCCCAGGGCTAAGGCTTGGAAATTAGTTCGCCTATATAACTTGAAAACTTTAAACGAAAGGTCTATTATACGTTGGTCTGGCGAAGTGGAGGAGGGCTCCGCGGGGATGAGACCCGCCAAGGAATAGCCAGGCTGGCGGACTGATAAGTCCAACGGGGCTGTTTCGCCCTCAACCTTGTTAAATAAAGTAATCAGGATGCCTCCCATGCCTTGAAAAATCCCGGGGTTTGGGGCGGAGCACCAAGTCTTAACACAGGAGTTGGCCAGTTAAGACAAGCAATTAAAAAAACTGAAAATTAATGGTTTAGCTGAACCAGCACAAAAGAGAGTTGCACAATAAAGATGGTGGTCAGCTCTGACAGAACGACAGTAACAACAAAGGAGATCAGTATGAGCACAGGAAGATTTCTGAAAGTGGTATGCCTGGCGGCGACGCTCGTGGCCGGCAGTGTCGCGCTGGCCGCCGAGCCGGAG
>CAYSBP010000219.1:0-5597 GCA_964429255.1 uncultured Planctomycetia bacterium
AGACCTCCTCTCCCATCACAACCACACCGGGATCCTGCTCCAACCAGCGACCGGTGACCTCCGCGATCGCAGCGGGGTAACGGATTTCGCGGGGACAGGCCACGCCGGCCGCCTCGACAAAGGGGCCGAGCTCGCCCAGGCGTTCGTCCCTCAGCCCCTGCGTCGCGCTGGCCACGGTGGGCCACAGTTCCTCGCGGATCGCCAGGGCGCCGGAGGCCTCAGTCTTCAGCACGTCAGCCGCCGCGGCCTCGACACACTCCCGCGCCTGCCCGCGCAGTTGATCGATCTGCGCGGCCGTGATGCCGCGCGCACGCAGCCGCACCTCGAACTGCGTCAGCGGGTCGCGCGCGTGCCACTCGGCTTCTTCCTGCTTGGTTCGATACCCGAACGCGCTGCCCGGCGTGCAGCCGGCATGGTGGTAGTGGCGATAGGTGGAGATTTCCAGGACGCAAGGCAGGTTCGCGCGATCGGCGAGGATATGGCCCACGGCGAGCTTCACGCTGACCGGGTCCATGCCATCCACCTGGAAGCCGGGCATGCCATACGCGGTGGCAACCTGGCACAACCGCGGGGCGGAACAGCCCTCGCGCTGGGAGGTGGCCACGGCATAGTGGTTATTCTCGATGGCATAGATGATCGGCGCCTTCCACAGCGCCGCCAGGTTGCAGGCCTCGTGCACGGCGCCCTGGTAGACGGCGCCGTCGCCAAAGAAGCTGAGGGTCACGGCATCGTTCCCCCGCATCTTGTCGGCCCAGGCCACGCCGGTCGCCGGCGGCACGCCGCCGCCGACAATCGCGTTGGTGCCGGCCACGCCCACTTCGGCATGGTAGAGGTGCATCGAGCCGCCGCGCCCGCCGCTGCAGCCTTCGGCGAGGCCCATGATTTCCTTGAGCAGCGTCAGCACGTGGGCGCGCATCTCGTCCGTCAGCCTTTGGCTCAGGGGGTCGAAGCCCGCCGGCGAGCCGGCGCACAGCGCCTTGGCCAGGTATTGATGGTGGGCTCGATGGGTGCCGCAGAATTTGTCCTGCCGGCGCACGGCCATGGCCGCGCCGACCGCGACGGCTTCCTGCCCCACGCTGGTATGCACGGGGCCGTTCACCAGGTTCTTGTCCTTCAGCTCCAGCAACTTCTCCTCGAAGATGCGAATGAGGATCATCTGCTGGAACATCCACAGCAGGTCCGCGCGCGACACGGCGGCCCAGTCCTGTTCGTCAACCGACAGCGCCCGCAGCGCGGGCAGCGCAAGCCGTTCCTCTTTCATCGGGTACCCACCCTTTCCCCCTGCGCGCTTAGGCCCGCTTTCATATAAACCGCCTTACGTTCCACAAAGAACTCCAAGCCCGAGCGGCCGTTCTCGGGCGGACCGAACCCGGAGTCCTTCCAGCCGCCGAACGGCAGCTCGGGCGTCTTGAAGCCGCTGTGGATGTTGACGTGCGCCATGCCCGCCTCGATCTCGCGCCCGTAGCGCAGCGCGGCGGCCAGGTCGTTGGTGAAGAGCGCGGAGGACAGCCCATAAACCGAGTCGTTGGCCCAGGCGAGGGCTTCATCGAGATCGCGCACGGTCGATACCGCCAGGACGGGGCCGAAGATCTCGTCGCGGAAGATCGGCATGTCGCGCGTCACGCCGTCGAACACCGTCGGCAGGACGTAATAGCCGTCCCGATTGTCAGAGACGCCGCCCAGACGGAGCCTGGCTCCGTGGCTTTGCGCCTGCGCGATGGCCGCGGATATGCCCTCGAACTGCGCGGGCCCGGCCACGGGGCCCATATCGGTCGTCTCCGCCAGCGGGTCGCCCACGATCAGGGCGCGGCTGCGGGCGAGGAGCCGGTCCATGTACGCCTCCGCCACCTCCGACGCCACCAACACGCGGCTGGTCGACGTGCACCACTGGCCGGCGCAGCCGAAGCCGGCCCTCACGGTCGCGTCCACCGCCGCGTCCATGTCCGCATCAGCCAGCACGATCAGGGCGTTCTTGCCCCCCAGCTCAAGCTGGGTGCGGGTGAAGTTCGCCGCCGCCATCTGCGCGATGGTGCGGCCGACCTCGGTGGAACCGGTAAAGGAAATGGCGCGCACGCGCGGATCCCGCACCAGGCGGTTGCCGATGGCGCTGCCTTTCCCCGTCACGCAGTTGAACACGCCCTTCGGGACCCCGGCCCGCTCGAACAACCGGGCCATGAAGACGCCCGAGCCCGGCGTGAACGAGGCCGGCTTGAAAACCACGGTGTTGCCCGTCAGCAGGGCCGGCAGGGTCTTGCGGCACATCACGTTGAGGGGATAGTTCCAGGGGCTGATCACGCCCACCACGCCGAGCGGATGGAACTGTTCCCAGGAGACGATGGCCCCGTCGGTAGTCGGCGCCGATTGCCCGGCGAAGACCGCCATCTGCCGCAGGTGGTGCCGCCCTTCCAGCAGGGCCGAATCCACCTCGCCCCGCGCCTCGCGGATGGTCTTGCCGTTTTCCTGGCTGACGACGCGCGCCAGGGCCTCGCGTTCCGAGGCCAGGGCGTCCAGGAAGCGCTCGACGGCCGCCTGCCGCTCCGGCAGGGCGGTCCGGCCCCAGGCAGCGAAGGCGCGCGCGGCGGCGCCGACCGCCGCGTCGATATCCGCCTCTGTTGAGGCCGCCGCCCGGTTCAGTTCCGCGCCGCGCCGCGCCGGGTTCTCGTTGGGAAAGGTCGCCCGATCCGACGATTCCCGCCACGCACCGTCAATGTAGTTCTTCAGTGTTTCGCTCATGTGACTCCTCAGGCCTCCGGCGCCGGGGGAATGAACCCGCCATCTATCATGGTTTCGGCTTGCGACGCTTCGAAACGAGACCGCGGGTACGCGCCGGGTTACGCGCTTTGACGGCCTCGCGCGGGGCGCAGAGGCTGGAGAGGACCTGGCGTTTGGCCTCTTCCAGATGCGCGGCCATGGCCGTCCTGGCCTCATCCGCGCGCCGGGCCAACAACGCGTCCAGCAGCGCCCCGTGCTCCTGCGTGGTGCGTCCGATCACGCCCACATCCTTGAACCCCATGTAGCGAAAGTGCCGCATCAGCCGAAGCTGCTGGTTCAGCACGGCGGTGAGGCGCGGACGCCGGCAGGCTTCCACGATGCAGCCGTGGATGGCCTGGTCCAATTCCACATGTCGCGCCACGTCCGAAACGCCCGCCAGCGCCGCGACCCTGGCGCGCAGATCTCTCAGCCGCTGTAGATGGATCCTCGCCACCGCGCAGTCGACGGCCAGCAGTTCCAGCGCTTTGCGGATGTCGTACACCTCCTCCACGTCGTCGGCCGTGAACCCCGCCACTTGCACGCCACAGTGCGGTTTGCGGCGCACTAGGCCGTCTTGTGCGAGCAGGTTCAGGATGTCCCGCACCGGCGTGCGGCTGAGCTTGAATTCGGATGCCAACCGCTCCTCCCGCAACCGCGTTCCGGCAGGGCAGTGACCCGTGACGATGCGATCGAACAGGGTATTGTATACAAGATCGCGCTTTCGTTGACTTCGCATGCGGACGATTAAAGCACCGCGCCGCGCCGCGCGCAAGGCCACTTTTCTTGACTCACGTTGACAGCACGCATGAATGGGCGCTTGACTCTATCTTGTGAATGGCCGATGATACACGCCCACAGGTTTGCATTGTATACAAGGCGGCATAAAGAGGGCGGCGCACATGCTGTCGATCGATCATGAACGGCTCAAGCGGGTCAGGCAGGTCATGGAGCGGGAGCAGCTTGACGCCCTGGTCTGCCGCCTGCCGGAGCATGTGCGGTTTCTGAGCGGGCATTGGCCCTTGGTGGGCTGGACCTGGCTTTGGTTTCCACGGGTGGGCAGGCCCGTTTGCATTGTGCCACACTGCGACGCGCACGAAGCGGAACAGGAGTTGTGGGAGGCCACGTGCGATGCCTTTCGATTTGGGGTCCTGACGGCGGGGAACCCCTACGAAGAAATCGCGCGGCGGCTCCAGTCGGCGTTGCGCGGGCGGCGACCGCGCCGGGTGGGCTATGAGGGCGATTTCGAGGCCGTGGCGCCCCCGTGGAATGCCGCGGAACCGGCGATTCCGGCCGCGGCCACCCGTCGACTGTTACGGGAGGTCTTTGGGGCCAGGGCGCTTGTGGATGCGACCCCGCTGTTGAACGAACTGCGCGCGCGCAAGACGCCGCACGAGCAGCAGCGGATGAGGATCGCCAGCGAAATCGCCGCCTTCGGCTTGGAGACGTTTCGACGCAAGGTGGATGTCGGCGTGAGCGGCGTCGAACTGGTGGCGCACGTGGAGCGCGCCGTTCTGCTCCAGGGCACCGGCTACCGGGGCGCGCGGCGGGTGCGGGCGTTCGCCCAGGTGGCGACGGGCCGGCAGGAGACCGCCGCCGGCTACCGACCCATGGAGATCAGCAGCCTGCGCAAACTGCGCCCTCGCGACCTCGCCCTGCTGGAGCTGGGGGTGGTGGCGGACGGGTTCTGGAGCGACCGCACCCGCGTGCGCGTGGCCGGGCAACCGACGTCAAGGCATCGCGATGTGTTTGACGCGGTCGTGAAGGCCCAGGAGGCGGCCATTGCCGCCGTCCGACCGGGGGCGGCTGCCGGGGCGGTGGACCGCGCGGCGCGCGCGGTCATGCGGGCGCGCGGCTACGGCAAGGAGTTCTTGCATGTCACGGGGCATGGCCTGGGCCTGCGTTACCACGAGCCCGTGCCGCTTCTCGCGCCCGGTGTCACCACGGTTCTGGAGAAGGGCATGGTGCACAGTGTCGAGCCGGGCGCCTATGCGCCGCAGTGGGGCGGCATGCGGGTGGAGGACGATATCCTGGTCACCGCGACCGGGGCGGAGGTCCTGGGCCCCGCCAGAAAGGAACTCGCCACGCCATGATTGTGCAAATCGAGCACCCCGCGCTGAGCGTATCCGATCTGGATCGCTCGCTGGCCTTCTATCGCGATCTGCTGGGCCTGGAACTCATTCGGATCATCGAGCCGCGCGAGGACCCCAAGCTGGGGACAATCACCGGCATGCCGGGCGCGAAGGCGCGCATCGCCCATCTGAGCCTGGGCGCGAACATGCTGGAACTGTTTCAGTACGTGACGCCGGGCGGTCGGCCCATACCGGACGACCGCCGGCAGGCGGACCATGGGTTCATTCACGCGGGGTTCCGCTCCACCGATGTGTGCGACGACTATCGGCGGCTGAGCGCCCGGGGAGTCCGGTTCATCAGCGAACCGGTGGAGTTCCGGCCGGGGGTCTGGGTCGTGTATTTTCGCGGACCAGACGGGGAAACATGTGAATTGAGGCAAATATGAAAAAAACCTTGCAACCTGTTCAATGGCGTACCCCGATGGGAAAGCTAACCCTGTTGCCTGAACGCGGGCGAGTCTTGCAGGTGACGGTGGGCGGGCATACCGCGTTCTGGACGAACAGCCGATGGAGTGGCGATTGGAACGTGGGTGGAGACCGGCTGTGGGTGTCGCCCGAGACGGACTGGCACTGGCAGACGCGAAAACGGATCGACTGGAGCCGGTACGAAGTTCCCGCCTCGTTCGATCCTGGGGGGTGGAAAGCGGCCGACAGGCAGCCGGGGTATTGTCGCGTGTGGCAGCGGTGTCGTATCAAACACCAACACCGTGCGGGCGG
>CAYSBP010000220.1:0-5585 GCA_964429255.1 uncultured Planctomycetia bacterium
CAAGGAGTTCGTGACCCGGATCCATGAAAACGAGCACAAGGGCGACCAACTCACCCACGAAACGATCACCAAGCTCGATCAGACGTTCATCACGCCCTTCGACCGCGAAGATATCCATGCGCTGATCAAGGAAGCCGACGATGTCGTTGACCGGCTGGATTCGGCTGCCAAGCGAATGCTGCTGTATGGCGTCACGGAGCCCAATGAGGATATCCTGAAGCAGGCAGAGATCGCGGTGCAGACCACGCGGTGCCTTGCCACGGCATTGCAGAAACTGCGGAACGTAAAACAGCAGGCGGAACTGCATGCCGCGGTGCTTGAGATCCACACTTGGGAAAACCGCGGCGACGAGCATGTCCAGGGCGCGCTGGCACGGCTCTTTGAAACCAACGACCCGATGCATGTGCTGAAGTGGAAGGAACTCTACGAACTGGTGGAGAAGGCAATCGACGCCTGTGAGACGGTTGCCAACACGATCCGCTCCATAATGGTAAAGAACGCCTGAGTTACACGAAATTCTCACCATGAGAATCCCAGCCGCGGAGCGGTGAAAGAGTGTGGCCCAGGGAGAGCAACGCGAGCCCTGGGAAAGAATGCACTATGGAAAGTCTGGAGCCCTGGCGGGGCGACAGATCGTTGTCGTTCGACTTACCCAGGAGCGCAGGGATTTTCGAAGTGGCGCATTCCATCTGTCTCGCCTCCGGCGCTCCCCGGATTTGCAGAGATCCGCTTTCCCAGGGCTCGCCGTTTGCGTTGCTCACGGCTTCTCCCTGGGCCACAATCTGTCGGCCCTACCGGGCCTGGGCGAGGCGATAGGATCGTCACCACCAGGAGTGCCGGGATTCCAGGCGGCCGAGGACTTCGCTCGTTTATTTTCTTCTTAAACACTCCCGGCGTGTCCGCCCCCTCTTCCAAGGGGGAATTCTGGCCCGCCGATTTGATCACGCACCCCTCGCGAGGTGCTTCAGCGGTCGATTGCATGTACCAGTGTTAGAGTTGTGTTAGAAGTGCCCGCGTTCCGCCTATCAACTTGACGAGCAGACTTGAGCGGATATGAACCCCGCACGAAAGCATTAGAACTGCATCAGCATTGCACTAAGACGCGAACCAAGCAGGGACTGCCCTCCAGGCGTCCGGAAAGGATACCCAAGTGAAAACCCGCCAAGACGTGTGGTGTGTGCTTTGCAGCTTGATCCTCGTGCTCTCCGGCTGCAGCAAACCGGACGGCGCGAACAAAGAAGGCGGGTCATCCAAACCGGGGCGACAGGTCATTCAGAGCACAGGTTCGGATACGATGGTGAACTTGGCGCAGGAATGGGCTGAAGCCTATCACAAGGTCAATGCTGATGTTACCGTGGAAGTGGCTGGCGGGGGATCGGGCGTGGGCATTTCCAGCCTGACCCAGGGCATCACCGATATCGCCAATTCCAGCCGCGACATGACCAAGGCCGAAAAGGAGCAGGCGAAGCAGAAGACCGGGAAAGAGGTGATCGAGTTCACCGCTGGGTATGACGGTATCGCGATCTATGTTCACAAGGACAATCCGATCCGGGAACTGACCATGGAGCAGTTGGCCGACATTTTCGGCGAGAACGGGAAGATTGAAAAGTGGTCTCAACTGGGTATCCAACTGCCCAACGACGAGATCGTGCGGGTCAGCCGGCAGAACAGTTCGGGCACCTACGTGTACTTCCGTGAGCATGTGCTGCAGAAGAAGGACTTCAAACTCGGGTCGCGCGACATGTCCGGCTCCAAGGATGTCGTGGAACTGGTCGGGCATACGGTGGGTGCGATCGGGTACAGCGGCATGGGCTACAAGACCAATGCGGTCCGTTTTGTGAAGATCGCGCCCAAGGCCGGCGACCCCGTTTGTGAGCCAAACCTGGAGAATGTTCGCGGAAAGAAGTACCCGCTTGCGCGAGCGCTCTTCCTGTACACGCTGGGAGAACCCACTGGCGAATTGAAGAAGTATCTGGACTGGGTGCTCTCGCCGGACGGTCAGAAGATCGTTGAGCATGCCGGCTACATTCCGGTAACGACGGACGACGTGAAGAAGTAGCCTGGTAAAGGCATCCGCCAATGGACGGAACACAACACTCCACGCCTCGGCCGCTTACGGAGACATCCACGGCATTGGCCGGGCTGGAATTGCGGCAGAAGTTACGGGCATCTCCCGGGCGTCGGTTCTTCCGTTCGGTCAGCGAGCGGACGATCCTGAGCCTGATCACGCTCTGCGGTCTCAGCGCCATCGTCTTCGTCTTCGGTATCTTCTACTTCATTTTCCGCGAAGGCGCGCCGTTTCTATGGGACTGTTTCGACTTCAAAGGCTTCTTTTTCAGCCGCGAATGGTATCCGACGTCCGAGCTGAACAAGCGCTACGGGATTCTGGCGCTGATCGCCGGAACCATGAGCGTGACGGTGTTGGCGATGGCCTTCGCCGTCCCGTTCGGTCTGGGAACCGCGGTTTTCATTTCGGAGTTCTGCGGGCGGCGTACCCGGGAAGCGCTGAAGATCCTGATTGAGTTGCTGGCGGCGGTGCCATCGGTCGTCTGGGGGTTCATCGGCCTGATGGTCATGAATCCGTTGATCGTGAAGGTCACCGGTACGCCGGTCGGACTGAACGTCCTCAATGCCGGCATCGTCGTCGGGTTGATGAGCGTGCCGATCATCGTCTCGATTGCCGAGGACGCGATCCGTGCCGTTCCGGATTCGTACCGGGAGGCCGCCGAGGCGCTGGGCGCGACGCGCTGGCAGACGATCTATCGCGTGGTTTTCCCGGCCGCCCGGTCGGGGCTCCTGGCCGCAGTGCTGCTGGGGGTGGGACGCGCGGTGGGCGAGACGATGGCCGTGCTGATGTGCACGGGTCATGCAATCAACGTACCCTTTGACGGAACGCCCCCGTTCTTTCACGCCTTGGAGTCGGTGCGCACCCTGACCGCGACCATCGCCTCGGAACTGGGCGAGGCGCCCCGCCTGATCGCCGGCCCGGAGGGCTATCCGCCCGAGGCGCGGCACTATCAGGCGCTCTTCGTGGTCGGCATCGTCCTCTTTGTGATCACGTTCGTCATCAATCTCGCCGCCGACCTCATCGTGCGCGGAGTGAGGGGCAAACGATGAGCGCCTCCGAGGCCAGAACGCCTGCCTTGCCCCGCTTCGCCGCCAGTCCTCAGACGCTGCGCAAGCTGCGTGTGGAGCGACTCGTGCGTTGGGGTTTCGGCGCCATGTCGTGCATTATCCTGGCGCCGCTGATCATCCTGCTGGTCTATCTGGTCATCCGCTCGTGGCCCGCGTTGAGCTGGGAGTTCATCACGGATGTTCCCCGTCAAGGCATGCGTGCCGGTGGCATCTGGCCGGCGCTGGTCGGCACCATCTACTTGGTGGTCTTCTCGCTGCTGGTGGCCGCGCCGATTGGCATCATGGCCGGCATCTACCTGAACGAACTGGCGGAGGACAACTGGTTGACCCGTGTCGTGAGTCTGGCCGTCGTGAATCTGGCGGGCGTGCCCAGCATCGTCCACGCGCTCTTTGGTGTGGGCGCGTTCGTACTCTTCGCCGGCCTTGGCAAGTCCATTCTGGCCGCGTCGCTCACCATCGCGATCATGACCCTGCCGGTCATCATCGTCTCGACCAAGGAGGCGCTGGCCTCGGTTCCGAAGTCGTTCCGGGAGGCCTGCTGGAATCTGGGCGCAACCCGCTGGCAGGTCATCCGGACCATCGTGCTCCCCAACTCCATCAGCGGCATCCTGACGGGGTTGATCCTCGAAGTCTGCCGCGCGGCCGGAGAGACCGCGCCGATCATGTTCACGGGCGCGATCCTTTACAAGGCGGCCCAGTCCGGCGGTCTGTTCATCTACCGGCCGACCGAACAGTGCATGGCGCTCTCGTATCACCTGCATACGGTTTCCACGCAGGTGCCGAATGTGCCTGAAGCGATGCTCTACGCCACGGCGGTGGTGCTGGTTGGCTTTGTGCTGGTCTTCAATAGCGCCGCGGTAATCGTGCGCACGCGCCTGCGTGCGCGCAAGAAGTGGTAGGTGTGTCATGAACCGGTCGAACAAGATCGAGATTCGGAATCTTTCGGCGTGGTACGGCCCGCGCCAGGTCCTTCATGACGTTTCGCTCTGCGTGCCCCGCAATTCGATTTTCGGCGTCATCGGCCCGGCCAATTCCGGCAAAACCACGATGCTGAAGGCGCTTAACCGGACGCTGGAATTGACGCCGGGCGCGCGTTCTCAGGGGCAGATCGCGATCGATGGCGAAGACACCGCTCAGGTGCGGGACGTCTGCGAGTTGCGCCGCCGCCTCGGCATGGTCTTTCCGCTGCCGGTCGGGTTGCCGTTCTCGGTTCGCGATAACGTTACCTTCGCGCCCCGCATGGCCGGCCTGCGCGATCCTGAAGTGCTCGACGAAATCGTCGAGCGATGCCTCAAACAGGCCGCTTTGTGGGACGAGGTGAAGGATCGGCTGGAGCACCTGGGCACCCTGCTTTCCGGTGGCCAGCAGCAGCGGCTGACGATCGCGCGAGCGTTAAGTCACGATCCCGAGGTGCTCTGCCTGGACGAGTTCTCCATCGCCATCGATCCGGTCACGACCATGCGGATCGAGGATGTGCTGGAGAGCCTGAAGGAACGGATGACCATCATCCTGATCACGAACCTGGTTCAACAGGCGCGGCGGTTGGCCGACCAGACGTGTTTCATCAACCAGGGGCATGTCGTGCAGGTCGCCGACACGGAGTTGATCTTCTCGGATAACCCGGGCAACCAGACGACCTACGACTACGTGCACGGAGTCTTCGGATGACCGACACACAGGTACCTGCCGAGAACGGTATCGAGGTGAAGGATCTGAACCTCTGGTACGGGTCATTTCACGCTCTGCTGGACGTGAACGCGCAGATCAAACCGCGGCTGATCACGGCCCTGATCGGACCTTCCGGCTGCGGCAAGACCACGCTGCTGCGGTGCATCAACCGGATGAACGAACGGTTCCTGAATGTGCGAACCAAGGGGCAGGTCATCGTACTTGGGCGGAATATCCACGACCCCGACGTTTCGCTGCTCGAACTGCGCAAGGCCGTCGGCATGGTCTTTCAGCGGCCCAACCCGCTTCCGCTTTCCATTTACGAGAACGTCTGTTTCAGCCTGCGCATTCACCCGGACTTCCGGCCGCCTTCGCGTGCCGCCGAGCGGGAAGTGGTCGAGCAGGTGCTGCGGGAGGTTTTCCTCTGGGATGCGGTCAAGGACCGGCTGCAGAGCCGCGCCACGGAACTGCAACTGGAGCAGCAGCAGAAGCTCTGCATCGCCCGCCTGCTGCCGTTGAAACCCGAGATCCTGCTGATGGATGAGCCCTGTTCCGCGCTCGACGCGCAGGGAACGGAGGCGGTCGAGGACCTCCTGAGCGAACTCCACAAACGCTACACGATCGTCATCGTGACCCACAACATGGCGCAGGCGCGCCGGGTCAGTCACGAGTGCATCTATATGCTCAGTGGACACCTGATCGAGCACGGTCCTACGGCAGACCTGTTCCTGAAGCCGAAGGACAAGCGCACCGAGGAGTACATCGAGGGCCGGTACGGCTAG
>CAYSBP010000221.1:0-5580 GCA_964429255.1 uncultured Planctomycetia bacterium
CCCCCTCCCCCCGGACGTACGTGAATGCGTTTGACGCTTGAGGACAAGCGGTTGAGGATAATCGACCTTTCCAGTAGGTTGTCGCTGAACACCAGCCGCCAGGAATGATGACGACGATGACACGACTTCTGCAACGACGATGCCTGTTGACGGGCGGACTTTTTCTGGCCTTGATTCTCTCCTTCGGCACAGCCGTCATGACCACGGCGGCGGAAGCCGCGAAAGACGCCCCGCCGGCCGCGACGAAAGAAAAAGGCAAGAGCACGATCCTGGGCGAAGATTCCACGCTCTGGGATCTCTTCCTCAAGGGCGGCCTCTGCATGTGGCCGATCCTGGCCTGCTCCGTAACCGGTCTGGCGTTCTTCTTCGAGCGGGTTATCGAACTGCGCCGCTCGAAACATGTGCCGGCCGGCTTCGACAAGGAACTGATTCTGGCGGTGGACACGCGCGGCGTGGATGCGGGCCTGGCACTCTGTCTCGATCGGCAATCTTCGCTGGCGCGTCTGCTCTACGCCGCGCTCCTGCGCCACGGAACCTCGCGGCAGGAGATGGAGCTGGCGGTGCAGGACGAAGGCTCGCGCATGCTTTACGACCTGCGGCGCAACTGTCGTGTGATCGGTATCTCCAGCAACGTCGCGCCGCTGTGGGGGCTTCTGGGCACCGTGCAAGGTCTGATCATGGCGTTTGACCGGGTGGCCGCGAGCGGCGCGTTGGGCAAGACCGAGGACCTGGCCACGGGCGTGGCGGTTGCCTTGCTGACCACCGCCTGGGGCCTGCTGGTCGCCATTCCGCTGCAGATCCTGTACTTCTGGATGAGGGGCAAGGCCGACGACATGGCGCGAGAAGTTGAGGAGCGCGCGATCGACGCCATCGTCACGATCGACCGGAAGGCGCGCCGCAGCATCCGCCGGATCGAAGACATCGAAGAGAATCTCGAGACGCGCACGATGACGCCGGCCACAGGACCGGGCACGCCGCCCAACATTGACGACACCTTCCAGGAAGACGGGGACCTCGAGAAGGCGATCATCACGCACGTGCCCACGCCCGCGCAACTGATCGTGCAACCCGCGGTCAACGTCACCGGCAGGGATAACAAGCCCAAGGATACACCGGCCGGCGGCGATGCGGAGGCGAAGACGTCGTGAAGGAACTCACCGAAGAGGACGACTTCACACTGCCGATGACCCCGCTCGTCGACATCGTCTTCCTGTTGCTGATTTTCTTTCTGTTGGCCACCACGATCAAGCAGGAAGATGAAGTAGACTTGGAGATCCGGCTGGCCGCTGGCGACCAGGGCACGCCGCGCGGCACGGCCGCCGGTGCAGTCCTGAACATCAGTGTGCGCAAGGACGGCACGGTGACCTTGAGCGGACAGGAAATCGAGATCGGCGATCTGGAACAGCGCCTCAAGGAAGTGGGCCTGGCGCGTGAGAAGCCCAAGGTTTACGTCCGCGGCGATCGCGACGCGCCGTACGGCAAGGTCGCGCAGGTCTATCAGATGTGCGTCCGCTGCGATCTCTCGGATGTGATCGTGCCCTTCTTCTTCGAATCGGCGCCCGCGCCGTAACGTACCGCAATCCTCCGGATGGCGCCGTCGCCGCCACCACCAGCCATTTCCGAAATCCATCTTCAGACCAGCGCTATGCCCAGACGATACGTAAGCTCGTGACGGCCGTCGGTCGTCGAATCGAGTGTGACCCGTTCACACCGTTGAGCGCCATGCGCCCACTCAGCATCTGCTCTCTCACGGTCCTCGTAGCGCTTGCCGGGCTTACCGCGCGGGCCGAAGAGGAACAAGCTCCACCCGACGTCCTCGAACCGGACATCTCGTGGTATCTGCTGCCGCCGCCGAAGACCGCAGACGGAGGACCGGCGGCCGAACTGATCCAACTTCCCGATCTGCCGGCGCCGCGACCGAACAAGCCCATGCTGAACGTGGCCGGCTACAAGACCATCCTCTCCGGCCTGCTCGATCAGGACCTCGAACTGAGCGCCGCCAACTCGCCGGCACTGATCCACGGCGCGCTGCTGGTCCCTTCCGGCCGGACGCTTTCCTTGAAAGCGGGCGCTGTACTGTATCTGCGCGCCGATCCCAACGCCGCAGCGCCGATGCGGAAAGGCGAACCCGACACACGCACCACCGGTACGCTCTGGATCAGCGGTCGACTGCTCGCGGATGGCCTCGGCGGCACGCGAATCGAGATCTGCGCCGAGAAGGGCCAGACGGCGGGACTCTTCCTGGCCGGCACGGAAATGAGCGAACTGCGCGGGGTGCAACTGAGATCCGTCGGCATCACACAGTCTTCAGGCTCCATTCAATGGCTCGGTTGCGCACTGACCGACACGCCGCACTACGCACTGGCCGGCGGCGCGGCCTTCCTGGTCCACTGCACGTTGAAGGGCAACGGCGGTCTCTTCGCCTCCTACGATACCGCGCGGTGGGCGCTTCTGATCAAAGGGTGCCGTTTCGATGGGTGTCGCGAAGGGCTCGTCTTCCGAAATGCCGTCGCGCCACAGCAACTGCTGGTGGAGCGAAACGCCTTCGATCGTACCATCGGCGCCAACCTGCGTGCCCTGCCCGTCACGACCGCCACCCGACAGGCGGCCAGGCACGAAATCCTGATTGGTGAGAACTGGTACGGCACATCCGTCCCCGAGCAGATCGATGCACGCATTATCGACCGCCGAAGCCATAAGAGTATCCGAATCTGGTTGAACACCCATCCGCCCGCCGAACGCCCCTACCAGGACATCGGCGCCGGCGTCCCCGTCGAGACCATGGCACGAACACTACAGGACCTCGAACCTACTCGCGTAAAGATGCTGAAGTCCCTCAGCAACGGGAAAGAAACCGTTCAATTGAGGCATTGATCATTATTCATTGCTCATGGGGCGACCTGCGGGCGTAGCCACCACCTTCACCGGACAGCCCCAGGACAAATGATCCATGAGAAATGAACCATTCACTCGATCACCGGTGGAACTCTGAAATACTCATCGTCGTGCGACGGTGCGCTCTGGAAGGCGGCCTCACGCGGAAGACTGGGGCGCGGTTCGTCGACCCGGAAGACATTGCCCTGCACCGACGCGCTGATCATCGGTTCGACGCCGGTGGTGTCCAGCCTCTTGAGCTTCTCGACGTACTCGAGGATCTTCGCGATCTGCTCGCGATACCGTTTCACCTCGCCGTCCGTGAGCTGCAAGCGTGACAGCAGCGCGATATGCCGGACCTCCTGCTCGCTCAACGCCATACCGCAATCTCCCCTCGTGGCGCCTTATTTAATCGAAGCAACGCGGCGGGACAAGCGCGTTGGGGTGCGCCGATCCAGCGGGGCTGCGTAGCGCAGGCGTGCGACTTTCAGTTGCCTCTACGGTTGCCACCAACGCCCGACGATGCTAACCTCCTCCGCAGCATGCAAGCCCTTCAATACATACGCTCTGTCCCTCGCTGGCTGTTGGTGCGGGCTCTTGGCGGCAAGGTCCGCGGCCTGGCCACCAGCGGAGCATCCTGTCTTCGCCTGACCGAGACCGAGGAGCCCAAACTTCCTGCAGCCGACTGGGTCAAGATCCGTCCGCTCCTCTGCGGCGTCTGCGGCTCGGACCTCTCCACGGTCGCCTGCAAGGGCAGCCCGTACTTCTCGCCCTTCGTTTCAACGCCCTTCATCCCCGGCCACGAGTTGGTGGCGACGATCACCGAGATGGGCGCCGAGGCTGGGAGCGACTTCACGGTCGGCCAGCGGGTCGTCATCGAACCGGCGCTGGGTTGCACCGTCCGCGGGATCACGCCGCATTGCGAGCCCTGTTCGAAGGGCTTCTACGCTCATTGCACGAACATCCTGAAGGGCAGCATCGCCGGCGGTATCCAGACCGGCTATTGCCGCTCGACCGGCGGCGGATGGAGTTCGGCGATGGTCGTCCACCGCAGCCAACTCTACGCCGTGCCGGACGTACTGAGCGATGAAGAGGCGGTCATCGCCGAACCGTTCGCCTGCGCATTGCATGCAGCCCTGAAATGTCCGCTGCACAAGGACACGACCATCCTGATCCTGGGCTGCGGCACGATTGGCCTGCTGACCATCGCCGGTTACCGCGCCGTCGGCGGCCAGGGGCGCGTGCTGGCCTCCGCACGCTTCGGCGTGCAGGCCGACCTGGCCAGGCGGTACGGCGCCGATGAGGTTTTCACCGGCGGGATGGACAGCGCGGCGCTCTACACGTGGGCACTCGAGAAGTGCGGCGGCAGCATCCACCAGCCGGAGATCGGCAAGCCGGTCTTGCTGGGCGGCGTACCGGTGGTGCTCGACTGCGTCGGGTCATCGCAGACGATCGATGACGGCCTGCGCCTGGCCGCACCGCGGGGCTTGGTGGTCATGGTCGGCATGCCGGGTATCCCGAAGAACGTCGACATGACGAGTCTCTGGTACAAGGAACTCACACTGCACGGCGCGTATGCGTACGGTTGGGAGGATCTGGACGGCCGGCGAAGGAAGACGCTGCAACTCTCGCTGGAAACGCTCGCCGCGCAGCACGACCGCGGCGCGCCGCTGAAGGCGCTGGTGAACCGCACGTACCCCCTGACGCAGTACCGTCAGGCGCTGGATGATGCGTTCTTCTCGGGAAAAAGCGGCGCGTTCAAGGTGGTCTTCGATCTGCGCGACGGTGTCTGACCTATTCTTCATCGCAGCGGACGCGGAGGGCGCAGACGACGGATTGTGCGCCACCTGATACTGGATCGGTGGCGCCCTACGCAAAGGAACGGCTATGCGCATCCTGGTACTGCTGGCGCTCTTTCGCCTGCTGGTCTGGATGACCGGCGGGAATCGCCCGATGGATGTTGTTCCGGCGGCACCGATCGCGCCAACGGCTCCGTCTGCGCCGGCTTCAGCGGTCGCGCCCGCGCAGCCTCCGCCTCCCCCGCCCCAGCCACCAGGCCCCCCATGCTAACCCGCTGCCCGAATCCCACGTGCAGGCATGCGTTTGAAGTGCCCGACGACCGTGCGGGCAAGAACGGCCCATGCCCGAACTGCGGTCAGGTGATCACGTTCCGTTCACTCGACATCCTGCAACAGGTGGAACGTCAGCAGCAACGCCTGACGAGGACCGGTGGTGCGCAGTCGTCTCCCGCCGGAACAACCGACCCGTTCAGCGCGCTGCTGGAGGACGTGCGCAGTCTGTGGAACGTGGGCTCGATCTTCCGTACGGCCGACGGCGCGGGCTTCGGGCGGCTGTATCTGTGCGGCATCACCGGCTGCCCGCCGCGCAAAGAAATCACCAAGACCAGTCTCGGCGCCGAAAAGGTCGTGGCGTGGGAACACTGCACCGGCGCGCTGGAGATCCTCCCGTCACTAAAGAAACGCGGGGTGCTCATCGTCGGACTGGAACAGACGCCCGCCAGCATTCCGCTGAGCAGGGCCATCGCCGAGGGTCGGATCCGTGCGCCGACGTGTCTGGTCGTCGGCAATGAGGTGGCGGGTTTATCCGCCGAGACGATCGCGGCCTGTGATCTGCTCTGCGATCTGCCGATGCACGGAGTGAAAGCGAGTCTCAACGTGGCGGTGGCCTTCGGCGTGGCGGCGTATG
>CAYSBP010000222.1:0-5545 GCA_964429255.1 uncultured Planctomycetia bacterium
CACATAGGTTGCACCTTTTCGGCTCGATGATCTGGGTGCGTATCCATGGCACCATTTGGGGGGTACGCAGCACCGGTCGTGCACTTTCTTCGCCCGAGTGGGTAGTCCTATTGGGCACGTGTGTGGTGCGATGTGGGTGGTGCCATGGACACCGCGGCCTTATGCGGTGTCCGTGGACTGGCTGAGACTGACAGCCCACCACGGATACGCACACAGGTCCCATCGCTCTGTTTGATCGGCTTCGGGTGCGTATCCATGGCACCAGGTCCTGGACGTCACTTTTCGGCTACGCACCCTCTTCGCCCGGGCGACGCATAAAGCCCTTGACTCAATCCATCGTCGACTACAATCGCGCGATCCTTGGCAAGGCGCCTGGGTGGTGGGGCGTTTAACGGTGATCACGAGCTACTATCGTACGGCTGACGGTGCGCTGAAGCAGAACCTCGACGAAGACGAGATGCGCACCATCGTGCGTTCGGGCGAGGGGATGCTTTGGGTCAACCTGCAGAAGCCGACACCGGACGAAACCTTCGTGCTCGATGAAGTTTTCGCATTCCACCCCTTGGCCATCGAAGACTGCCAGCACATCAGCCGCTATCCCAAGCTGGACGAGTATCGCGACCACCTGTTCCTGGTGATCCTGGCGCCCAATCCGAGCTTTCGCCCGGAAAAGCCACAGGGCAATAACGACGCCGGAAAAGGAAATGGGAACGGGAATGGCGATGACCATCCGACTCACGAAGTGGATCTCTTCCTGGGCCGGAACTACGTCGTCGGTTACTGCAATGCCACACTGCCGTTCATTCAGGTGCTCCTGGACCGCGCCAAACGCGATCCCAAGCGTGGGTTGGGGCGTGGACCCGCTTTCTTGTTGCACGAGATTGTGGACGCGACCGTAGATCAGTTCTTCGCCATGGTAGACCGGATCGAGGGCGAAGTCGAAGATGCCGAGGACAAGCTTCAGGAAGTCGGCCGTGAGGAGACCCTGGCGCATTTGTTGGACTTGAAGCGCCGCGTCATGAGCCTGCGCCGTCAGATGAGCGATCACCGCGAGATCATTCAGCGGTTAATGCGTCTGAACCACCCGGTGATGAGTCAGGAAACGGCTCCTTACTTCCGTGATATCCTCGACCACCTGAACCAGATCGAAGACGATCTGGACGTCTGCCGCGATACCATCGATGCCGCACGCGACGTGTATCTGGCCCTGGCCAACGCACGCACCAACGAAGTCATGCGCGTGCTGACCGTTCTGTTCACGCTGACCTTGCCTTTTTCGATATTGACCAGTTGGTTCGGGATGAACTTCGACCATCTTCCGCTGAAGGATCATCCGTATGGCGTTTGGGTCTACACGGGGGTCATGACCGCAATGGCCGCAGGGATGTTGTTGTGGCTGTGCAGACGAAAATGGTTCTGACGTCGACCCCTGGTCCGGCGGCTATTCGTGTGTCAGCGAGAGTTTCTCGTCTTCCACGCGCTTGGCGATCTTGGCCGCCTCCTCCTTGTTGATCTTCACCGCTGGGAAGACCTTCGTCTCGAGAAGGTTCCCGCCGACCTTCGGGTCCAGTGTGCCGGGGTTGCTGACGACATAGCTCCACACGTCAGCCGCCCACAGACAGACTTTGATCCGGTCTGAGGCGGACGGCGAGTGATGCGCTTCGATCATGGAACTGAGCAGTTTGGGCAGGTTCCAGAACTCGATCAAAGCTGCGCTGATCTGCGCGTGATCCGCCTGGTACTGCTGGCGTTCCCACTGCGATCCGTGGCTGGTGAACGCGCCCACCTCCATGCATGCCTTCGGGTAGTTGGCATCCACCTGCGCCAGGACCAGGCGACCGAGGTCATGAAGGATGCCAGCCGTGAAGAAGAACTCGTCCCACTGGGGATTTACCGCCCGGCCCAACTGTCGAAGAAAGAGCCCCGTATAGAGCGAGTGGTGGTAGAGCCAGTTGTGGAAGACGGCCCCCCCCGTTGCACAGAAGATCTCCTTCGCCTTCAGTCCGACCGCGATCTTCCAGACTTCGGCATAGCCGATCCGCAGGATCGCTTGGTCAACGGTGCTGATCTGGCGCAAAGCGCCATAGAAAGCCGAATTTGATACGCGCAGGACGGCGGCCGTCAACGCCACATCGGTCTTCAGGATCGAAGCCAGTTCGTTCTGGCTCGTGTCGCTGCTGCCCAGCGCCGCCGAAAGACGCGTGAAGACGACGGGGCAGACGGGCAGACGCGCGTTTCCCGAAAGAAAGAGATTCAGGACCGGAGGTACCTCCGGCGTGATACTCATCGCGCGGCTCCCGTGTGACCAAGATCGAAACACGTCATCCGATACGGCAGGCCCATGGCCCTCGGTGGCGTATCGTCCGGCGTCTCATCGGCACTTTAGCGCCTAGCCTGGATTATTCACGCTCAGAGGGATGGGCGTTGCAGACGGCCGGCGCCGCGAGCGTGAATCATCCAGGTTAGCCCTGAGCGAGGCCTCGGGAGCGGCCGAGTCGAAGAGGATTATTCATGGGAAGGGGCCCATGAATAATCCGGGCTAGCACCCAGTTTGTTGCCGCCGAAGCACAACCACGAACCGTTCGCCAATGAAGGATCTGAACCGGAGCCGCGGCAAGTACGCCGGTCGGTCGCTGCGCGAGCAACCTGGTCGGCTGATTACGGGCCTCGCCTTCGACGGTGGTTTCTCGTCGTGTAGGTACTTCGCGAGCCAGTTTTGGCAGCGTTTGGGTTTACACCCCGCGGGCCTTACGAAACGCCAGGGCACGGGAGGCGGCAGCGACGTAAAGATTGACTTCATCTCCTCGTGGCGCTACGCTTGTTTGCACAGAACACCTCTTGAGGGATGCGTGTGCAAAACGGTCGGCTCCTGCTTATCGGTCGGGGACACTTGGGGACTTTTCTTAAGGGACGGCTGCGTGTTCCGGATGAACTCCATTACACGGCCGAACTCGGGTGCCTGGACGCGGAGACGCTCGCGCGACTAAGGCCGGATGTGGTGGTCAACACAGCCGGCAAGACCGACCTCCGGTGGTGCGAAGACCACGCGCTGGAAGCCTTCCGCTGCAACGTGACGGCGCCGCTGAACCTCTGGCGGGCGATGTCATCCGCCGGATTGCTCATTCAGTTGTCCAGCGGGTGCATCTGGGACGGGCCGTACGATGGAGAGGGCAGGCCCTTCGAACCGGACTCGCCGCCGCATCCCGCGTGTTTCTATTCCTGGACCAAGGCCTGCGGCGATGCGCTCCTGCTGCGCGAGGCCGGCAACCGACCCTTGTGCATCCTGCGTCCGCGACAGCTTTATTCGCCACTGCCCATGCCGCGCAACACCCTCACCAAGCTGCGCAGCTATCCACGCTTGATCGACACGCCCAACAGCATGACCAGTGCCGAGACGGTTGCGCGGTCGATCGAGCGGGCCGTGGAACAGCCCGACCTCTTCCGCTCGGGTCGTGTATTGAATGTGTACGACCGCGGGATCACATCGCCCTTCCGGGTTGCCACGCTGCTGGCACAGGCTGGTCTTCGTCAAGCACCGTCGCCGCTGACCAAGAAGGACCTGGACCAGGAACTGAAGCCCAAGCGGGTCGATGCGGTCCTCCACGATGCATGGTTCGAAGAACTCGTCCGCCCGCCCGAGGTGGAGAATGAACTGACCCGCGTGATCGACGAATTTCGGCGTGCGACGACGGGTTGATCGGTGGAGAATCTGCGCAATAACTCGGCGACCGGAACGTCCCATCTGATGAACGGAACCGAAAGGAGACCGGTGATGGACATTGCGCGCTACTTCTATCGGATAGGGGGACTGCTGGGGGTCTGCGGCCTGGCCCTTCCGCTGCTGGCCGGTGAGGGCGACGCGGCCTGGCGGAAAGTCGATACGGAAGAGCAGCTTCTGAAAGACGCCTATCAGATCATGACGCCGGGGCTGTTTGATCGCGGCGCCGTCGCCAAGGTGGCATTTCCAGTCGACGGGACGCCGGTCGAACTGAATCTTCCGCACGAGGGTGCCGACGCGGATGGAAAGCCGCGGCCGGTCCTGCGGGGGGCGTTGAGACAGCGCGCCATCTGGCTGGATTTGGATGGAGACAAGAAGCCCGGCGGAGGGGAGCTTTCTGCCGTCGGACCCGAGGGCGATGCCGGACCGTTCGCCTACTCGGCCTCCTACGACGACGGCACCACGGGAATCTACACGTTCAAGCTCCAGGCCACCAAGGTGGCTGGCGAGTTCCAAGTCGTGCGTCTGTGTGCCCGGGTGGCCCGGCTCACCCAGAAGAACACCCTGGTGCTGATCGACGATGACGGAAACGGGCTCTTTAACGATCTGGGACGCGACGTGATCCTGGTGGACACGCAGCCTGTTGCGTATCTGGGCCGGCACATGTTTGTGGGCGACCAACTTTTCGAACTGGTGGTCCATCCGGGCGGCAAGATGGTCGAGGTGCGGCCCATGGCCTATTATCAGACGGGCAAGGTGACCCTCTTCAAGGATTACATCTACCCGCAGAAGGCCGATAATCTGCGCATCCACATGGTCATTGCGCAGGGAACGGACGCCTCGTTCGGGTTCTCGCCAACGCAACACGTTCGCGATCTGCCCGCCGGCGCATACGACCTGGTCTTTGCGCTCTTCGAGCGGGCCACCGAACGCGTGTATATGCTGAAAGGCGACAAGACGTCCTTTTCGGTCGAGGCCAACAAGGAGGTATCGGTGAAGTGGGGCGGGCCGATCAAGGCGGACTTCACGGTGGCCGCGGCGGGGAAGGAGATCACCTTGTCGCCACCTGTCTTCACGGGTGCAGCGGGCGAACGGTATATACCGTCCGACTACCGCAAGATCCCCTTCTACGGCTACGTGAGCGTCTACCAGAAGGATCGCCGTGGCAATCCGTCGAATCGCACGGAGCAAAAGGCGACCGATAAGTTCCTGTACGACGCCCGTGGCGAACTGAAGCCGTTGGTCTTCGAATGGGGTCGCAGTGAGGAGTTGCAGCTCGCCATCGAGTATCGCTCCGGCATCCTTGGACCCGTGCGCGGCGAGCGGCGACTAAGCCACAATCCCCGCTGAGGGCAGTTCCACGACAACCCATTCACCGGATGGGGCGGCGTCTGCCACCTTTTCCCCATGATCAACGAGCAGGATCAGAAGACGGCGGGACTTCAGCACGGCGTTTCTGGTGGTCGCGTACGGCTGACCTTCAACAACCGCTACTTCCTCTTTAAGTTTGGGTTGTTCGCCGCAGCATTCAGTTCCCACTGCGGTTCCGAGGGGAAGAAGTTGCCATCGATGGCCAAGTTGAAGATTTCTTGCGCAGTACTCCTTCTCGAATCGGATTCAGGGTTCTTGGTGTGATAGAAGCAGCGCAAGATCGGGAACCAGGTGCGCGGATAGGGCCATGGACCTGGGTCTTGGGATACGTCGCCATGATCGAGTTGGTAAAATTTGGCTTCTTGCCAGGTGATGATCTTCTCGTTGTTTTCATCAAGCTTGCCATCGATGTCCACCTCGTCTTTGCTGGGACTCTTTCCGGTGTCCGTTACGAGG
>CAYSBP010000223.1:0-5545 GCA_964429255.1 uncultured Planctomycetia bacterium
CCTACAGGAAAGGGGGAGCCGGAAGATGTGGGTAATGGGCAGCACAGAGGGAAGAGGGGGAAGAACAGCCCCTTTTTCAACGGGCTGCCGATCGTGGTGAGACCATGATGCCGTGCCCGTGCCATGGACCGTGCGGTCGTCTGCGTTGTTCAATGGATCGGCTCAACGGTGCGCGAGGATCATTCGGTCCAGTTGCCGGGCATCCTTGCGGATCTCGACGCTCGCAAAGACGCCCCTGGCCTGCAGGCGTTCGCGCAAGGATGCGGCCTGTTCGGGGCTGATCTCCATCCCCAGCCACCCGCCCGGCTTCAGCCATTCCTGTGCTTCGTCCACGATCCGGTGGATGATGGCCCGTCCCTGCTGTGCGGCAAAAAGCGCCTGCGGAGGTTCGTGGTCGCGCACTTCAGGCGCCAGGGTGTTCTTGATGTCGGGATCGATGTAAGGAGGATTGGCGACGATCAGATCGCAGGAGCCGCGGAGTTCTGCAGGCAGCGCGGCAAAGAGGTCGCTCTCCAGAAACTTCACGCGTTCCGTCAACTGAAGCTTCGCGGCATTGCGGCCCGCGATCGCCAATGCATCCGGCGAGATGTCCACGGCCGTGACGCGCGCGTTTGGCGTGACGCAGGCCAGCGCCAGCGCCAGACAGCCGGAGCCCGTGCCGAGATCGAGCACGCGGAGTTCCGGCCGGTCCTGCCATTCCTTCAGGACCGTGCGTCCCCAGACGGCCAGTTCTTCGGTTTCAGTGCGCGGAATCAGCACCGCGGGCGAAACTTCGATCTGGAGCTCGATGAACTGGGCGTGGCCGAGGATGTAGGCCAGCGGTTCGCGCTGATCGGCCCGGCGTTTGACCCACTCGCGGAACTTGATCAGTACATCCTCGTCGAGCGGCTTCTCGAAGTCCGTGTAGAGCCTGACCCGTTCGCAGCCCACGGCGCCGGCCAGGAGCAGTTCGGCCTCCAGGCGCGGCGACTCGATGCCCTTGCGGGCGAAGAAGTCCCTGGTCCACTTCAACAGATCCAGCGTGGTCCAGATCCGGCGCGATCCGGTCGGTGTAGCGCTGCTGGAATTGGGAGTGCTCATGGGTCGTTACGCGTCCGCGTTCGACGTTCGGCCTGCCCGTTTGACCGCGGAGCGAAGGCGGGCGTGAATCCCGTCGAGGTTTCCATCCATGACCGACTCGACGTCCTGATTCTTGTCGTCACCCTCCAGTCGGTGGTCGGTGCAGCGGCTCTGCGGGAAGTTGTAGGTGCGGATGCGCTCGCTGCGGTCGCCCGAACCCAGTTGTCCCATGCGCTGGTTGCCGCGCGCCTTGTCCGCCTCGGCCTTGCGCAGCGCGTAGAGCTTTGAACGCAGGATCTGCCAGGCGCGGGCGCGGTTCTGGATCTGACTGCGCGTTTCCATGCAGCGCACCAGGATGCCGGTCGGTTCGTGAAGCAGCTGGCACTGCGAGGCGACTTTGTTGACGTTCTGACCGCCCGGACCGCCGGCCGCGCAGAAGCTTTCGCGGACTTCCTTGGGATCCACGGTGATGTCGACGTCCTCCGCCTCGGGCAGCACCGCCACGCGGGCCATGCTGGTGTGGATGCGCCCCTGCGCCTCGGTCTCGGGAACACGCTGGACGCGATGTCCGCCGCCCTCGAAACGGAACGCCTCGAAGGCCCCGGTGCCTTCCACGCGGAAATTGACTTCCTTGAATCCGCCACGCTCCGATTCGGACGTGTCCGTGACGGTCAGCTTCCACTTCCTCCGGTCGCAGAAACGCTGATACATCTGGAAGAGGTCGCGGGTGAAGAGCGCCGATTCCTCGCCGCCGACGCCGGCGTAGATCTCAATGATGGCGTTTCGGCCGGCATCTTCGTCTTCTTCCTCGACCATCTCCAGCAGAGACTCGCGGAGTTGCGTCATCGACGCCTTGGCGGGCGCGAGTTCCTCCTGCGCCAGCGCCTTGAACTCCGGATCGGCCTGTGCGTCAGCGATGATGGCCTGCGCTTCGTGGACCGACTTCTCCGCGGTCAGATACCGCTCGTAGAGTTCGCCGAACTTGGTCTGGCGGCCGTACTCGCGCAACCAGGAGGCGTACTGCGGTCTTCCCGGCGCGCTCGGGTCTTCCATCAGGGCTTTGAGCTCAAGGAAGCGTGCGCCGCGTTTATCGACTTCATCCCACATGAGCAGTCCTGCGTATCAAGAGCCTTGGGTTCCACCAGAAACCTTGGATGCGCAGAGGAGTCTATGACAGAAGGGGTTGAAAGACAAACGCGACTGGATCTGCGGACCGTCACGGATGATCCGGTGCCTCCCCGGGTTCTGCGTGGCGAACCGCTGACGCTTCCGGGCGCGGTCATCCTCCACCTTCTCCAATGCGATGTGGGACACCGCGGTATTCGTGTGCTTCGGTTCTCCTTGACGTTTGAGCGTTATCGCCGACGATCAGGTCTTACCGAAACGGGAGCGGGCTAGCGTTTGTCTTGTCAGCGGGCAGACACGGGAAGCGGGATCGCATGCGAATACTGATTGTCGGTGCCGGCGCGATCGGCTCGAACCTGGCCGAGGAACTGGCGGAAGAGCACAACGACGTGGTCGTCGTGGAGAACAACCACGAGACGGCTCGGGCCTTGGCCGCCAAGATCGATGCCATGGTGGTCGAGGGCAACGGGGCCTCGCCCGCGGTTCTGGAGAAAGCGGGCATCCGCGAGGCCGAGATGGTCATCGCGGTATCAAACTCCGACGAACTGAACATGATCGTCTGCCTGCTGGCCGCCAATTACGGCGTGAAGACGCGTGTGGCCCGCATCCGGAATCCCGACTATGCCGTTCCCGGTTCCGTACTCAGCCAGAAGCAGCTCAACATCGACAAGGTCATCAACCCCGAGGCGATCGCGGTGGATGCGATGGAGGCGCTGGTCTTCACCGCCGGCGCCACGGAGATCGCCCACTTCGCGGACAAACGCGTTTTGCTGATGGTCTTCCTGGTGCCCGAGGACGCGCCGATCGCCGGCCGGACGCTGCGTCAGATCCGCGAGGTCGTGCCGGACGAATTCCTGATCGCGGCGATCCAGCGCGGCGAAGACGTCATCATCCCGCACGGCGACGAGCAGGTTCTAGGGAATGACCGTATTCACGTCATCATCCCCCGCGATCTGGTGGACCTCTTCCTGGGGCAGCTTTTCCGTCGCGTCAAGAAAGTAAGGAAGGTGGTGATCTGCGGCGCCACGCGCCTCGGCATCAGTCTGGCCCGCCGCCTCCACCTGCGCATTTCCGACGTGACGTTGATCGATCCCAGTCAGGAGCGTTGTCTTCAGGCGTCCGGCGAACTGGAGGGGGTCACCGTCCTGCACGGCTCGCCGCTCGACCCGGACCTGATCGAGGAGGTCCGCTTAAAGCACGCGCAGGTCTTCTGCAGCGTGCAGGAGGACGACGCGGCCAACGTCATGTCCGCGCTGCTGGCCAAGGAGCACGAAGCCGGCAAGACGATCGTCTACCTCAGTGAACCGGATTTCGTGCCGATCGCCGAGCGGATCGGTCTGGATGCCGTCATCAACCCGCGGCTGCTGGCCGTGGACGCGATCCTGAAGTATGTGCGCGGCGGACCGGTGCTGAGCGTCGCGCATTTCGACGATTTGAAGGCCGAGGTGCAGGAGATTGTCCCGGTCGCCGGGTCGGCGGTGGTCAACCGTCCCTTGCGTGACGTCGCGCCGCTGCTGCCCAGAGATGCCCTGATCGGCGCGGTGGTGCACGGCGAGGAAGTGATCATCCCGCGCGGCGAGACGATCATCGAACCGGGCGAACGTGTGATCGTCTTCGCCACCGAGACCTCCCTGCCGGAGGTCCGCCGGCTCTTCACGGAGCCCGCGGACCAGTGAACAAACGCGCCACCACCGCGGTCCTCGGCCTGCTGCTGATGATCTTCGCGGCCTTCATGGCCATTCCGCTGTGCATCGCGATCAACGAACGGGAGGACCCTGGCGAGATCCTGGGGCTTGAGATCGGCGTGGGTGCCGGCATCGCCGTCGGCGCCGTCCTGTTCCTGCTCTTCCGACGGAGACTGCAACAGGATCCCCTGGGCACGCGCGAAGGCCTGGCCATCACCACGATAGGCTGGGTCGTTCTCACCGCCTTCGGCGCACTGCCTTTCCTTTTTTCCGAGAAGGCGCCCCTTTCCTTCACCGACGCGTACTTCGAAGTGATGAGCGGGCTGACGACGACGGGGGCCAGCATTCTTCCGCGGGTCGAGCCGATGCCGGCCGGCCTGCTCTTCTGGCGCAGCCTGACGCATTGGATCGGCGGGATGGGCATCATCCTCATGAGCATCGCGATCTTCCCGCTGCTGGGCGTCGGCGGATACCAGCTCTTCCGCGCCGAAGTATCCGGCGTGACGAAGGACCGCATGAAGCCACGCATCCTGGAGACCGCCAAGACGCTCTGGATGGTCTACCTGGGGCTCTCGGCCGCCGCCACCGTGCTGCTGATGATCTGCGGTCTCAGTTTCTACGAGGCGCTCTGTCACACGTTCAGCGCGGTCGCCACCGGCGGGTTCTCGACGCACACCGATTCGGTCGGGTATTTCTCCTCCGTGCGGAGTGGTCTTTCTCCCGGCCAGGCCCGTCTGGCGGAAATGGTGATCGTGCTCTTCATGTTCATCGCCGGTTGCAACTTCGTGCTCCTCTACCGCGCGGTGCGGGAACGCAGTCTGAAACCGTTCTGGCGCAGTTCCGAATTCCGTTGCTATCTCTTCGTGACGTTGGGCGCCATTTTCCTGATCGCGGTCTGGCTGGCCACGGCCGCCGCCGCGTCCGATCCGAACGCGCCGGACTACCTGACCCGGACCTACGGCGACGCCCCGCCGTCCGCGTTGCGCCGGGCCACCTTTCAGACCGTCTCCGTCCTGACCACGACCGGCTACGGGACGGATGATTTCAATGCCTGGCCGGCCAGCGCGCGCATCGTACTGTTGATCCTCATGATGGTCGGTGGCTGCGCCGGCGGCACCGCGGGCGGAATCAAGCAGATGCGCATCATGCTCCTCGCCCGGTTCGCCTGGCGCGAAATGGCCAAGGTCATCCGGCCGCGGGCCGTGATCCAGGTCAAACACGACGGCCTGCCGGTCGATCGCGAAGTGCTGGCCAGCCTGATCGGCTTCTTCATTCTCTATGTCGGCATCCTGATCGCGGGGACACTGCTGCTGACGACGATCCTGCAGAGCGATCCGCGTGCCATGCAGATGCCCGGCGCCGAGGGTCCCAACGGCCTATTGGCCACCGCCTTCACCAGTGTGCTGGCTTCGCTGAGCAACATCGGCCCCGGACTGGCCGGCGTCGGTTCGACTCACCACTACGGTGAGATTCCGGTGCTGGGGAAGTGGATCCTCAGCCTCTGTATGCTGATGGGACGACTGGAAATCTTCACCGTTGTCGCGATCCTTTCGCCGTATACGTGGAGGAAGTGAGATCGGAACCCTCTCGCGCCGGCTTGACACCCTTTGGCACTGCACGTATAGTTTTAGATAGGTGATACGTAAGGAAAGGCAAACCATGCGCACCGCCAAACT
>CAYSBP010000224.1:0-5498 GCA_964429255.1 uncultured Planctomycetia bacterium
GATCCACGATGTGGTCAATGTGATACGACCGGCTCAGATACTTCTTCTTGCCGTCGTAGAGCATGCCGGACCAGTCGTTGACGGTCGCCGACTTGCTGCCGCGCAGGGAAATGGAGACATATTTCAGATGGAACTTCTCCTTGAGCTGCGCCGCCACGTCCTCGTAACCATGTTTGTCGAGCGCGCCGGTCTTGACGTCGCTTTCCCGCGCCGCAATGCCGAACACCGTGGCCGCTTCCTCCTCGTTGGTAAAGAGCACGTCTACGTATTCCATCAGTCCGGTCATCACCTCCCGCGCCTTTTCCTTCGACCACAGCTTTCTGCGGAAGTTCAAGTCACAGCTCACCGTCAGACCGCGCTTCTTGGCCGCCGCGCAGGCTTCGCGCGTAATGGCCGCCACGCTGTCGGCCAACGCCGGCGTGATGCCGGTGAAATGGAACCAATGCTTCCCTGCGAAGATCGCGTCCCAGTCGAAGTCACCCGGCTTGAGCTCGGTGATCGAACTGCCCTTGCGATTATAGAGGAAGGTGGACGGCCGCTGGGACGCGCCGGTCTCGACATAATAGATCCCGAGCCGGAACCCGTTGCGCTTCACGTGGTCGAGGTTCAGCTTGAACTGACGCATGTACGCCAGGCACGCCTCGCCCACGGCATTGTCCGGCACGCTCGACACCATGTAGCTGTCGATGCCCAGCGCGATCAGGCCGACACCCAGATTGGCCTCAGCACCGCTGTAGAGCACATCGAACTCACGCGCCTGCACGATGCGCTCGTGGCGCTTGGTGGATAGCCGCATCATCAACTCGCCGAACAACACCACCTTCTTGTCGCATGCAATCTTCTTCATTTCACTTCGTTCCTTTAGCCTCGCGCACGATCCGGATGAATCGCACGGCGTTTTCGGTGATCTTCGCGTAGTCTTTGGCCGCCATGAGCGCCTTGTTGATCAGGCAACTGCCCGTGCCGACCGCAATTGCCCCGGCCTTGATAAAGGCCGGCGCGGTTTCGAAATCCACGCCTTTGGTCGGCATCAGCTCGATCTGCGGTAGCGGTTCCTTGAGTGTCTTGAGGTAATCCGGGCCGCCCATGTCGCCGGGAAATATCTTGACCACATCCGCGCCGCTCTTCCAGGCATTGACGACCTCCGTTGGAGTCAACGCCCCGGGCATGACCACGATGCCATAGGTGTTGCAGATGCGGACCACGTCGGGATCGAAGGCGGGACCAACCACAAACGCCGCTCCCGCCAGTATCGCCGACCGGGCCGTTTCGCTGTCGAGCACCGTGCCAACCCCCACGCAGATGTCCGTGTCTTTCAGTTGTGCCGAAGCTTCACGGATGATCTCCAGCGCGCCGGGGATCGTCATCGTGATCTCCACGAATTTGATGCCGCCCTTGTGCAAGGCCCTGGCCACCGCCACCAGATCGCCCGGATTTTCCGTGCGGATCACCGCCACCACGCCGCTCTCCCGAAGCGCGGCCATTACTTCATGTTTCGTCTTCATTTCAGACTCTCCTTGTGTTCCCTGCGCTCTCTGTGGTGAATTCCTCTTTGTCTCCCGTCATCCCTCAATCGGATACTTCCCGAACTCCCGCACCGCCTCGCACATCGCCACGACATTCTCCGGCGGAACGTCCGGCTGGATACAATGCACGGCCGAGGCGACATACCCGCCGCCGGGCGCCAAGTCAATGATACGCCGCCGCACTTCGGCCCGCACGTCGTCGGTCGTGCCGTTCGGCAGCACAGTGCGCGTGTCGATCGCGCCGCAGAAGCTGAGCCGCTTGCCGAAATCCCGCTTGAGCTGCGCCGTGTCGCGCATCGGGCCCGCGGAAACTTGCACCGGATTCAGGAGATCCACCCCGATCTCGATCAGGTCGCCGATCACCGCATGGATGTTGCCGCACGAGTGGAAGAAGAACTTGGCGCGGCTGTTTTCGTGGATCGCGGCCAGCACCTCGGCTTCGTGCGGCTTGATCAGGCGGCGATAGGTCTGCGGAGACATCATGGTCGCGTCCTGCGATCCGAGGTCATCGCCCGTGACAATGACATCCGCATACGGTCCGACCTGGCGGCAAAGTTCCTTGAGATAAGGGACCGCTATCCGCTTGATGCGGTCCTGCAGGGCCAGATAGAACTCCTCGTCGCCGGCCAGATCCATCAGGCATCCCTCGACCCCGCGTAAGATGTAGGCCTGTTCGAATAGCGTCACGCCGCTCATCAGCACCGAAGCGTAGCCCGCGTCCTGGATGGCCTTGCAGCGCGCGGCCAGCCCCTCGAAGCGCGACGGATGCAAGAGGTCCGGCCAGGGATAGCGGTCGAGGTCGGCGATGGTCGCGTTGCGGAGCGGCGGGTCCGTCACCTCGTAGTACGGCACGCCCTCACGCCGCACCCACCGGCAGCCCCACGCATCCACCAGTTCGGTCTCCGAGACTTCCCGGGCAAGGCTGGACAACGGCGGCCCCGGCCGCACGGGCCGGCCATCGGACCCCAGCCGTTCCATGACCTCTTCGTCCGGCCACACGTACTGAAACTGTTTGGCGATCCACTGGGGCGGACCGCCCTTGATTCCCAGATGGGTCTTCAGCTTTCCGTAGCCGGCCCCCAGGATCGAGGTCACGCCGGAGGTGCCGAAAAATAGCGGCACCCGGTCCGGCTCCTCGTGGTTGAGGGCCGTCAATACTCGCTCACGCGATGTCATGGCCATTTCTTTCAAGGTTCCAAGACGTTGTTCAACTTGTCGGTCTGCGTCAAACCCGTGGCAGCCAGCATGTAGCGCTGTTCGTTGGCTTCTGCCTTCGTAAACTCGTCGGCAACCCGGCCGCGCGCCAACATCGGGATGCCGATCCACCGCCTCACAGTTCCCGTATTCATTGCCAGTCTCTTTCTGCGTGGTGCTCTACTCCGCCACACTCCCAATCAATTCATCGTTCACAGCGACCTTCATATCAGGCAGCAGGAAGTAGGTTGCCTGACCGTCCGGGTCGGGGAACTCGGTGAGGACAAGCGTGTGGGCGCCTTTGTCCGCTTTGTCGAGATCGGCCTTGATCCGGCAGGCGGTGCCGCCGGGACGAACGGATGCGTTGGTTGTCGCCGGTTCAATGGTCTCCGGTAGCAGGACCAGTCGTTTCAGGTCGCCAGCCGCTACGGCCGGGGCAACATTGGCGGGATTGAGCGCATACACAAGCGGGCCGCGCATCAGCGCTGCCCGGCCGGCCTGGGTCTTGCGGCCGGCCACAAAACGCCAGTCCATCGGCAACTCCAGCGCGATGGTGTCCCCCGCCTTCCAGGATCGCTCGATGCGCAGGAACTCGCTCGGCTTCGGTGCATTCTCCACCGGCTTGCCGTTGACCGCCACGGCCGGCTTCGCGCACCAGCGCGGCATGCGCAACAACACCGTAAACTCGGCAGCCTTCGCGGGGTCAACCCGGATCGTTACCTTGCCGGAGGCCGGATACTCCGTCTCTTGACGGATTCCGACCGACGTTCCACCGACGCCATCCAGCGTCGTCTCGGACGCCGAGTACAGACTGACAGCCACCCCGTTTTCCATGCGGTAGTAGATCAGTTCCGGCAGACGGCCGATGAGTCGGCGATAGTTGCCCGGACAACAGTAGGTGTCCAGGTCGAAATACACGCGCTGGCCTTCGAACGGCGCATAGTAGCGCAATCGCCGTCCGTCGGGCGACTGCGCGGCGAATGCCGCATTGTAGATGGTGCGTTCGATGAGATCGCCCCAGCGCGATTCCCCCTGCATCCGCAACAACTCGTCATACACGAAGATCTGATAGGCGGTGGCGCAGGTTTCGCCGAGATTGCCGGTGCCGCGCTGGTCACTGCTCCAGCATTCGTCATGTCCGGCCCCGCCGGTGATGGCCATGCCGTCCTTGGCCAGCAGGAAATCCATGCCGCGACGTGTCGCGGCAAGCAGTTTCGGGTTCGGATCCCGCCGATGCAGCCGGAGTTGCACCAGGGAATGGCTCAGGTATGCGTAGATGTGGCCGAACACTGGCCTGTGCCGCCCCTGCACAATCTCGCGGTCCCAGTCCGGGACCTTCATGTGGTTGATCGTCAGTGCATTGAGGAAATCGAGGTACCGTTTGTCGCCCGTTGTCCCGTGCATCATCAGGAACGCCATATCGAGACCGATGAGGGCGATGTCCTCGTTCCCGGGGATGCGCTCCGCCCAACCGGCCGGTTTGCCCGGCCAACGGCCGATGAGGTAGTCCGCGAGTTTGCGGGCGCCTTCGAGCGAAGGCTTTTCGCCAAACAACTGGTAGTCGGCGATCAGTGCCAGGATGACAAACGCTTGATCGTGGACGTCGTAGATTTGCCACGTGCGGACATCCGGCGGCATGATGCCGATGTAGCCATCCGGTTCTTGGTTGCCGAGGAGAGTCTCGACGAATTGTTTCTTGCGCGCAATCAGCGCCGGGTTGCCGCTGCACGCCGCCAGACGCACCATGCCGTCCAGCGTCTTGCCGGTGCCGATGAAAGGTTCGGCGCCCCTGGTGTTCTTGGTGACAAAGGGTGTGATGTGGTCGTCCGGATTGAGTTTCAGGAGGTTGCCCTCGATGGTGAGCTCCATGCGCCGGCCAAACTCACCGCCGACCTTCACCTTCCGCAAGTCCACCATCTGCAACACATCGACACCGTTGGTTGCTTGAGCCTGAACCGAGCCTGCCGCCAGATCTCCACCCAGTGTCGTCATGAGTATCCCCTCTTCATGTTTGTTGGCGTTGGTGTGTTCACATCATCCTTCTGTTGTTTCGCTGGCGCTCTCACCTGCTCGGCGAACTCTGATTGGTCGATACGCAGACGGTGGTACGCAGCGGATTCTCCGGCGTAAACGGCATCGGGGAAGCCCCCTTGGCCGGCAGCCAGGAGCTGTATGTGGCGCCATCCCGTCCGGCGCTGCCGAAGTCGCAGAGCCGCAGGCCCTGGCCTGCGCCATCGGTCACGTCAACCACGACCAGCGCCGCGTTGGTTGCAGCGGAGGTCTCCACCAGCTTGGCGTCGAGCGTCGCGACATCCAACTGCTCGTGTGCCTTCCATGCTCCCGGCCTGATATTCTGCGGCATCAGCGCCCTTGCACCCTCGTCAGCCGCCAACAGAAACGGACCACGATAGAGCGACACTTTCCCGGCGCACTCGCGCTCGCCGGCCCAGGCGCGCAGGCGCATGTCCAAGTCGAGCGTGACGCGATCGCCGGGCTTCCACCGGCGATCCAGGGCGCAATACGTGCCAGCCTGCGCGGCCACCGCCTTGCCATTGACCGAGCACTTCGTGGCAGCAGACCAGTACGGGATGCGCAACTTGAGCACGAACTGGGTCTCCACCCCGGGTTCCACGTGCAGCACAATGCGCCCCTGCCGCGGGTAATCGGTCTCCTGCCGGAGTTTCACCGGCACGCCGGCCACGGTGGCCGAGATCGTCGAGGGGCCATACCAGTTTAGGACCAGCGCGGCAGGCGCCGACTCCTGCATCAGAGCCCAGT
>CAYSBP010000225.1:0-5484 GCA_964429255.1 uncultured Planctomycetia bacterium
CCTCTGCCTCTCTGTCCTTCTGTCCCTCTGCCTCTCTGTCGTTCTCAGCCGGCGTCGGCTTCTCCGGCGCTTCCTCCAGGAACGGGTCCGGCGCGGTGCGGATGCGTAGCTCGCGCCAGTCGTGCCAGCGTTGCTTCACCGCGATCAGCAGCAGCGCGGCCGCCAACAGCCCGCCGCCTATCGCTGCCACCGCCCACGGCTCCTCCGCATCGCCGCTCACGTACCACATCAACAACAGTGGGATCAGGACCAAGCCCAGGCCCACCCAGAGCCGCGAAAGCTTGACCACCCGGATCAGCACCACGCCCACGACAACCACCAGGGCCGCCAGCAGCACGTCCAGGAAGACCACGAGCTTGTTCCCGCAATAGCTGAAGCTCAGCACGGCCACCGGCGCGAGCGTCTCGAAACGCAGCACGCGGCCTTCCGTTGGGAACTGCCCCAGCGGCTGGTCCGGCATCCGGAACTGGTGGCCATAGCCCGCCACCGAACGGTCGTCACCACCCGTCAGCCAGGCCAGCGTGTTCGAATACGCTGACGTGCGCGGGTGCAGCGTCCCGCCGAAACTCCAGTACGAGTAGTTCTTCGGCACAAAGAGATCGACCTCGGTCTTGTTCACCGGCACCGTCGCCGGGAGACGCGGGCCTTCCAGGCTCAGGGCCCCCAAGGCGCCCATCTCGCCGTTCTCGGTCAGCGGCTGCGAGTAGACCAGATCGACCGGGAAGGGCTTGCCCACGCCGCCCGCCGCCAGCTCGATCAGCGTCACCCCGTCCCGCCGGACCTTGGGCGTCACCGGCGTCTGGTTCACCGCCAGCGCGCGGATCTGCGCGTTCGGCGGCAAGGTCAGCTCCAGGAACTGCTCGCCGCGCGTCTCGATAAAGAAGACCGCGCGCACGCTCATCTTCCGCTCCAGCGAAACCACCGCCGACATGCGCAGCAGATCCACCACCGTCTTGGCCAGCTCGACCGGCGCGTGGCGCTTCAGCTTCAGCGTCAGCGCATAGTCCGGCTGGAAGAAGCGGTAGGAAAGATACAGGTTGCCCTGGCGCAACTCGCCCGGGAGCTGAACCGACTCGATCGGCTCCAGGTTCTTCGGCGCCTGCGGCTCGATCTCCAGCGAACCGTCCTTGCAGATCGTCACGTACCCCTGCTGCGATTCGACCTCTTCCGCCCGCACCACCGGCAGCGCGACGTCGTGTGTCTGGTCGGCCTCAACCTTCTTCAGGTCCTTCTCGTGCGAGATCAGCACGCTCAACGGCCCCAGCAGCTTGTCCTGCAGCGTCAGCTCCCAGATGCTCCGGCCGTCGGCTTCCTTCAGGCGCTTCTTCTCCTTCAGGTTCGCGCACTTCACGTGGAAGACGTCGTCCAGCTCCGCCGGCAGGCTGAACGTCACCCGGTCCGTCGCGGCGAATTCGATGAAGTACTTCAGTTCGTGCGCGATCTTCAGGCCGCTGTCGGCCACCGTCACGACGTGGAAACCCGTCACGCGGATTTCGGTCTTGCGCCGTTCGAGCTGGATCTTCACCGAGGCCGGCGTCTGCGTGTAGGTGTAGGCCAGCGGAATGTCGTGGTCCTGCGGCAACTGACCCAGCAGCCCGCTGGCGTGCAGGAGCTGCACGTTGCCCGAGGCCGTCTTGTCGCGCTCCAGCGTCGTCAGTTTGAAGGCCTTCGGCGCGCTGACGCCGAACGTTCCGCGGTCCTGCTGTGTCTCCAGCACCTGAACCGGCTCGACCGTCACCGTGCCCGGCGTGCCGCTGCCCGACGCGGTCAGCCGGAAGGGGAGCCGGAACTCGCCCAGCGCCTGGTTCTTCAGATTCACCGTCAGGACCTTGTACGCGCCTTCCGTCGCGACCTGGAAGTCCTCGACCGTCGCCTGGTCGCCCACGCTGGCCGGCTCCCACCGCGACGGGAATTTCAGTTTCACGATGAAGATGCCGACCTTCGCGATCTGATAGTCCACCCAGCCGGTCAGCACGTCCTCGTCCTGCCCCAGACTGGCCACCATCGTCGCCTGCGACCGGATCTGCGGCTGCACGCGTTCGATCTTCAAATTCAGTGTCAGCGGATGCGCCAGGTAGCGGAAGCCGGCCAGCAACTGCGCGGCGCGCATCGCCTGCGGAAGCTCGCGCGGATCGATCTGGCTCAGGCCCGCCGAACGGTCGATGCGCACGCGCAGGGCCGGCTCGTTGGTCAGCGTCACGTAGCCGTCCTCGCGCAGCGTGCCCATCGTCGAGGGGAACGGGACGCTCAGGTCCTCCGGCGTCTTCTCCAGAATCCGTTCGAAGCGCAACGCCAGCGCGTAGCTGTCCTTGGCCGCCGAATGGAGCCGCACCGTCAGGACGCCGTCTTCCGTGGTCCATTCGCGGATGTTCTCGCCCTTCACCGAAAGCAGCCGCATGTCGGCGGGGAGCTTCACGCGGAAAATATCTGTCTCCTGCCGCTCGATGCGGTACGCGCAGGCCGTGTTCAACCGCAGGATTCGCTCGCCCAGCTCCGCCTGCACCGCCTGCGACGCGATCACCAGCGCCTCGCCCTTCTCGACCTTGTCCTCCGGCGGGCGCCACGTCACCGCCACGTTGTCCGAATTGCCGACAAAGGCCATCAGCTTGGTGTTCTCGCCCAGCGCTTCCGTCACCGTCGCGGCCATCTTCGGTTCGACTTCGACGCGCAGGTCCTTGCCGGGCAGTTCCAACTCCAGGCGCGAGACCGCCGTTGGCGGGATGCCGAAGGCGATCCGCCGACGCCCCGGCGACTCCTCGACGCGCACGGCAAAGGCCAGCGTCAGCGTGTACTCGCCGGGCTTGGGCGCGATCAACACATAGCCGTCGCCTTTGGGCGCGAAGACCGCCGCCGGGTCGCTGACCTTCACCGTCTCCACGGCGATGTTCTTCAGCGGCAGCGGGACCTCGGCCCACTTTTCGGCCAACGCGCGCACCGTGAACGTGACTTCGAACCGGACCGCCTTCTCGCCGGCCTTGCCGACATACGCGCCGCCCGTCACGGCCGCATCGGCCGGCGGCCGGATCTCTTTCCTGTCCGGTGGCTTGGGCTGACCGGCATTCCAGAGCTTCAGGAATTCCTCATAGGGCAGAAAGACCCCGCGGCCTTCCTTCTCGAAGGTCTCCTTCAGCTTCTCGTAAGGCACATAGACGGTCCGTTCGCGGACCACCACCGGCGGCGGATCAACGGGGTCGGTCTTTTCCTGGGCGAAAGCCCACGATGCACAGAGAACCGCCAGAGCGAAGACGCCCACAGTGGATGACCGCATGGTTAACACCCCTCTCTTCAGGTTTCCGTCACTGCTGTCTATTATTGCGTCTCGCCGGTCGAAATGGCGTAACGGCTCTGTAACAACTGCGGGTGAGGATTCAGGGTCTGACGGATCAGTCCGATCGGTTCGATCCGACGCATGGTCGGACGTGTCTGACCCGTCTGACTTCTGTCCCTCTGCCCCTCTGTCCCTCTGCCCCTCTGTCCCTCTGCCCCTCTGTCCCTCTGTCCCTCTGTCCCTCTGCTCCTCTGTCCCTCTGCTCCTCTGTCCCTCTGCCCCTCTGCCCTTCTCCTACTCCCTACCGCCTGGCCCCTTCAGGGCTCCCAGCCACTCCCGCATGCTCAACACGTGCGCCTGCCAGACCAGCTTCCGCACTTCGTCCCACTCGGGTTTGACGCGGAAGTCGGCCGGGAGTTTGTTCAGTTCTTTAAAGACGGCGGCATACGAGCCGTCCTGCGCCCAGCGGCTGCCGCGGAGCAGCTCGGCAAATTCGGCCACGCAGGCCAGGAAACGCAGGTTCGGCTCGGCAGCCTCGCGGGTGCTGGCGATCAGGCCTTCGCTCAACGGATAGTTCCGTTCGACCACCGGACGGTGTGGCAGTGCGGCGTCCTTCCACCGGAGGAAGATCTTGCCCAGCGAACCGTGCGCGCCCGGTTGACGCTCGATCTCGTAGAGCGCCGTTACCAGCGTGGAGTGCGTCACTTCGCCGGCGTCGATCTTGTCGTTGCGGAAGTCGGCGTCGGCGATCTTGCGCTTTTCGTAGCCCAGCAGGCGGTAGCGTTTCACCACCGCGGGGTCGAAGTCCACCTGTGCCTTGGCGTCGCGGGCCAGCGTGTCCAGGTTCGGCGGGAGCTGCTCGCGGAAGACCTTCTGCGCCTCTTCGGGCGTGTTCACGAAGTGGTACTGGCCGTTGCCGCGGTCGGCCAGCTCCTGCAGGACGCGATCGTTGTACTTGCCCATCCCGAATCCGATGGCGTTCAGGTCGATGCCGCGGCCGGCGAAGGTCTTGACCAGCTTGAGCATCTGCTCGGGGCCTTCCGCGCCGACGTTGGCCACGCCGTCGCTGCAGAAGATGACGCGGTTGATGGCTTCGGCCGAGTACGCCTCGTCGGCCATGCGGTAGCCCATCTCCAGGCCGGCCTCGACGTTCGTCGCGCCGCCGGGTTCCAGGCGGTCGAGCGCGTCCAGGATGCGGCTGGCGAAGCGGGCCTGCGTGCGCGGCAACGCCAGGCGCGCCTGATCGCTGAAGGTCACCAGGCAGACGCTGTCTTCGGGCTGGAGCGCCTCGACAAGGGCCTTCAGCGCGGCGCGGATCAGCTCGACGCGTTCGCGGCCGCTGCTGTCGGCGCGGGCCATCGAGCCGGACGTGTCGACGACAAAGGTCAGCGCGGCGGCCTTGCGTTCGTCGGGTCGCGGGTCGCGCGATTTGATGCCGATCTTCACCAGGTCCATGTTCGGCCCGCCGAAGGGCGCGGGCATGCCGTCGACGAAGACGCCGAAGGTCTCGTTGGGCGGGACCGTGTAATCCTGTTTGAAGTTGTTGACGAACTCTTCGGTGCGCACGGCGTCTGCGGGCGGGAGCTGGCCCTGCTGGAGCAGCGCGCGGGCGCGCGTGTAGCTGGCGGTATCGACGTCGAGGCCGAAGGTGGAGAGGTGATCGCGCGAGGCGTCGACGAAGGGGCGGATGCCGTGTTTTTCGATGAATGCGTCTTCGTCGAGGCCCTCGTCGGTGACGAACGGTGCAGGGATAGAGGCGGGGCGGCGGAGAAACTCGTCGATGTCGAGGCGTTGGTTGCCGGCCTGGTAGTAGTTGAAGGCGCGCAGCAAGGCCTCGCTCTTCTCGGGTTCCCGCTCCGTCGAATCAAAAACCCGGTGGTCTTTGACGTAGTTGTCGTGGAGTTGCTGGATAGCTTCTTTGTTCTTGTTGGTGTCAGCCGTGATTCTCTCTTTGCCCGCCTGCTCTCGAATCTCTTTCCAATCATACGCGCCGACCCGTAGACCGCTGATAGTAACCTGTTCGCCTTCGGCTTGTCTGTCAAACAGCTGGTGCCTGTTCGTGTCGTCTGGGTCGTTCCAGCCCTGACTACTGGATGCGGTGTCAGCCTTCCGGCTCTCGTTTTCATTGCGCTTGAGCATCTTATTCAGCGCTTCCGCCTGCCTACCATCTTGCACCAGGACCTGTTGCTGTTGGCCCTGTTGCTGCTCATGTATTG
>CAYSBP010000226.1:0-5480 GCA_964429255.1 uncultured Planctomycetia bacterium
TGGAAATGAGTCCGCAGAACTCGTCGGCGCCGAGGTAATTGATCCACGGCAACGGTGTCAGCGGCGTAGTGATTACATATTCCCGGCTGGCATCGTCAAAGTATCCGTATCGCATCGCTTAGACTCCAACGGGTTGAAGGTTCAATCTGTGCCCCACCGGCCTGCGCCTCACTGAAAACAGAATACGGCATCCGCAAACCGATCGCAAGCCATGCTCCGAGAAGACGGATTGCTCCATGTGGCGCCGTGTGCCGTAACCCGGCCGACCTGCCTTACGACCGTATCATCACCAGCATCATCTTGAATGGTTTCCCCGCATGCAGCGCGTGCGGCTTGTTGGCCGGCATGATGATGGTCTGGCCAGCCTTCACGATATGCTTCTTCCCCGTAATCATGATCTCGGCCTCGCCATCGACAACCTGCACCATGGCGTCGAAGGGCGCGGTGTGTTCGCTCAGGCCCTGCCCCTTGCCAAACGCAAAGAGCGTCACCGTGCCGGTCTTCTGCCGGATGATCTCGCGGCTTACGACCGAACCGGCCTGATACTCGATCAGGTCAGTCGGACGAAACGCGTAGCCTTTAACGGATGAGCGGATGGATTTCTTTGCCATGTGGCCTCCACGGGGTCGAATCGGTCTCACAGGTCAGACTGCACAATCATGTTTACGGTCCGTTGTCCTGGCGCATCGGCATGGCAAAAACCCGGTGCGCAACTTTCGTGGCGCGCGGGTCGTGAGTCACAAGCATGACGGCTCCACCTGATCGCGCGAAATCGGCCAGGCTGTTCAGAATGATCTGGCCATTATCCGGGTCGAGGTTCCCCGTTGGTTCATCCGCGAGCAGCAGCTTGGGCGAGTTCAGCAGTGCGCGAGCCATCGCCACACGTTGGCGTTCTCCGGTGCTCAGTTCGGACGGCACGTGCGATTGGCGTTTCCGAAGGCCGAACCGGGCAATCAATTCCTCTGACCTGGCGCGCGCGTCCGGAATGTGAAGCGTCAGTGACGGTGCGAGCACATTGTCCAGCACCGAGAGATATGGAACCAGGTGGAAACGCTGAAAAACGAAGCCCATGGTCGCCGCACGGAAATCAGCACGTTTTCCCTGCGACAGGGAATACAACTCCGTTCCATTCACCCGAACCCTTCCACGATCCAAAGGCAACAGACCGCCAGCAGAGAGCAAGAGGGTGGATTTGCCGCAACCGCTGGGCCCCTGCACCGCAACGAACTCTCCGGGCGCGACCTTCAGCGAAACACCTTCAAGCACATGAACGCGCCCACCCAGGAAGGACTTACATGCAGCTTCAATATCAAGCATGATCTATTCCTCGCGCAGAATCGTGGCAGGATCCGTCCGGGCCGCCAGAATCGCCGGAAGAGCGCTTGCCGCACAAACCAACCCCAAGGAGCCGGCCATAGCGGTCACCAGAAGCCGGGTCTGGATAAGCGGCCCTTGCGGAGCCGAATCACAGTACCATGCCGTCACAAGCGCGCCGCCGACATAGCCCAGCATGGCACCCAGTACGCCCAACACCATTGCTTTGCCTAAGAACACAACAAGAATGGCGCCGACGCGAAAACCCATGGCTCGAAATGCGGCAATCTCCACCCGGCGCTCACGCACATTAGCCGTCATCAGAAGGGCCATCCCGATCACGGCCGTGCATGTCAGCACCATGTTAAGAATGGTGAATAGCGCGGCCTTCTCCTGGCGCACAGCCTCACGGCTCACGCGTTCCTGCCCGGCGGCCTTTTCTGCGACAGCGGCAGCGCGTCTTCGTGCCTCCGCTCTGGCCGAAGCCAGCAGCGAGAGCTCCACCACCTGGGTGTCGGGCAGAACGGACGCGATCTCGTTACGAATCTTGCTGAGGGTGTCGTCGCCACATTCACACTCCAGCGCGAGAATCACGTTGATCAGTCCTTTCTTATCGAAGATCTCTTGCGCCTCATTCAGATTTATCAAGAGCGTGGAATCGTCACGAGTGCCACGGCTAGGCTGAATACCCGTGATCGTAAAGCGACGACCAGCCAACGTGACCTCTTGCCCAACCGTCAATTCAAGCGCCATGGCGAGCGCCTCTCCGACCACCATCCCGTTGGCTGGAATAGCCTCCAAAAGCGGCAACTGTAATGGGGATTGGATGTACACTTCTCCAGAGACCCCCATCACGTTCACGGTACACCGCTTTTCGGTCCAGTCGATCTTGCGCTGGAGCGTCGGCAGGACATGGTTAATGGTGCGTACGCGTCGTTTCTTAAGTCGCTGGCCATATTCTTCGGGCATACACAATGTTTCCTTGTCGCCAGCGTGAAACTCGGCGAGCGACTGGGCTTTGGGCAGGATCATCATATTGAATCCCATCCGCAGCATGCTTTTGCGGATATCGTCCTGAAGCGTGGCCATCAGCGTCGTCGTTTCTTTCTGGCGGGCATCGGCCAGACGCTCGGTCTGCCGGTCGTATTCCTCAAGAAATAGCCGGCCACACACAAAACAGCCAACCGCCACGATGACGGAAAGCAGTCCCAAGGCGAAGTTTGCTTTGCGATACAGGATTTCGAGTACGATCAATCGGAGCAAGCGCATGCCGTCATCCCCCAGTCAGCATTCGAATAGTGCTCAACGTACAGCACTGCGGCAAGAAGATTTCCCCCAAAGAATCCCGTACTCCACCCCAGGTCGAGAACCCACATGCTCCTCTTTCTATTTGGACTCGTTTCCGGGGGCGGGGCGCGTCGAGGCGGCTGGATTCGCTGGAGCCACGGCGTCAGATCGGTCTGGTGCACGCGATGGTTCTACCGCATTCTTGGGTGCAGGCGCTGGCGCCGCCGGGTTTGGTTTGGGCGCGAGGGCCTTCTCGATGTCACTTCCCTTCTCCAGTCCCGCATCCCAATCCACCGTCATCAAGAGGTCGTAGCCTAGATCCACCTGGCAGTAACACGGTCCGCACGCAAAGGTGCAAACCTCGCCGATCGACTTGGGCGAGATTTGTTCTCCCATGAGCTTGGTGATGACGCGGCCACGTCCACAGATCACGAAAGCCAGCGGAATCGTCTTCTCCTTCCGCAGCTCCTGGATCTGCAGCATTCGTTCCAAACTTTGCTCCTCTGGAATGCCGGTCACGAACCGCATCAGGCCGAACTTCGGTCTTTCCGGTACGGACGGCCCCTTGGCTTCCTGGACCGGCGCGTAGGCTCCATCGGCCGGAAGCAGTACCATCTCCTGCTCCAACTGCTTCAGGCGATCGCGCAAGACGCCCTCAATTTTCGCATCTTCCGCCTCCTCGCCACTTGGCACAAAAATCCAGACGAGGTGACGCTTCTGAAGGAGTAGGCGGGCCAATTCACGACGGGCGGGCGAATCGATCAAGCGGGGGAGGTCCAGGTCCTTGAGCGGCCCGGACCAGAAGATTCGGTCCCGTCGATTTTGCACAAAGGGCCAGAGGATCACGCCCCACGAATCGGCGTCAGCAGGGATCAGCTCGCTCTCCTTCTTGGGAAGCGACGCTTCAATTTCTTTTCGGAGCGGGTCGTCGGTGCGGGAGAGATCGATGATAAACCGATCCAGGTTGGGGACGGCGCCCTTCCTCCCCCAAGGAATCAGTCCTGTCTTCAGGTTGGCGGGGCCTTCTTTCTGCTCCCCGGGTTTCACCGTCGTACCACGTCGGTATTCGTAGAGCAGGTAGGGAGGGCCATCCCGATCCTCCAGCACCTTCTGGAAGACGGGTGTATTGCAGCCCCACACGGTGTCAGAGGCCATGAGCCATATCCCGCCGAGGAGCGCCCACCACTTCATGCTTGCCATGCTGTTCTCTCCTTGCCACTCCCCCCCACACACACCCATCGCAGAAACCGTTTGCCTATTGTGCTGGACGAGAGGGCGTTAGCGCAAGGAGAAACCACGGACTCCCGCCCAAACATCCACTTGTCGTCGTTGCCCTTCCTTCCCGCGCTGCAAAGAGCTCGCTCATCACCTGGCCTTTTGATTCAGGAATCTTGACGCCGAGCAATTCGGCGGCGGTGACGGGTACGTCGATCTGTTCGCGCGGCGTATTCAACTCGACGCCCTGTTTGAAATCCGGCCCGCAGGCGAAGAGCATGATGTGGCGGCAGCCTTCGCAATCGCAACCGTGGTCCTTGAAGCCGGTATGCACGCCGTCCAGATGCCGTCCGTGGTCGTTGGTGACGAAGAGTGCGGTCTTGCCGGCATAGAACGGATCTTTCTGCAGCAGCGTCCAGAGTTCGCCCACATAACCGTCGGCTTCCTTGATCGCCGCCAGGTAGGCTTCTTTGTCGCCTGCGTGGCCTCGCGCATCCGGCGCGGCGAAGTTTACGAGGACGGTCCGCGGATGCTTCTCGGCCAGGATGCGCTTGAGCGCCGCGAACGTATCGCGATCCGAGCGCGTCTTTGCATTCAGGCCCCCGCCATCGACGCCGGAATCCATCGTGGCGGTGAACGTGCCTTTCCACTGCGGGTCTTCGCTGTCCGCCAGGATCGCCAGTTTGCCCTTGGCGGTTACGACGCAGGCAGCTTCCTGCGGCGCGCCGGTCTGTTTTCGCCAGAGTTGCATGAAGGTCGGGTGCGGCGCGAAGTCGCTGCCGTCGTTGGCGATCTTCTCGCGATGCCCGGTCATCAGCGATGCGTGTCCGGGGTTGGTCGATGTCGTGCCGTTATTCCTGAAGTTGGTGAAGACTGCTCCCTGTTTGGATAGTTCGGCCAGTTTTGGGATGTACGTGTGCTGCGGATCTCCCCAACTTTCCGACCAGCGGACGCCGTCAAGGACGACGATCAGGACGTTCTCCGCCGTATACTTTCCCGCGGCCTCCGCCGCCTGCACGAACGGATTCGAATAGACCAGCAGCAGTGCGGTAGAAAGTCCCAGGAATCGGCGGCGAATCATCTCGATGCAATCCTCCTTGGGGGCGGAACGGACACCTGTATGGTGTACCCGAAACGCTCTTGAATGGCATGTGCGGAAGGAAGGTCCGCAATCCGGATTCCTCCCTCTCTTTCCTTCGCCATCCCTTTCCTCTTTGCCGCGTCCCTCGTCAAACTGAACGAATGTCACTCCATACGTCTCATCATCGGGAACCCCTGGGGACCGTGATGATCCGAGCGTTTCCTCCGCTGGCGTCCTTCCGCCTTCGCCAACAGCGGCTACGGCAGGACAAGTGGCGGCTTGGCGGTCCAACTCAGCCACAGAAAACAGCGAGGAACCGAGTTCAGCGCACGCTTGGATAATCACTGTCCCCAGCTGTTGCCCAGATGTTGGATCTAATCCGGATGGCCGGAACGCTGAGGGGGCACCCCATGTTGATTCTGCTTGGCGGGCCCAACATCGCCGTCGGGCATAGCCGGTGGTGTGGCTGCGGGTTGACGGGCAGACCCCTGGTGTACTTGCCAGGTCGGCTTGCGCTTCGGACCTTTCCCGCCCGTCAACCGCCAGACGGTAAAGCGTGTCAGCATGTCGTCGCCATCCAGCG
>CAYSBP010000227.1:0-5461 GCA_964429255.1 uncultured Planctomycetia bacterium
GCCACGCCGGCAGTCTGCAACGCCCATCCCTCTGAGCGTGAATAATCCAGGCTAGGGGACCAGACGCCAGAGCGCCTGCCCGGCCGGCGCACCTTTCACATAACCCAGCTTCGCTTCGTTCTGTTTCCACCAGCCCAATGCGGCCTCTCTCCAGCCCACAGTGTCGCGCATGGGACAGGCACCCAGGACGGGACCCAGCAGTTCTTCGAGCGGAAAGGAGACGATCCGCGCAGCCTCGTCGCCGTCCTTCCCATCGCCTGCCGCCGCCAGTTCCTTGAAGAGCGCCTCCAACCCCTCCTTGCGTCCACCCCGTGCCATCAGCAACGCCGCAGTCTCGCGGACGACAAAATCCTCGGAACCCAGGCATCCGGATAGAAATTCGGCCGGCATATCGCCACCACGCGTGTTCAAGGCCGTCAACAAAACGAAACGCGCATAGTCCCCCTTGGTCCCGGACAATGCGACGTGGACATGCTGGAAAGACGCCTGCAGATCGGCTGGCTTGACCGTCGCCAGGAACTGCACCAAGTCCGTGGCTTCCGTAGTAGCCTGCGGCCATCGCTCGGTCAGGCCCTCCTTCTCGAACTTCCGGGCGCCGGCCGGATCCGTAAGCGAAAGCCGGACAAAGCGTGAAACATCGAAATCGACGCCCGCCAACCGCGCAATGAAGAACAACAACCGGTTGGCAGGGGGCGAAAGCTTCAGTCCTGCAATCTGTTCCAGACGCGCCTTCTCGGCGGCCGCCGCATCCTTTGCCGGTTCCGTCTTCCGAACCGGACCGGGACCTCGGGTCTTGTTCACATCAGGAACGACATCGACGGACGCATCGAGATCCGAGGCCGGACTGGCATCCACGTATTTCAGTTGGCCCTTGGCCGCAGCCACCGCCGTGTTTCGGGCCTCCAAATAGGCTGGCCTGGCCGACCAACGTATGTACACCCGCTTGACCGGACCGTTCTCCACGAGTGCGTAGCCAACCTTGCCGTCCGCCTGCGGGTCCGGTTCGACCGACAGACGCGTCAGGTCCTGGTCGGCGCCTTCCTTCGTCTCGGCCAGGGCGAACGCCCAGACCATCGGCTGTTCCCCCCGCTCGTCGAAAACTTCCCAAACGCCCATCCTGCGCGTTCCGAGCCAGAGATGCTGGCGGGTAAAACCGCTCGCCGCCAGCGCCCGCTTCAGCCGTGCCTTGTCGCGCAAGTCGTACAATCGGCGAACGCATTGCTCGGCCTTGGCGTCCTCGTTCAGCGCGTGCCAGGCGAGCACCAGATGCCGCACGGCCTCCCATTCCTCAGGCGAGTTCTTCTGCGCCTTCTCGGCCAACGGAGCCCAGTACTCCAGCGCCACGCGCGGCTCTCGATTCCAATACGCCGCGACACCTGCCAGCAGTGCGGCATACTGGTTCGTGGGTATCAACGCCGCGGCCTCGCGGAAATGCGCCAGGGCCTCTGCGAAGTGCCGTCGTCCAAACGCGACCCGCCCTGCTTCGACCGATTTGCCGTAGGCTGCATTGCGGGCCGCTTCCGCGAGTTGCGCCTTGCGCGCGTCATCCTCGCCACCGGCCTCCTTGGCCGGCACATTCTCCTGCGTGGGGGACTCCGTTTTCGGCGGATCCTGATGGGGGGACAACTCGGTTGCAGCCATCCGTCCAATGGGCCCCAGGACCGAGAGGACGGCCAACCCGACTAGGCAGCAGAAGAACGCTCTCATTGTTTCGGTTCGGCCCCCTGAGGGTTGTCTTCCGTCGATTTGCCCGCCGTCGTCCCGCCCGGCACCTGCAGCAGATCCAGGTCCAACGGAACGGGCTTAACCATCAACGGGGTATGCTTGCTCTGAAGGATTTCCGTCACGCGATTTCTCGCCCAGTCGTAATTCCTGCCCTCCACCCCTACGTACCACACCCGCATCCAACCTGGGCAGGCTTCCGTCAGGTAGAACAGCCGCTGCCCGCTCCCGCTGTGAAACGGCGTGGAATGAATCAGGAAAATGCTGAGGGGCGTCCGGTGGAGGTCCTCCAGCTTGAACAGCCAGAACTGCCCGTGCTTCTCCGGTTCGAAAAACTCGTACCCGATCAGATGCATCGTCGTACCCACAGGCATGTAGTCCCGTGTAAAACCGTGATAGCTCTTCAGCAACGGGCTACCGTCCTGGCGGTTGCGCAGATCGGTGAGTTTCTTGCGGAACTCCTCAACCTTGTCGTCGCGTCCCACGCGCTCATAGCATTGAATCAGTTTGCGGACAATGAACCAATCCGTCGGCCCATACCTGTGAATCAGCTCGAAATGGCCGATGGCCTTCTGATACTGTCCCGAATCATACGCCGCCATGCCGGCGTTCAGCCGGGTGGACATCCAGGTGGGGTGCTTACCCAGAATCGTCTCGTAACGGACCAATGCTTCATGATGACGGCCTTGCCCGTCAAGTCTGCGGGCCTCCTCGAAGAGCGCCCGCATCGCCTCCTCGTCTCCGCCCGGCTTCTCCGGCTCGCATCCGCACGGCAACAGCAACGCCAACGCGGCGAGGATACCCAACAGGCACCTGCGCAGAAAAGGCCGCATCGTCTTTCGATTCCTCCAAACGCCTGGATACTTATACCCTCACCTCTGACGTCCGTAAAGCGTGAGCAGGAGCGTGGAATGGCCGATTACCCGGCCCACATCCGGTAGGGAGGAGGCCAGGGAGATGCCGAACCATGCGAGGCTTGGAAGCGAAGAGCGTCCGCTCCGTGTAGCCGTCATCGGTTCGGGACCCAGTGGCTTCTATGCGGCGGAAGCCCTCCTCGCGCGAAAGGACGTGATTGCAACCTGCGATGTCTTCGACCGACTGCCCACGCCCTACGGACTGATTCGCGGCGGCGTGGCACCGGACCACCAGAACATCAAACGCATCACGGCGGTCTATGAGAAAGTAGCTTCGAATCCGCGTTTCCGTTTTCTGGGCAACCTGACCCTGGGCCACGAGATCACAACCGATGACCTCAAGCGCTACTTCGACGCCATCATCTACGCAACGGGTTCGGAGAAAAGTCGCCGTCTCGGTATTCCCGGCGAAGATCTGCCGGGGTGCTACGGTTCGACCGAACTGGTCGGGTGGTACAACGGCCACCCGGATCACGCCCAACGCACGTTCAACCTCGACGTTGAGTCGGCCATTGTCATCGGGAACGGAAACGTCTCCATCGACACCGCCCGCGTACTGGCCAAGGGTGGCGAGCATCTGGCCGCCACCGACATGCCTTCGTACGCGGTGGAAGCCCTCAGCAAGGCCACGCGACTCAAACGCATCTACCTGCTTGGACGCCGAGGACCCGCGGAAGTGGCCTTCACACCCAAGGAAATCAAGGAACTTGGCGAGTTAGCCAACGCCGACTTGATCGTGGATCCGAAACAGATCGAACTTGACCCGGTCTCCCGAACGTACATGGAATCCAGCGGCAACCGGCAACTCAACGAGATCGTGGAATTCCTGGCCGGGAAGGCGGCGGAGAAGCCGGCAGGAAAACCGCGGCAGATCATCCTGCGGTTCCTCCGTTCGCCCACCGAAGTCATCGCGGGCCCCAATGGAAGCGTGGCCGGTCTCAAGGTCGAGAAGAACGTGCTGATTCCGGACGAAAACGGGCGCCCGATTCCCCGCGGAACAGGCGTGTTCGAGACCATCGAAGCCGGAATGATCGTCAGAGCCGTCGGCCATGTTGGCTCGCGGCTCCCCGGCGTACCCTACGACGACCGACGTGGGATCATCCCAAACGTCAACGGCCGCCTGCTCAAGGATGTCCGCGGAAACGAGCGCTCGGCCGGAGAATACGAAATGGAGTTCCTGCCCGGCGAATACGTCGTCGGATGGGCCAAGCGCGGCCCAAGCGGGCTCATCGGGGTCAACAAACTCGACTCCATCGAAACGGTCAAGATGCTCTTCGACGACTTCACGGCGGAAGCCGGTCCGCCACGCATGGCCGCCCATCCGGAAATGGAGGGCCTCCCGGGGTTGCTGAAAGAGCGCGGTATTCGGTACGTTTCCTTCAGCGGCTGGAAGCAAATCGATCAGCACGAGATCAACCGGGGCAAGGATAAGAAGAAGGTCCGCGAAAAGCTCTGTGCGATCAGCGAGCTGCTGGGCACGGCCGGCGGAAACTGATCCGGCTTCCTGTGACATGACCGCCAGGAGCTCCCCTGTCACCCCACCACCCGGCCCCCGTACCCCCCGTTCTTCTGAGTCGGTGTTCGTTCGTGATGTTCGTCGGAAGGTCCGTGCTCATTGGTGCCGGAGGTGGGAATTGAACCCACAAGCTCCTTGAAGGGAGCGGTGGATTTTGAATCCACCTTCGGATTCTCAGAAGTGCTTTCCCCGCTTCGGTTTACCCCTTCCACATTCTCCCGCCTGTGCCCCTGCCTGTGCTTTGCACCCTGTGCAATCGGCTGGTCGTTCGTTGCTTCCCGTACCTTGGACTCTGCGTAGATGTTCTCTAGGTCGGGCAGCTTGGCAACCGCTTCCGCTCGCTGCTCCAAGGCCGTGTGCGTGTAGTACGACATGGTCAGGTTGATGTCACTGTGCCGGGCGAGGTCTTGTGCAACCTTGGGGTGTACTCCTGCCTCTGCAAGCGACGAGATGAACGTGTGCCGCAGCGCGTGGAAGTCGATCTTGCGGCCGGCACCGTCCCTGCAGGGGATGCCGGCGAGCTCAAGATCTCCGCGTAGCATCTGCGCTGTCCTGTCTGACTTCGGGATGCCAAACGCCCTCGCGATCGGCAACTTGTTCTCCAGATGTGCCTTCAGCAACTCCGCAGCGAATGGCTTGATGGGTAAGTGCGCGTCGTCCCCGTTCTTGGTGATGCCGTCTGCGATCAGGACGCGCGGGTGGTCGTCAAGACGAAACATTCCGGCCGTCAGTTCGTGGAACTCGTTCGAGCGGATTCCGGTCTCCATAGCCAATCGGTAAAGTAAGGACCGCTCAACACCTGACATACCCCACCGGAAGGGCGCCTCGGCCGTCTTGGCGACCAGAAGTGCTCGCTGGTCGGGTTTCAGCACGAAACGCTTGACCCGCAGGTCTCCCCTCAGCGCCTTCTTGCCGATCAATTCAAGACAGGCCAGTGGGTTACTCGTAACCCGGCCTTCCCGCACGACCCACTTGACGAAGCCTTTGCAGGCCTGCGTGTAGCCATTCCGTGTCCGAAGTCCGGGGTAGCTCTCCACGATGTGTTTGCGCACGGGGTCTGGCTGTATGTCGTTGAGCGTTTCAAATCGACACGCGGTGAACACGTCGGTCGCTCGCTGGTATGACACCGCTGCGTGCTTCGCGGTCTTTCCCTTGGCGAGCACCGAGTCTTTCCAGTCACCAAGGTGGGTTGATAGCGGCTTGCCAGCCTGTACCCGTGTGTTCGGCAGGACACCCCACTCCGCCAACTTGGCGATAATGCGGTCTGGCGCCGTCGAAAGCCACTGCTCCAACTGGTCATCTGGGGGTT
>CAYSBP010000228.1:0-5458 GCA_964429255.1 uncultured Planctomycetia bacterium
CCATGGCACCACCCACATCGCGCCACACACGTGCCCAATAGGACTACCCACTCCCGCCGTACGAGTGTGTTTCAGAAAAGTTCCCAGACTTGGGGTGGAACCGCCAAAGAACGCCAGAGGAAGGGGAAACGACAGGAACCGCCATGACGCCAAGGACGCCAAATAACGGGAAAACGACTGCCATTCCGTTGGCGCTCTTCCGCCTTCGCCAACAGCGGCTACGGCAGGACAAGTGGCGTCTTGGCGGTCACCATCGTTGTCGTTCCGCTGGCGCTTTTCAGCCTTCGTCAAAAGCAGCCACGCCTGGGAACCAAAATGAAACACTCCCCCGCCGTACCCTTCAGCGCACCGCACGCCGCCAACATTTCCACGGGCCGACATGGTGCAGCCAGACCGGCCGCTCGGATGTGGCCCCCACCCAACCACTGCAGCGCTCCGGCGAGATTCCCGCGGATGCTGCCCTCATGGGCGTTCCCCTACGTGAATTGGTGCCCCGGGCGGGAATTGAACCCGCACGTCCTTTTGGGACAACGGATTTTAAGTCCGTAGCGTCTGCCATTCCGCCACCGGGGCCACACTTCACGCATTCTACCGCGTGGAACGGAAGGCGGAAGGGGAAAGGAGGAAGTGGCAGCTTAATGGCGGTGAGGGGGCAGGAGGGCCGGGTTCGATCCCGGGCCCTTGTTGCGTCACCGGATCCGATGGAGTTGGGAAAACGTTACCACCATCGTCCATCGACCGGTGACGTCGACCGGAACGTCCGAAAGGCGCTCGGACCCGATGGCGACAAGGATCCATTCATGCGGCCAGTCACACCTTCACCGCTGCAGCCACCGCACACGCCGCCATCGCGGCCGTCTCGACGCGCAGCACGTGAACGCCCAGGCGCGCGGCCTTCGCGCCAAGGCGTCTGGATTCCGCCAGTTCGTCCGCCGTGAATCCGCCTTCGGGGCCGATCAGAAAGCACCAATACGAAACACGCCCGGTGTTCTGCAGGACATCCACAAGCGCTTCGTCCGCACGCGGATCCAGCACCACGGCGACAGCCCCGACGGGCACGTCGGCAAGAAACCGGGGTATGGTTTGCTCGTCGCCAATAGCCGGCACCGTCGTGCGCCCGCTCTGCTTGGCCGCTTCCATCGCGATGCGGCGCAAACGTTCCATTCCCGCGCCTTTGGTGTCCTTGATCACGACGCTCCGTGCACAGCGTAGCGGCACAATCTCGTCCACGCCCAACTCCGCGCACTTCTCGACCAGCGTCGCCGCGCGTTTGCCTTTGGGCCACGCGGTGGCCAGTACGATACGCGGTCGGTCCTCCGGTCTCTGCGCTTTCGCCTCCATCAGAACCACCGTCCACCCGTCATCGCCCATACGCGCACACCACACGTGCTCGCCGTCAAAGAGTTCCACCTCATCGCCCGGTTGCAGGCGCAGAACCGCAACGTGTCGCCGTTCCGTCTCGGGGAGTTCAATCCGCGCACCTGCCTGCGCGTTTTCCAATGAGTCGACGCTGAATCGTCGCCTGCGACTCATGGTCAGTGCCCATCCATTCCATTGCCCAGCGATTCCTGACCGATCCGCCTGGCACAGTCATGGAAGGGCTTGTGGTACGCGGCCAGGTCCGCGTCAGTCGCGCGCTGGGCCAGCCAGCGGGAAAAGGCCGGCAGACGATCCAGGACCTTCGAAGTGTGTAGCATGCGTTGCAGCCAGCAGGCCGTCGAATCCAGACTCGGACCCGTCAGCAGGAATGCATCGAAGGCAAAGAGCGCGTTGTCCAGGCTGCCGGCCGCGGTGGCGCTCCCCATCAGCGCACAGGCGGCGCGCCGCGCGTAGAGAATGGCCAGCGGGTTTCTCCGCGCGTCGTCTTCCGCCCTGGACCAGCGCCGCCAGACCTCAATGGCTGCACCGGCGGGGTTTGGATCGTCCTGCGCGAAGGCCCGCGTCATTCCGGAGCGAAGTTGCACCTCAAGCACCATGGCCAACGCCCCGCCATCCAGTACAGCCGGCGCCTGAGCTACCAAGGCCTCCTCCGCTTCGCGGTCGCCACGCCAGCGGGCCTCCTGAAGCCGTTTCCTCCAATCCTCCGGGGAAACGCCCGTGTTCGCTTCGATACGTTGGAGCGGAGTTTCACCTGCCTTGACCAACGGCCCGTCCTGATCGCGATACGCCCTCCGTCTGGCCGGTTCATCCCGCAGGCAGAAGAGCGGATCGCCACACAGGACCACGCGCCATGGCCAGCCCAACGGTTGTCCGTCGTCCCGCCGGAAGGCCGCTCCCCACGCCGCTCCATTCCGCAACGACGTGGCCCAACCCACCGGGAGCGGCCAAGCGCGCGGACCTCCATCGTCCACGCAACCGCCACACCAGAAGGCCCCACTCAGCAGCGCGCGGCCGCAGAGCGTCTCCAGATGGCCCAGGTCATCCGCCGCTCCGGGTTGCGTGAAGATGATCGCCGATGGCCCACCGGCCGGCGCATCGTCGGCCACCCATTCGCGACCGGCCGTCCGCACAAACAAGAATCCGCCGCCACTCCAGGTTCGATGCGCGAGACCGGAGGAAGCATTGGGCTCCCATGCCGCGCGCTCCGTCACGGCCGGGAGTCTTCCCATGGCCCGTGCGGCCGCGGCGAGGTCGTCATCGGAATCTCCGGGTTCTTCGCCCCCCGCCAGCACCGCCCATGCGGGTTCCAGAAAGAGCGAACAGGCCGCCATGTAGGTACTGGCCACAAGGCCGTTGGTCAAACGACCGGTGAAAGCCAGCCGCCCGCCGTCTTCGCCACGGCCAACCCAGTCGTCAACTGCCAGCGCGGCGCCTTCCGCGTCGAGGTACTTCAGCGGGAAGTCGCCGGCCATCGTCACGTAACACGCCCGACCTTCACGCGGAAGCCCCCACGACGCCAGGCCCTCCTGAACCTGCCGGCTCAGCTGGCGCACACGGGCGGCGGAAAGCGTGACGGTTTCCGCCTCGGATGCCTCCGAAAGGAATTCAAGACCCTGGAATCGTCCGGCCGCCAAGACCAGCGCGCCGAACCGCTCGTCCGCGCTCGCCTGCGAGAAAACCACGCCCTGTGGATCGTCGCTGAAACCGCGCAGTTGCTCGACCAGCATGGCGCGATCTACCTGCGCCGGCCATTGCTTGGATCCATCCGCCTTCCCCCAACTGCTCGACAGCACACGCAGCAGTTCGTCGGCCCGCGCGGGCGGCACCCCAACCACCGGCGGCAACACAATCACCCGCGCCGGCCGGAACTCGGCGATGAAACGAGGCGCGCACAGGTCGTCCTGAAAGAGCACCGGGAAGTAGGTCCTCTCGTTCCAGCGGCTCACGGCTTCGAGGAAGGAGGCCTCGTCGCTCACCAGCACCACGACATCCAGCACTTCGCGTTTGCGCCAGCGCGAGCGTAACGGCGAGTCCTTGCCCTCCGCCGCCAACCGTTGGCGCATGGCCGCACGGTGCAGCATCGGGCTCTCGCCGTTCTCCGAGGCGCGTTCGGCCAGCTTCCACCAGTCCTTGGCCTGCGAACTGCCCCACCCTCCGGCCACACGCTCGCCAGCGCGTAGTGCGGCACGCGCGACGGCGCGACCGCGCGGCGAATCGCGTTCGATCTTCTTGTGCAGTAGCTTGATCTCGTCCTTGCCACCCCATTGAAGAACGGCCTCCGTCAGCAGCCCGACACTGCGTAGCGCTGTCGTTTCGTCCGTCTGCTCCCTCAGCATGGCACGCATCAAGACGTGGCCTGACTCCGCGGAGGTTCCCGGTGCGGCCAGGGCGGCACGCAGTTGCTGCAGTCGCTCGCGCAGAGGGAGGTCGACTTCGGTGGAGAGCTTTTGCGCAAGGGCTCCGTAGGCCGGCTGCGCCAGCAGTCGCGCGGCACGATCGGCCCGCCCCGCATCGACCAAACGCTGCCAGGCGCGCCGGACGGTCTCATCCCCCGCCGGACCAACCTCGGCCCGCGCGACCAGGTCGTCCATCGGCTGCAGATCGGCCAGCGCCCGATCGATCTGTCCCTTGAGTTGCCCGCGCAGATCCGGAATCGGTATCTGCGCGATGAGACGGCCTTGCGCATTGAGCAGGAAGAGTCCCCCATCGCGAAATCCAGGGAAACCCTTCAGGCCTTCTTCGTCATTCCAGTGCGTCGCAACGTGGACGTCGGACGGGTCGGACACTTCGCGCAGCCAGTGCGCCGCATCCAGCGTGGCCACGTTGCGCGGGTTGCGGACCAGCAACAGGACCGGCCGGTGGTCGCCCGCCGCACGGCGCAAGACCGCACCGAACTCCTCGCCGCATCGCAGCGGCGTGCAGAACAGCAATACCGACAGGAAGAGAATGAATGCGCGAACCCCAGCCGCCATCGTAGCCTCTCGCGATCCCATAGCGCTTTGCGTGCTTGGAGTATGGAGGTTTGGAGACGGACTGCCAATGAATTTCCACCCAACAGCCGGGATGGGGTGCACGGTGCCGAGTGTCCCGGTACCAACGGGCGGATAAGCCTGAAGCCTGCCGTGGGTATCCAGCCTCACACGTCCAGCATGCTGCCGCGCTGATCCTGGCGCGTCACGAAGACGGAGATGCCGGTGCATGGTCCGAGGGCTTGGAGCGCGGCGGTGTAGGCGAGGCTGGGCAGGTTGCACTCGCGACTGAGATGCAGCAGGACGATCTGCCGCGGAGCCTGATCCAGCGCCCGGAGCGCATCGAGGGCCTCGGCCGCCTGGCGGTTCGAGAGATGCCCGAAAGGCCCCAGCACACGTTCAATCAAGTCGGTGTGGCGGCGGCTGTTGCGTTCCATCTCCTCATCGTGGTTGAACTCAAGGGCCAGCAGGTCGACGCCAGCGACGGAATCGGTCAGCGCTGGCGTCCAGTGGCCGAGGTCGGAAAGGTAGGCAATGCGGCGCGAGTGGCCGTGCTCACCGTGGAATTCGACGCGAAAGCCGAACGTCCTGGGGCAGTCGTGCGGTACAGGGAGTGCGCAGGCCTGCGCGCCGCCGGGCAATTTGAAGGGAACCTGGGGATCGTAGGTCTTCACGAGGCCGGCGGCGGCGAGCTTGCGAAAGTGCCGGCGGCCATCGAGTTGCGCGACATGCGTCTCGTGGCAGAAGAGGGTCACCCCGTGGTTCAGGCATTCTCGCACCGCGGTGGCGCGGATGTGATCCTGGTGCGTGTGCGTCAACAGCACCGCGTCAAGCGACGCCCAACTGGCACCGGTTTCCGCCATCCGCGCGGCGATCTCGTCGCCGGAGAAGCCGCAGTCGATCAGCAGGTGGGTGTGCGGCGCCACCACCAGCGTGGCGTTGCCTGAAGAGCCGGAACCGAGAACACAGAACTGGATGCGCATGTCAGCCCTTGGCTCATACCGGAGCTCAGGTGGAAAGCAAGGCGAGTGACGGACGGCTGTTTTGCCCGGGTGCACGACCGGTGCTGCGGACCCCAAAAATGGTGCCATGGATACGCACCCAGATCA
>CAYSBP010000229.1:0-1744 GCA_964429255.1 uncultured Planctomycetia bacterium
GGAGGGCGAAGCTCGATATATTCAGCATTCCCTGCATATCATCTTCTCACCGAACAGTGTTATTGAGCCTACCTCACAGAACCATGTAAACTCAATCGGATGGTCTCAGGGTATTTGTTCTGAGTACTGAGGTCAATCGTCCATTTCGATTGCGATTCAATGGGTTATGCTTCGTCTTGCGTTAGAGGCAGGCTTAATGCATGCTCTTGAGGTAGGCTTTATGTTGGATCATGACCTTTCACAAGGCATCGGGTCGACATGAAGCCTACTTTTCTCTCCTTTTTCCCTGCCTGCCTTTTTCCCTGTCCTTCCTCCCCCGTCCACGTGGCACGGACGTCGTGAAAACCGAAGTCGGACTATGCGGATTTTTTCAGTCGTAACATACAGCATAAATAAAGCGTTAAATGCGAGTCCCACCGGTGGGACTTTTGGAGGTTCGAGTGCACCGACAGACCGTCCCCTGATGGAAACGTATGGAAACCGACCGGAATCACCGTCTAAGAAACGCGACGGCGACCATCCGATCTTTCGACCCCGATCTGTCGGCGATGGAGCAGATCCCGAGCAACCCGGTCTATGCGGGAGCCTGTCGACGCAGGCTGGCAGCGTCTATTTCGACGCCGCCTTCTCGAACCGTTCCAGTCGCGTTCTCCAGAATTCCTCGCTGTGCGGCGCCTGGGCCGGTTTCATGGCCAGGGTCCGGCGCAACGCGGCCAGCGCCGCTGCGTGGTCTCCCGCGTAGGCGTAGGCCTGGGCGAGCGTATCCCAGTTATTGAAATTGCGCGGTTCGAGGGCGACGCAAAGCAGGCCGGCCTGCACCGTTCGCGCCGGCGTCATGCGCCGCTCAGCCGTACCGATCGCCGAGAACCACGAGATGGCGTTGAGTGCGTCACTTCGCGGGCTTGATCTTCGCCGCAACGTCGCCCTCGATCGGCGGCAATTGAAGGACGAGCGGACCGCCACCGTGATTCACGTTCGCAATCGACGTTCGCTCGCCCTTGCGCGTATCCCAGTACTCCACTTGATACGCGCCCGCCTTCAGGTTCGGCAACCGCACGCGCGTGTTCGGCACCACCGGGAACACGCCGGCCCGCAGCGGAACCTGCGCGTGATACACCCACAGGTAGGCACGATCGGCCGAACACCGCACCCTCGCCCGGAGCTGGTTGTCGTCGTTCTCGACCGGCAGCAGATGAGGTTCCAGCGGCGCTTCGCCCTGCGCCGCCCGGAAATCCTCGCCCGCCACGAAGTTCGCCAACGCCTTGTACTCGCCATACCGGTCGTCAAAGTGCAGGTGCAGCCACCACCAATAACCCGTCGCGCCCGAAAGCGGCTGAACCATCGAGCCCCACAGGCCGGCATGCAGATCTGCGTCGAGTTGGTCGCGCGTGTTGTGCGGGTGCGGCCGTCCGTCATGCGTTTCGGCCCCCATCCAGTGCCGCCCCTGCTCCTCCACCAGCACGGGTTTGTTGAGCGTGCGATAGCCGCGCACGAAACCCTTCGGGTCGTCGTTGCCGGCCCAGAATTCGGCCAGCGCTGCGGGTGCATCCATATTCCCGCCCGCCAGCTCCTCGAACGCGGAATACGCATTCGAAGCCGCCACGTCGATCTCCGGGACCGCCAGCGTGTGGTATCCGCGGGTCGGCCGGCTATAGTGAGAGCCGATCAGGTGCTGATTGACGTCCATGTCCTTCAGGAAACGCGCCATTTTCTGGTGCCATTGGTCAATGTTCTGCGGCGAGGC
>CAYSBP010000229.1:1754-5453 GCA_964429255.1 uncultured Planctomycetia bacterium
CTCCTCCGTAAACTCCAGTTCCGAGAAGAGGTCCCAGGTCAGGATAGCGGGCGAGTGACCCCATCGCGCGGCCACATAGCGAAGCTGGTTCATGTGGCCGATCTGCGGTTCCGCCCGCGTGAAAAACTCGCTGGCCGAACCGAGCGGTCCTCCCATGGCGCGGTTGTACGGATTGTTCTTCCACTCCGTGTCGATCAACCGGGAGACGGGGCCGTGATTGGTGAGGCAGAGGCTAACGTAGATGCCACGCGTTTCGGCGTCCTTCAGCACATGGTCCAACCGCCAGGCATTCTGCAGGTTGTAGCGCCCCATGCCGCCGTAGCCGGGCCAGTCGCGCCGCCACTGCAGCCCACACCACCATGAAGACATCCACACGCGGGTCCAGTTGATTCCGTTCTTCTCGAACGCGGCCAGGTACTCGTCGAACTGGTACGTGCCGCGCTTGCCGAGGTGGTCGATCTTCTCGCGGCTCCACTTCGGATCGATGTAGGGCAGCCGGTTGTCCGAAGGACTCCGCAGACAAGGACCGAGGGCATAGTACGGAGTGCCGTTGTCGAAACGGAAGTTGCGCCGATCCGCATCCACCCGCACGAAACCGCGCCACGCAGGATCCGGTGCGGCCACGAACCCGTTCGGAAGGGCCAGCGTGGCCACCACCGCACCGGGTTCAAAGTCGACGCGCTCCACCAGACGCTTGCCGTCCGGTTGGTTCTGTTCGTAGCTGAAGACCCAACGGTCCCGTCCCCGGATGACCGGCTGGTACGGCTGGCCCTCCGCGGAGAACCGACGGTCGGGTGCCATGCGCTGCTCGGTCTTCCTGTAACTGCCGCCTTCGCGCAGTTCAAAGGTCACCTGGTGCGGTCCTTCCTCGAGGACGCGGTAGCGCAGCGTCCAGCGCTCCGAACCGACGGGTTCGACGATCTCCGTGCCGGCGGGTTGCCCCTCGCGACGCTCGCAGGGCTGATCGAAGAAGGCGGGCACGCGGAGCGTGCGTCCGGATGGCGACTTCACCAGCGCCGCCAGATCGACCTGAGACGGATCGAAGGGATTGCCGTAGGCACGGTCGAGCTGAAGGTGCGCCTCCCAGACCTCGCCGCGCTTCAGGTGCTTCAAGGGCTGGTCGAGCAAGGCGATGGCGCGCGGTGCCGGCGCCTGAATCCGTTCAAACGCGACACCCCGCACGTCCGCGAAGCGGACGCGCAGCTTCTGCTCAGGGTGTGTGCTGAAGACGTGCAGTCCGATCTCCGTCAGCCGGCCGCGGCTGTACTCCGTCCAAGCCTTCCGATGACCGACCGCGGTCAGCCCGTGGGCGTTGCTTCCGGACAGATCCACCAGGCAGGTCGTCCAGCCCCCCGGGCTCAACAGGCCGGGCAACAACGCCTGGAACCAGAGCCCGTCGCGGTCGCACAGGTGCACGCCGGCGCGCAGGTCCGCGGGCGCATCCGATGGCAACCAGACGTCGAAGACCATCGCGTCCGCACGCGAGAAATCGTCGGGCAACGGCTGGTCCCACGGAAACGCGGCGAACCGGTACGGTTTGACCGCGCATACCGACATCTGCCCCGGCCGCGCGACCACCTCCAACATCGACCGGGCCTCGACGCCGGAACCTTCGGTGACGACCGTCAGGCGCTCGGGTTGGGGATCGGCCGCCCGCCACGGGCCGCCCACGGCCTGCCGCTGGCCTTCGAGCCCCTCCACGCGCAGCGTCGTGTTCGGTTCGCGCGCGAAGGGGTGCAACGAGTACAACGGCCGCTCGCACAACGCCAGCCAACCGCGCAGCGATTCCGCGAAGCGCTCGTGAAAATCCGCCGCGCCCGGCGTACTCAGCCGCGCCGTCAGAAGCAGCGACGAGACACTGCGCGAACGGCCCCATCGGGCCAGCACGTACCGCGCGACACGCCGACAGTATTCGAATCCTTCGTGCGTGCGCAGAAGCTCGCCCGGTCCATAAAGAACGCCGCCATTCTCGACGTTCAACGGATGGCTGGCCCACGTGAAGATGCCGTGACGCGTGAAGTTTTCGCCGTCCAACAGTACCAGCGGGCGCCGCTCATGGGCACGGGCCGCCGCCGCCATGCGCTCATCCACGCGTGCCGCCAGGCCGAAATCGGGCCGCGCCCAACCGGAGAAGGAGCCCCATTTCTCATTCCAGAACGGAACCGGACGCCAGGCCGTCCGGGCATCGGGCAGCGGCGCAACGCGCCACACGCCATCCTCCAGCCGCCACGAACGCGGCGCGCCCCCCCAGAACCCCTTCGCCAACGGGTCTTCCGGCGGCGGAAAGGGAATCTCCAGCGGAGGTTCCCAGCGCGATTCCGCGGCGGACGTATCAGACTCCTCCTTCGGAGGTGGAGCAGACGCATCCGCACGACCGGAAGACGGGACGTCGGCAACCGGAATCTGCCACCCCTTCGCCCCACAGTTGATAGAGAGGTTGCCTCCGTCCGGCCAGGACGGGAGGTACGCGCGATAGACGGAAGGCCCCACCGCCGTGCATCGCACGGCCCAGCCATCGCGGGTCAACATCTGCGGCTGGTCCAGGAAGGCCAGCGCCAGACGCCCGTCCGGCATGCGCACACAGATGTCACCCTCCGCATCTGCGGCAAACGGGTCGTCGGGCAAGGGACTGACGCGAAAAACCAGCATGGCGGCGGCATCGATGTGCGGCGGCGGCGGTTCAACGCGAACGTCCACCAGCCGACGATCGAAGGGCTCGCCGGCGCGAGCGGGGAGACGCTGGACGAGCGGTTCCCGCAACTCGACGGTAAGCGGCTCCGCACTTCCCGAGACCTCGGCGCGCAACTCGATCGCCACGATCTCGGCCGCCGCCAGCTCATCCCACGGCCGCTGGTGGCCAACCGGCACCACAGCCGCACCGGAGGGCGCCACGCGGAGACTCACCAGCATTTCCGTCCCGGTGATGGGCACCGCGGCCGACTGCACCGCCGAGTAGAATCCCAGCCGGCTCGTCAACAGCCAGCGCAGGCGCAATGAATGGTGCCGCCGCTGGAGTATCCGGGCCCGCACGGAGAGGGTTTCGACGTGACGCAGATCCCAGGCGGTATCGGTGCGCAGCGAGCGGGTCGCTTCGGCCGCCGCCGGCGAGAAGGTCCAGGGCCGGCTCCTGTGCGCCGAAAAAGCCATATTCAGCGCTTCGGCCGACGGCTCCACACGAGGTTCTGCACGCGGCGATCCGCTGGAGGCCCACGTGCTTGACGCCGCCGCCAGGATCAACAGCCCATAACCCATACTGTGTGCGCGCGCTGCCATCATCACGCAGTCTATACGCCATTCACCCCGTGCCAAGCCCTATCCGGGTTCAGGGAAACACGGGAAAAGACCTGTAGTCATTCCGTAGAAACCCCAGACATGGCGGTTGCGTTTCGGGAAAAGCATTACTCAATCGGTCCGTTCCTGCGACCGACCTCCGGCCCAGGTTCCAGTCGTCGATGCCCTTCGCCCTGATGGTTCCACTCGTGGTGGTCGTTGTACATGAGGGCATGGTAACCGACTCGTGTTGGCGGTCATTCGAGTCGGCCGAGTTGGGTCACATTTCGGGGTGCCGAAGACGTACGCGAAGTGTAAACCCGAGTGGGTTCCAAGAGCGAGTCTAAGAGCGGGTCTGCTGTTGCTGTAAGTCGTTGTCAGGAATGGGGCCACCTCTCGGATTTGAACCGAGGACCTACGCTTTACGAA
>CAYSBP010000230.1:0-5445 GCA_964429255.1 uncultured Planctomycetia bacterium
AATAGGTCGGCATTTCTTACCTTCAACCGTGGTCTAAATTTCGGGGAGTATTATATATCTCGCCCCTACAGGGCTCGTCTGACTACCCCCACATTTCCCATCCGTGGCCTTCTCTGACATCACCACTACAACTACGTACCCAAGATCTCCCGAATCACCTTGATAATACTTCGCATTTGTGTTTCTATTCACCGTCATGGATCCGTTTCAGCCGATGCTCGTCTACTTCTGGCGGCGAAAACACCTCGGTCTCTCGACCGAGAATACCGATCCGCCATCAACTCGCTGAACTCACCGCTGCGTAACCATCGCTGACCGGACGGCATTCCGTCGAAGAACCGTCCGATTTCGTTCAAGTAAACCGTTGAGGGGGATACTCCGTGATGAGCCAAGTAACCAGAACGTTCGCGCTCATCGCATTCCTCCTGTCCGCCGGATACGGCGCGGCGGCCCCGGCTGCTGAGCCTGACGGGCAACAGGCGGCCGCTGAACCGGTCGCCGGCGAAAACGAAGCGGCGAAGTCGCTCGAACCGCGACGATCCCCCCGCCGCACGCTGCAGACCTTCGTCGAGGGCGTGCACGCAAGCGTGAAGCGCGGCGAGACGCACCGGTTCGCGGGCGCTATCGCCTGCCTCGACCTTTCGCTGATCCCCGAAGCGTCCCGAAAGGAAGACGGACCGCTGCTGGCCAAGACGCTCTATGACGTGCTGGCCCGCCTCTGGAAGATCGACTGGGAAAGTGTGCCGGATCACGCCGAAGGCCCTGCATTCCGCCGGGTGCTCGCCCGCGGCGGCGAGGAATACGGCGTACTCGAACTGGTTCACTCGGCCAACGAAGGCTGGCGATTCTCGCCGTCCTTCGTCGCCGACCTGCTGGAATTGCGCGCGCGGACACAGCACCTGCCCTATCTGGAAGGACTGGACGGCGCATGGGACTGGCGTTTTTGGCTGGAAGACCGGATGCCTGAGCGTTTGAAGCGGGTGAGGTTCCTGCTGCCGCACTGGCAGTGGATCGGCCTGCTGGTCGTGATCCTGCTCGGGCTGGTGTGCGGCCAGGTCACGACCCACGTCAGTCACGCGGCCTTCCGGCGCTGGGTCACGGCGACACGCGTGGCCAACGTGGAGGAGAAACTGAAGAAGGCCGAGCGGCCGTTCGGGCAGACCGTGATGGCGCTGGTCTGGCTGTTGGGCCTGCACGCGATCAACCTGCCCATTCAGACGCGGGTCTGGCTGTCCTTCCCGGCCAAGCTGTTCGCGGTCTTCTCGGTCGCGCTGGCGGCCTACCGGGCGGTGGACGTGATTTCCGCGTACCTGTCGCATCTCGCTTCGAAGACGAACAACGAGATGGACGACCTGCTCGTGCCGCTGGTGCGCAAGACGCTTAAGATTTTCGTGGCCATTTTCGGTCTCGTCTTCATCGCCGAACAGATGGGCCTCAACCTGACCAACGTACTGCTGGGCCTCGGCATCGGCGGCGTGGCCATCGCGCTGGCCGCCAAGGACACGGTCGAAAACCTTTTCGGCTCCTTCACCGTGCTGCTCGACCGCCCCTTTGCCATGGGTGACTGGGTCAAGATCGGCGACGTGGAAGGCATCGTCGAAGAGGTCGGCTTCCGGAGCACGCGTATCCGCACCTTTGCCGATTCGCTGGTCACCGTGCCCAATTCGCGCCTGGTCACGGCGCCCATCGAAAACTTCGGTTCGCGCCGCCGGCGGCGCATCCAGACCATGCTTTCGGTCACCTACGGAACGCCACCCGAAAAGATCGAAGCGTTCTGCGAAGGTATCCGCGAACTCATCCGCCGTCATCCATACACCTTTAAACAGTCCTACCACGTCTACTTCAACGCGTGGAACGCCTCGTCGCTGGACGTCCTGCTCTATTGTTTTGTCGAAACGCCGGACTGGGCCACCGAATTGCGCGAGAAGAACCGCCTGTACCTCGACATCCTCCGGCTCGCCGGGAAACTCGGCATCAGTTTCGCCTTCCCCACGCAGACGCTGTTTATCGAACGCCCGACGGCCTCGGAACCCGGAGCGGCCTCATCCGATTTGGACGCCGCCTTGCGCAACGGCCGCGACGCCGCGCAGGCGCTGGCCTTACGACACCAACTCCCGGACGGCCGCCGTCCGGAACCCGTGCAATTCACGGAGACACCGGAGGGGTAGCCGCACATGGCAGACCGGCCGTCGCTGCTGGTGCTGGGCGCTTCGGGAAACGTGGCGCGCGCTTTCTTGCGCCACTTGGGAGGTCACCGGGACCGGGTCAAGAACCTGATCCTGTTGGACCGCAATCGACGCCTGCTGGACGACCCGGTCCTCGATCACGGCCGTTTGAACTACCGGTTCATCCGGCACCGCATCGAGTTCCCCAAAGATGAAACGTGGTACCGGCGCCTCCTCCGCAAGTATCGCATCTCCATGGTCATCGATCTGACCGACATCGATACGCTCCCCACCCTCGCCTCCACGGATGCCGTGGGCGTTTCCTACCTCAGCACGTCGACCAACGGAACCAACCAGAGCCAGGGCGAGGTGATGCTTCAGGTCAAGGCCTACGGCGACCGGAAGACGCGGGTGCCCCACATTCTCGGCTCGGGCATGAACCCGGGCGTCGTGAACATCTGGGCGCGGCACGGCGTGGAACACTTCGGCGTGCCGCGCGAGATCGTCCATTTCGAGTACGACACCTCGCGCCCGGCGGACGACTGGGCACCGATCATCACCTGGTCCCCCCGGCAGTTTCTCAGTGAAGCCGTCTGGGACGCGAGCGGCTACGTCCATGAAGGTCAGACGCGCGATCTGCCCACGCCGGCCATTCAGCAGCTCGTCAACATGCGTTCCATCCTTCGACCCATCATGAAGCTCGATGAATACCCCGAAGGACTGCTGGCGCTTCACGAGGAGAACATCACGCTCGGGGCCCGCTGGGGCATCTCCTCCAAGTTCATCTACGCGCTGCTGCCGGAGACGATGCGCCACCTGCAGAGGATCTACCGGACCCGCGGCACGGTACGCCTGAGCGACCTTCAGATCGGCGACAATAACACGATGCCGCTGGAAGGCACGGATACCATCGGCGTCCTCCTCCTGTATCCGCAAAAACGCGTGTACTACGTCCACAGTCTGCCCAACGCCGCCGTCGTCGGCACGAATGCCACCTGCGCTCAGGTGGCCGTAGGCGTCTACGCGGGGATGCTGACGCTGCTGATGGAGAAACTGGAATCGCGCATCCATCACCCCGGCGACCTGTATCAGACGCTGTATCGTCAGGTGGTCTTCGCCAACATGCGCGTGGCACGATCCGTCTTCACCCGTTCAGGGAGAATCTGGCTGCGCAGAAGTCACATCCGCCAGGTGCGCGTACGATCCGTGGATGAATCCGGGGATTTCGTGATCTGAACGCGGGCGCAATGCGCACATCCCGCGCGGCGACGCATGCACGCCATCACGCCACGGTCAGCCATTTCGAAAAGGCCATTGCGAAACCCAGGAAGGCGGCAAACCCCACGATGTCTGTCACGGTGGTCATCAGGATCGACGAAGACTGAGCCGGATCGCGACCCAACGCGTTCAGCAACAGTGGAATGCCGGCGCCGGCTATGCCCGCGACGGTCATATTGACGACCATGGCCATTCCGATGATCAGGGCCATCGGAATCGAAGCCTGCCAGAGATAGACCCCAAAGCCCGTGATCGCCGCAATGGCCAGCCCATTGAGCAAGCCGACCAGGAGTTCCTTGCGCAAAACCCGCCACGTGCATCCGCCTCTCAGCTCTCCCACCGCCAGACCGCGAATCACGATCGCCAGCGCCTGCGCTCCGGCGTTGCCGCCTTGGCCGGCCACCAACGGCAGGAGCACGGCCAGCATGGCCACTTTCGCCAGAACATCGGAGAAGAGGCTCACCACCGCAGAGGCCAAAAACGCCGTCGCCAGGTTGACGCAAAGCCATGGCAGCCGTTTCCGAACGACGGACAGCGCCGGTTCGAGCGCGCGCTCCTCGCTGGCCGAGCCGACCATGCGCTGCAAGTCCTCGAAGGCCTCTTCCTGAAGAACGCGTGCCATCTGATCCTGATGGATGATGCCGAGGAATTCGCCGTCCGGAGCGACGACAGGTACGGCCAGATACTTGCGCTGCTGCATCAGCCACGCGACCTTCTCCTGGTCCATGGAGGCCGGCACGGAGACGACTTCGCGATTGACCATGGGCGCGATGAGGTCGTTGGGCATCGCCAGCAGCAGATCGCGGATGCTCAGCACGCCCACCAGTTTGCGCGCGCGGTCGATGACATAGAGGTAGTGCACCGTCTGACGAGGGGCCTTGCGGAAGAACTGCACGGCCTGTTTGACCGTCAAATCCTCCGGCACAGCCGCCACCTGCGTGTCCATCAGACCACCGGCCGTCTCGTCGTCGAAGCTCAGCAGGCACCGCAACTGTGCGGAAGCCGATTCGTCGAGTTCCGCAAGCAGCTCGTGCTGCTTCTCCCGCGGAAGCTGCCGCAGCAGCGCCGCTACGTTTTGCGGCGCCATGCGGGACAGCAAGGCGTTCGTCCGGCGGGCCCCCAACTGATCGAGGATCTCGCTGGCAAAGCGGGGCGCCAGACGGTCGAAGACGGGACTGACGACGTCGGCCGGGAGGCGTTCGAGGATTTGCGCTGCTTCAGCCGGCTCGATCTGTTCGATGGCCCGGGCGGCGTCCTCGGGATGCGCCCCGACCAGATCGCGCAGGACGGCTTCGAGCGGTTGCATCAATCCCCCCATGACGGCACACAGCGTGCGACCTAACACCAAAATAGCAGCGACGGTCACATGGACGATATACAGGGACGGCATGCCGCATGGCCTGCCACTACACGGCTGGTCCACTCGGACGGAGTAGCCGATCTGCTGGCGTGAAGTCCGCCATCGTCATTTCGCTTCGTCTGCCGGCTTCTCCAATTCCGTCGGAGCCGGAATCGTCGTCTCTCCGGTCGATCGCAGGACCAGATGATAGACCTTGTTGGGCAGGAGCCTGCTGTAGGCGGCCTGGCCGTGCGCGGCCTTGACGCCATGCTTCTTCTGCAGCGCATCGCTGTTGGCCACATCCCAGAACTTCTTCCACAGTTCGGCTTCGAATTCCGTCGGAGCGCTCTTGACTGCAAAGATTTCGGGCGCCTGATACTCCTTGTCCAACCGGTAACCATCGTCCGGCGCCACCTTGTTGGAGAAGATCCGCCGGAAGAGCAGCAGCGCCTTGCCTTTGAGCGGGTCGCCCTGCTCGACGAAGTGCTCTTCGAACTTGATCACCAGCGTATCGACATAGATCTCATCACCGACGAGTTGCACGTCGCGCGTGGAACCGATCGGCGTGCCGTCCGGCTCGATCTCGCGGAAACGCAGCGTATTCACCACCCGGCCTTCCGCGTCCTGGTCCTGGTGGAGCACCTCGATCTGCGCGCGCCGCTC
>CAYSBP010000231.1:0-5444 GCA_964429255.1 uncultured Planctomycetia bacterium
GGATTTTTCACCCGTTCCTCCGTAGGAATGGGGAGTCCGTGATCATCCACCACTTTCACCGAGCCACGGACCAGTCGCGTCTGCCAGCGCGTGGCGCGCTGGAACTCCTCCCGGCATTCCCACAAATACGGAACCGCCAGGAACCCGCGCACGAACGCCTGGTACAGGCCCTCCGCACTGTACACATCGGGAATCCGCGACTCGATAGCATCGAGAGCGATCCGGCTCTCCCGCAGCAACTCGGCAGTCCGTGAGACGACCTCGGAATGGGACGTCATGTCGTCCACCTGCCCCTTGCGTCTGAGTCGACGGTACTCGTCGAGCGCACACCGCGTGATGCGAATGCTTTCGTCCACGACGGCCGGATCGGCGAGATGCGACGCTTCCGAGTAACTGACCACATGGATGATCTGCGGACTGGTGGCGCAATCGGGCTCGATGTCGTCCATCAGCGCCGTCACTGCAGCGATTTGTGCTTTGGCCTTGATCAAATCGGGTGAGAAGTAATCCAGCCCGCCGCGCGGCTGCAGGAGCACGCTGAACCGGGCATCCTCCAGTTCCCGGACCAACTGCAGCGTTGCGCGGCACTTCGCCAGATCCTGTACACCCCAGGTAGATTTGGGCGTATTGAGCATCAGCTGCAGCACGAGGTGCCGGATGCCGAGCGACTTTGCCAGACGTGCCGCCAGAACGGCAGAGACCACATAGGTCACGTCGTCGGCGCCGCGAAACGCGAAGTGGTGTGGAAGGTTGGGCTCGAAAGGCTTCCCCGTTGTCGCGATGTAGCGCAGCGTCTCGACATGCTGTTCCAGATTCTCGCGCACCGAGTAGGGTCCCCGGCCGTCGATTCGGCAGAACCACCACAGCGAGAGCGCATGCCAGGCGATATGGATCGTCTCTTCATGGATCCGTGCCAGCGCGGGAATATTCCTCGTCCCCGCGTAGGCGCGTACCAGCATGGGGCGGGCTGCATCCCAGACGGCCGCCAGCTCGGAGGGCGAGTTGAGCGGTACGCCGCCACCATTGGGCCGGTCGCCCCAGTCTTCCCCAAAACGCTCCTGCGTAAGCTGGGAGGAGCCAATGGACAAGACGTCCAGGAGTCGCGAGGCCGCCAGCCGGCGCGTCCAGTCCATGAAGAGCGCAACGGCTTCCTTCCGGTCGTCCAGATACGGTCCCACATGAGCACGCATGAGCGGCGGCAGGCCGTGCTCGATTCCGTGACGTACGCGCGCCACAACCGTATCCTGCTGCGTGCCGAATCCGGTGTAGCCACTGCGATCTACGGCTTCAATGGCCTGATAGTCGCCCTTGCGGATGAGATCCCGACCGAACGCGAGCCGGGTCTCATCATAGGCGGCGCCTTCCGCCACTTCACGGGGCAGAGCGGAGGGCGGAACGCCCAGAATCCGGAGCGTTTCCGCGGGCGTCTCGTCTCCGATGAAGATGCCCGACAGCTCCCGGACCTGTGCTTTCACCCGTGCGCACGTGTCCGGCAGGCCGGCAAAAAAGAGTCTTTTGAGAGGCCCGCCCTGATCGGCAAGCAGTCGCCGGACTTTCAGGCGATGAACCAGGCGGGCAAAGCAATCTGCCCCTTCAGCTGGACCCAGCCGATAGCTGAAGCCCAGGCAAGCGATCCGGTGTTCTCGCAGCCAGCGCTCGATCGCTGCAAGGTGCGCCGGGTCTTCCGGCCGTGCGAAGGCGGCACAGACGCCAGCGTCCGCGATCACCGATGCATATCCGCAATCGGCCAGAACCTCGGCGACGGAGCTGATACCCAGCGTATGGGCATCGACGGCCGGGCGGACGAGGCCAAAGACGTCAGTGCGCTCAATGATTCCTTTCGTCATGAGCGTTCCTCACAGACTGCGGCTGCGTCCGACCAGCGGGATGAGGTCGTCGTTCGGAAAGGCCGACTTGAAGAAGCGATAGTACAACAGTTCCTCCTTGGATCGCAGAAACGTCCCCTCGGCAATCTCGCGCCGGTGGGCGAACTCCTGATCGCTGATCTCATGCTCCGCCCATTCCGCCAGTCTGCTTCCAAGTCCGGAACCAGCCGCGAACTTGGTCTTCTCCCGCCAAGCGATCTCCCGCGGGAGCAAACGCTCCGCGACTTTGCGCAGGATCCATTTCTCGTTCCGCTCCGGGCCGTGCTGCTTCAGCGCCAGCGGGATCTTGAACGCATAGTCCACCAGCGCAACATCCAGGAATGGAACGCGGACTTCCAGACTGTGGGCCATGCTCATGCGGTCGCAACGCTGCAGATTCGTGTTGTGCAGGGCGCCGGTGATGTACGACAGTTCCGGACCTAGGGCGTCGTGATCCAGGTGTTTGAGATACTCATATCCAGCAAACAGTTCATCGGCGCCCTCTCCCGACAGGGCCACCTTGACGTGCTCACGGGCCAGTTTGGCAAGGAAGTAGTTGGGGATGGCACTCCGCACGAGCGCACAGTCAAAAGACTCAAGACTATAGATCACCTCTGGGAGCGCCTCCAACGCCTCTTCGATTGTGAAATTTCGCTCGTGGTGCCGAGTCTTCAGGAAGGAAGCCATAGTTCTGGCCGGTGCGCGATCAGAACTGTCGGCGGTGCCCACGTAGAAGGTATCGAGAGGTGTCTTATACCGACAGGCAAGCGCAGCGATCAGGCTGCTGTCCAGCCCTCCGCTTAGGAAAACGCCCAAGGGCACATCGGCCACCAATCGTTTGCGAACGGCGGCATCGAGCCGTTGCAGAATTCCCTCGCAGGCCATGTCCACATTCTCAATTTCTTCGGTGGCGACCGGAAGCTGGTAGTACGGTTGGAGCCCACACTCTTGTGTGTAAACGTGTCCAGCGGGAAACTCGGAGATATCCTCGGTGTTCTGGGGCAATGCCTTCAACTCGGAAGCAAAGACCATAGCGTGTTCCTTCCGACCCACATAGAGCGGTTTGATGCCCAACGGGTCTCGAGCCATGACGAGGTCCTGGCCGCGCGCCAAGGCGAAAGCGAACATGCCGTCAAGTTCCGTGACCCAATGCCGCGGCACCTCTGGTCCTGCGGACAGGTGGAGAAGGGCCTCGGTATCACTCGCGGTACGAAAGCGTTCGGGTCCCAGCCGTTGCCGGAGTTCGCGATAGTTGTAGATCTCGCCATTGAAAACAACATGGCATCGACCTTGGGCGTCGGCCATGGGCTGCGCGCCCCCTTCGAGATCGATGATGGAAAGGCGGGCGTGACCAAAGGTGTGATGACGATCTTTCCAGACGCCTCGGCCGTCTGGACCGCGACGCGCCATCTTGTCCAACATGGCGCCGACCAGCTCCGTGGCGCTGCCTGTCGAAATACCCGCAATGCCGCACATGTAGCACCTCTTCTTCAGCCCGCGTTTAACCGCGGGATCGACCGCCTTCGTGAGCCGTCTCCATTCGCTCGCTCGACTCAGCCGGAGGCGACTCCGCGCCAACGACGAGGAATCGGATTTCCTTCACGGAGAGCCCCTTGATGCCGAGTCGCTCGACAGTCCGTCCTTCGGCCCAGTAGTCCACGCCATGCATCGCCGAGGCGAGGGTGATGATGGAGCGGATGGCCGGCGTGGGCACGTTCAACATCTCGCCAATGGAAGCAATGGGGACGAGGCTCGCGGGCACGTCTTCCGAAATGTAGCGGTGCTGAATCGTCCCCGGAGCGCGGATGCCCGTGTATCCTGTGTTTGCCTTCATGGCATCCAAGAGGGTCTTACCGGCCGCGTCGTAGGCCAAGTAGAGCCATTCACGCGCGGTGTGAGCGCGAATGCCGAGAGCACTGGCCACACTCACGCGTTCGGCGTCAATCTCGGTCAGAACGCAGGCTACAGCGGGCGTGACCCCTTCCACGTAGTACTCGAAATCGCCGTGCGTATCCTCAATACGTCCTGCGTTCAGGACCGTGATGGCGGGATGGAAGACAGCTCCAATGTTGTCCAGGCTGGTCTTGAGCACGTTGTCGCCGGGTACAAACTGGGGGAGCGCCCTGCGCACTAGTGGAAGGATATCCACGGAACGATAGGCCGGAAGGGCCGCGAGCGGAACGGAGTTCTTGATGCCGAAGATGTGAACCTGCGCCGGGTTGGTCACACGAGCGGCGTAAAGCAGCGTTTGCGCTTCGGCAAGATAGGGTCGGGCCAGCGGGTTGAGCTTACGGATGACCTGTGCGACCTCCAGCGCACCACCGGTGCGTCCGGGATTCAGGATGAGGATCTGGCCGTCCTTTAGATGCGGGGCGACGAGACCGGCTATGCTCCGATGGCCTGTGGCCGGAACGACGACCATCAGTATGTCCGCATTTTCCACGGCTTCGGCTGGATCCGTCGTAACGCAGTTCAAGGATGCGAAACCTTCCACCTCCCCCGTCACGTCAATCCCACCGCGTGCCCGGACCGGCGCGAGCCGCTCCTCGCCCCGATTGAAGAGGTTGACCGTGCAGCCCGTAATGGCCAAATGCGCCGCCATCGCCATCCCCCCATGGCCTGCGCCGAGGACACAGAAAGTAGGCATGACGTCGCAGTCAGGCATTTCACCCAACGGGGCTTCGGCCGCGGCCATGACCGCGATTAGATCCCTGGGCAATGCAGCACTCAATAGCTTCTCGCAGAAGGTGGGTTCGCTGCACAATCGCGCAAGGCGGCCCATGACCCGCAGGGAAAGGCCCTGGGTCTGCGGCGGTCCGAGAAGCAGGAAGATCAGCCGGGCTCGTTGTTGTGGCGAGTCCCACTGTACGCCCTGGCGTGAAGTCCCGATAGCAAGGACCAACTGCTTGCAGGCGTTCGTCGACACGTGAGGGATCGCGATGCATCCGGCGAGCGGCATGAGCGTCGAGGCCAAACGATCCCTGGCCGCAAGGTCTTTCAGCGCCAAGTCGCGTGTAACGCCACGCGTCCGAGCGAGAACGGCGACCAACTCCTCTATGGCCGCCTGCCGACCGGACGCACCCAGCTCAATCAGGACGACGTCAGGCGAAAGCGTTTCTGCGATCTTCATGGCTCATTCCCGCCTTGAGGTCCCACGTTGACTGGATCAGTTACAACTCTAGTGGATCGTCGTCAGCATCACACCTTCGCGCCCATGTACCTTAAGCCTTTAACTTAAGCCACAAGGGGACTGCTTCCAACTAAATCAACGCATGCCAAACTTCGTGCTCCTGCTCGTACTCGATCCCTGATCGCAGGTTGCGTCCGATTACGAGCACCGCTTCGCTGAGCACGAGCACGATAGCCAAGCCGCACTGCTATTTAGTCATCGATGCCCTGGCGCAAGAGCGCCTTAAGGAACTCATCTCTATCTACTCCTTTCAGGAGGGACATGTCAAGGATTCCTTCACCTGAAGATCGCATAAGTTAAACAGAACCAAGCGGTTCTTCAAACAGTCCAAAGGCGCAAACTGAAATCATCGAGGAGTGTGGCGCTGGCGTGTAAGGCCAGTCAGGCGG
>CAYSBP010000232.1:0-5418 GCA_964429255.1 uncultured Planctomycetia bacterium
AGTCGTTCAGCCTTTCAGGCTGAACGACTACAGACGATGAACCGGATCGAGCCAACGGCGCAACCGGATGCCATTCGTATCCATGACCTAATGAAAAATGAACCATCAGAGGCTGTCGGTCAGCATCAGGATCAGGAAGGTCAGCAGTCCGACGGCGATGACGCCGATGAGGCCGACGAGCCAGATCCGCGCGGGATCCCGCTTCCAGTGCTTGGCGCGCTGCAGGAGCGTCTGTTCCTTGCGCGTCTTGCTCTTTACGACGCTCGAAATCTTTTCCGGTCCGATGATCACCTGCCCGATCTGGCCCGCCGATTCTCGCAGGGGCGTATGGGCGGCGAGCAGACCGACGCCGTCGGCGGTCAGGTCTTCGTGCGACGCGAAGGCGCGACGTACCGTCCTGACGTCGTTCAGCGCTTCGAATTGGGCGAGGGTCTCGCCGGTCAATCTCATTTCTTCTGACATAGTGCTAACTCCCTGCTACCCCCACAACGATGCGACCGTAAAAACCCAGGCAAGAGGATCACCGTAACTGACGTTGAACCCCGCCTTCTCTTCAGACTTGCCCCACGATTCTTCTGTTCCTTCACATGTGGATACGCTCAACCCTCGCATGGGTTGCGGGGTGGCTTCCAGAAACTGCATGGAAGACACGCCTGCGCCACGTGCCGACACCCGCAGACCAAGTAGTCAATCGATGGATGATGAGTCAGGTAAGGGCTCGTTGTGTATCAGCCGAAAACCGTCGCGGTTCTGCCACGGCGTCGTCGGTTAGCCAGCACCTTGCGACCGTGCTTGCTCTTCTTTCGCTTCAAGTAACCCGAAACTCGACGCTTCTTCAGGTTCGAACGTCGTACATTGGTCTTCATCGCTCGTACGTCTTCCTTCCCTTCGTGGTTGCGGCTATTTGGAAACGGTGGACAATAGACTTGGTTTCACGCGTTTCGTCAAGTGATTATCCGGATTGGGTGTCCGGGAGTGGGTGTGAGGCTTTGCCGCCTGGAGTAGCCGGGGATCGAGTGGCCTGGGTTGACGAACTCAACGGACGACTTACCCAGGCCTCGTTCTTCTTCAGCGGACGGGTTGGTTGGAGGACGCTGGATGACGCGCAAACGAATGCTGGACGGGTTGCTTGTTTTTCTCCTGGCCTGTCTTTTCTTCGGCTACGGCATGAACGGGCGCGTGCTGCGGCGCAATTCCGAGGCACGTGTGGCGCGCGTGGCGCAGGAGATGATTGAACGGGGCGAGTGGGTCGTCGGGTACTTCAATGGTAAACCCCGTTTGGAGAAGCCGCCGGCCAGTTCGTGGCCGGTGGCGTTGAGCGCGATGGCCTTCAGCCAGGGGCAGGTTAAGCCGCGCGATGCGCTGTTGCCGACGGCGTTCTCCGGTGCCTTGCTGGCGTTCCTGATCTACTGGTGGCTCTCGGGAGGCGGCAGCGAACAAGCGCGGATGGCGGGGATGCTTGGTTCATTTTTTCTCGTCACGATGGCGGCCGTCCTGGGCCAAGCGCGTTCGGCGGAGATGGACATGCATGTGGCACTCTGCACGGCGCTGGCCTTTTTCGGCCTGGAGCGCCATCGGATGCAGGGCAAGCGCTGGGGCTTGCCGGTCTGCTACCTGGCGTTGGGGTTGGGTATCCTGGTTAAGGCGCACGTGATACTGATCGTCTTTCTGCCGCCGGTGTTGATCTGGCATTTCTGGCGCCGCCCGAGAGCGCCACGACCGCCGCGCGAAGGTGCGTGGAAGTGGCACCTCGTCGGCCTCGCGTTGCTGCTGCTGGCGGTCCTGCCGTGGACGATTCCTTTCCTGCAGCAGAGCGGATTCACGTTCGGCCAGTTCTGGAAGGAGGGTGTGGACCGGTTCGATGAGGCCTCGACGGGGCACAGCGAACCGTGGCACTTCTATCTGGGCAGCTTTTGGGCCTGGACGTTGCCCGGCGTGGCACTGCTGCCGTTCGTGGTGTGGAACGGCTGGCGGAAACCGGCGGACGAGCAGTGTCCTTCACGGCGTCTGTGGTGGCTGTGGTTGCTGGTGAACCTGGTCGTGTGGTCCTGCGCGACGGCCAAACAGCGGCACTATGCAGTGCCGTGGCTGGTTCCGGTGGCGTTGATCCTGGGCCAGGGGGTTGCGGCGATCCTGAGCCATTCCGAGGAGGACGACGCACCGGCCTACGCGGTCTGGGGCCGCCGCGCCACGATCTTTCTGGGTGTGCTGCTGGCCGGAATCGCGGTGCTGCTGGTCGTCAGGGCTCCCGAGTCAGATGCCCATCCCCTGTTGTTGAAATCGATGATGGTGATAAGTGTGGCCGGGTTCCTGATGGGATCGGCCGCCCTGTGGGCGGGGTTGGATCGCGGCTTTTTCGAGTGCTGGTGGGGCGGAGCGCTCTGTTTGCTGTTGCTCTACGCGGCGACCTTCGAGGCGGCGGAGGATCTGCGCCAGTCGCCGGCTGGTTTCTGTACGCGCGTGCGCGATGCCGTGCCGGCCGACGTGCCGCTCTACGATGCCGATCTGGCCACGCGACGCGCGGTGGTTGTCTATTACCTGAAACGTAACGTAACGCCGATTGCCGTTCGCGAACCGGGCGATGCGACCTTTGCCGAGTTCACCCAGCGGCTGACGCAAGCCACGATTGGGAAACTGCGCGCCGAACCCGGGTGCTACGTGCTGACACATTCGGGTATCAAGGACGCGATTCCCAGGGAGCTTTTTGACGAACCCGTGCCCGGCGAGCGCAACTGGATGGACCATCGGAATCTGAATGCGGTTCTGTTGCGGGCGCGAGCGCCTCTGGCTGCCCCCGTGTCCAAGCCGCCGTCTTGACAGCCTCCCCTTGCGGGCGTAGGGTGCCGGTTGAATTGGAATATCCACGGCGCGAGGCCCGGGTAATGCCCACTCTCGAAGACATCCGGCTCGGGCATCTCGCCGTCGCGCACGGTTTGGCGCAGCCGATGGAAGTCGAAGAATGCCTCGCCCTGCAGCATCGCAAAGAACAGGAAGACCGTCGCGCACTGTTGGGCGATATCCTGGTCGAACACGGCTACCTGACCCGTACCCAACTGAACCGCCTGCTGGCCATGGATCGTGATGCTGTTCAGAAAGTCACGCGCATCGGGCATTACGATCTTCTCCGCAAACTCGGCGAGGGCGGCATGGGCGCCGTCTATCAGGCCCGCGATTCGCGCGACAACCGCGCGGTAGCTCTCAAGGTCCTGCCGCGTTCGCGTGCTGGCTCGGGGGACAAGGTCTTCCTGCGCCGCTTCGAGGCCGAAGCGCGCGCGGCCTTTGAACTCAATCACCCCAACATCGTGCGCGGCTTTGATTTCGGCTATGCCGACGGATATCACTTTCTGGTGATGGAGTACGTCGAAGGCCAGGACGTCTATCAGATCCTCACCGTGAAGGGGCGCTTCAACGAATCCGAGGCGCTGCATGTCCTTGAACAGATCGCTTCCGCGCTGAACCACATCCACGAAGAGCAGCTCGTCCACCGCGACATCAAGCCCGAGAACATCTTGATTACCACCGACGGTGTGGCCAAGCTCACTGACATGGGTCTGGCCCTGGACCGGGAAGAGTGGGGGCGGCGACGGATCACCCAGACTGGCATGGCCATGGGCACGCCCTACTACCTGGCCCCCGAACAGATCCAGGGCGAGTCCGAGGCCAACATCCGCGCGGACATCTACTCGCTGGGTGCCACCGTCTACGAGATGGTTACGGGGCGCCCGCCCTTCGAAGGCGAGACGGCCACGGTCGTGATGGTCAAGCACCTCAACGAACAGGTGCCCAGTCCGCACGACATCGACAAGGACATTTCGATCGGCTTCTGCCACATCCTCGAAAAGATGATGGCCAAGAAACCCGAGCACCGTTACCAGGAACCGGCCGAGGTATTGGAAGACCTATTGCTGGTCAAGGAGGGCAAGGAGCCCAGGACCTCGCGCCCGGAACCGGACCAGTCCAGCATCGCGCGTTCGCAGTGCGAGCAGCGCCCCGGCCAGGCCGCCTCGTCCAGTGCCAATCGCCCCGCGGTGGAGGTCGGCAAGAAAGGCTCCGGTTCGACCCGGCCCGAGATCCGGGTGGCCGCGACCCGCCGCGCGGAGAAGGCCCGGGCGCGCGCCACGACCGATCCCATGGGCAGTATCCGCTGGGTGATCCTGGCGGGCGTGGCGGTCGGCATCCTGACCGCCGCGCTGATCATTCTCCTGCGCAACTAAGGGGACCATGACTGAACGGACGGCTGCTCGCGACGAGGACGTGTTGAAGGAAGTGGCCCAGGGAGAACAGGCCGCTTTCGACGAGTTGCTGCGCCGTTACGAAAATGCCATCCTCACCTTCTGCTACTCGTTCACGCGCGAACGTGGCATGGCCGAAGACTTGGCGCAGGAGACCTTCTTGCGCGTCTACCGCAACGCGGCGCGGTACAAACCGGTGGCCAAGTTCAGCACGTGGCTCTACAAGATCGCGGCCAATCTCTGCATCAACGAGATCAAACGCAACCGCCTGCGCCCCGTGCTGGCGTTGGACGAACCAGTCGGTTCGGACCCGGAAGGCACGCGAGTGATCGAACGACTGGCGTCGGGCGATGACACGCCGCTGACGGGCGCCGAGAAGCACGAGATTCAACGCCTGGTCCGGCGTGCCATCGACCATCTGCCGGACGATCAACGGACGACATTGGTGCTCGTCGAATACCACCACCTGCAGTACCAGGAGATTGCCGAGATCCTGGGTGTTTCGGTGAGTGCCATCAAGATGCGTGTGAAGCGAGCCCGGGAGACGCTGAAGGAGTTGCTCAAGGTCCTGCAGATGGAGAATCGGTGACGTCGCCGGTGGTGACGCGGTGTAAATAAGTGCAGTTCGTTGGCGGAAGGGCTGCACGTGACCTCCCCCTTCGCGGAGGAGGGCCGAGGCGAGCAACGTGAGTCATGGGAGGGGGGCCTCCCGATTGCGGACTCTTGCTGGGCGATGGTTGACTGCAAAGGGTTGAAGGTGGATTGAGCATGAGCGAGACGGCGATCCAATCGACGGAACTGGGCTGCGAACAGTGCCGCGAACTACTGTCCGACTATGCGGATCGCGAATTGACGGCGGAAGAGCAGCAGTCGGTCGAACGTCACCTGTCGACCTGTCCGCGCTGTGCCACCGAATCCTCGCGCATGGTGGGTTTGAAAAAGGTGGTCCGGCATTGGGACGGGATCCAGGGTTCGGACGAGTTTCACCGAAGCGTGATGCAGAAGCTGATCACCGAATCGCAGATGATATCGTCCAGGCAGTTCACGGATGCGGCGGAGCGGGCGCGCGCCGAATCGCGTCGCCACACGCCGCCTCCGCCCAGCCGTTCCTGGTGCTGGCTATTGGTCGGCGTGCTCCTCGCTTCCGCCGTCGCAATCGCCGTCTATTTCCTCGCCCGAGGCTGAT
>CAYSBP010000233.1:0-5400 GCA_964429255.1 uncultured Planctomycetia bacterium
ATGTCGCCCTCCAGCAGCGCCTGCTGGATGTACGGCAGCGCCTGGCGATCCCCCATCAACCCCAAGGCCAGGGCCGCGCGATGGCGGATATGCGGTGCGCTGGCCCCCAGCGTCTCGCGCAGCATCGGCTGAACCAGCCCCGGTCCCATCGAAGGCAGTTTGCGGACGGCCGTCACCCAGACCTCGTCATAACGAGCACCCAGCGCAGACAGCAATCGCGAAAGCAGCGTGGGTTCGCGCAAATCAATCAGCGCCGTCAGGCCCAGCAGCTGCAACTGCGGAGCAGAACTGCTGAAACAGGCCTCCAGAAACGCCAAGCCCGACCGGTCGCCATGGCGCGCCAGTGCCAGCGCCGCCTCGGCTTTCACCAGCTCGGGCTCGTCGGGCGACTTGAAGATCTGCCGCAGCACCCCCAGCGCATCGCCACCGCCGATCAACCCCAGCGCACCGCAGCATTCCGAGCGGACCAGGTAATTGCGTTCGCCGCGAATGAGCTTCAGCAGCGGCCGCACGGCGCCTTCAGCGCGCAACTGACCCAGCGAATAAACGCAGGCTTGTCGCACCCCCGCATCCTTGGAGGAGAGCCCTTCCTCCAGCGCACGCACAATGCCCTTCTCCGCCTGCCCCAGCTGGCTCAGGCCCGTTGCCGCCAGCTCAGACAACCAACCTTTGTTCTCCAATTCGGCCACCATGGGCGGAATGGCCTCAGCCCGACGGTTCGCGATGCCATAACGGAATGACCAGTCCCGGATCACCGTGTCGCGGGAGGTCAGTCCGGCGATGAACCGGCGTTCGGACTCCTCCTGGATCTCCTCGATGCTCTCCGGAGGAGCGGCCGGCGCTTCGGGTTTCGCAAACAGATCCACCGATTTCACTTTCAGGTCGACCGGTCGGCCTCCCGGCACCAGCGGTCTGTCCACGTCCAACTCGACCACCGAGGCGTGTGCCGGCTCGTACGGCAGCGCCCCCGTGCTATCGTCGAGGCATTTGGCCGCCAGCACGGACCGCATCCGTTCCAGCAGAGAGCCCTGCTTGGGCATGCCAATCTCGGTCGTGATCCGGAGATCGTCATCCACCTTCCGGGAATTCTTGCCGTCCTCCAGGAGTGTAATGGAGCGGGTCCGCACAGGCTGTGGATCGGATGACGTGTCGGAACGATTGCCCGCATCCGAAGACCCCGAGGATGGATTCCTGGTCCTGACGATCTTCGTGGGTTGATTCGCATTCTTTGAACCGGAATCGCGCTTCTTTAAACGCTCCTTTGACATTTTCTCCTGCATCTCTTTGGCCGCGCGCCTGACCGCTTCCGGGTCGCTGCGGTCCACTTCCATCGAATACCGCGAATCCTTCTGGGTCTCCCTTTTCTCGTCCGCCGCATCCTCGGACGCGGAAGAGGGCCCGCCACCAACGAAGGCCGCCGAGAAGCCCAGCAGGAGCAGGGCCAGGCGGGGCAGGCAGGGGAATGACGAAGGCGCGCTCATCGTTCCGTCGAATGCTCCATACCCCGGATCCGTTCGATTTGGGCGATACGGCGCATGCGCTCGAACGGGGCGTGGGCGCCCGTAAACAAGGCGAACTGAACCGCGGTCCTGCGCACCAGAAGGTCCAGCCCATCGATCGTCCGATGACCGGCCTCCCGGGCTTCGCGAAGCAGGGGGCTCTCCTCCGGGCCATAGCCGGTCTCGAAGACCAGACAACCCGCCGGAAGCCGTGCGGCCTCCAATGAAGTCGCGTGGCTCTTAGATGTCGCACTCACCACGGCAATGGCCTCCAGACTCGAATGGATGTCCTTCCATAGGACGCACGTTCCGCCTACGGCTGCGGATAATTCTCTGGCTCGTTCTACAACACTTTCTCCTATAATGAGTTCCACACCGCGCGTCGTTAGCGCAAAGGCGCTTGCGCGGACCATGGGGTCTGTCCCCAGCACCAGGATTCTGCGGCCGTGAAGGGCGCCACCCAACGCTTCGGCCAGTAGGTCAGCCACAGCCCAAGCGGCCGTGTGGTCGGCGTCCCACCCGGTACCTTCCCGGCAGACCAGGGTGTCTGCGGCGCCGGTCCGGCGCACCAGATCGGAAGCGCCCGTGCAAGCCGCCTGAATGGAGGACTGATGTGGCGCCTCGACGGCAAGTCCCTTTATGCCCAGCTTGACGGCCATCTCACGCACGAACGCGCAGGGATCGCCCGAAACGTGGATGGGCAGACAGAGGCCCGGCCGATGCGTCTCGATCAGGGCGGAGTTGATCAGTCGCGGGACGAGGGAAGGAGCCCGCGCATCGCCCATCACCGCGTAGACCGGCCCATCGGGCTGGATTTGCGGGAAACGGTAGTGGTCCGCCAGCTCTTTCCATGTCGGCTGCCCCGGTGCTGTGCCGGGCGAGTGACAGCAGCGGGCAAACGTAAAAGGCGCCGGTGTCGGAAAGCGTGGTCCGAGCACACGCGACCACCGTCCGGCCTCGCCCATCGCCAGTCCCAGGAACGGCTTGGTCCAGCCGGGTTCGAGGAGCAGATCGAGGAGCGGCACGGAGTCGAAGAGCGTGGCGGCAGAGACGGCGAACTTCACGACATCCGCGCCCGCATCTTCGGCTTCGCGACGCAGGCCGCGGAGTGCTCCGGCGGTCGGGGAGCCTTTGAAGTCGTGGAAACTGACGACGAACTGTACCTTGTGGAATCGCGCGGTGCGCAGCGCGCACCAGGCGTTGGGGCAACGGCGCAATGTGGCCAGTTCCACATCCACGAAGGCCGCGCCCAACGAGGTGGCCTGCGTGAGGTAGTCGAACCGCTGCCTGTCGTCCGCGCTCGGGTTCCGCCCCCCTTCATCGGGGCTGCGGTAGGTGACGAGCACGCGGGACGGATCGAACGCGCAAAGCGTCGCCTCCAGGTTTGCGGCCGACAGGTCTGAATACTGGTCCAGGCGCAGCTCGATCAGGGTGTCGTTGCGGCGGGCGATCTCGATGAATTCGGGATCGCTCCTCAATTCGCCCAACGACCCGTGATGGGATGCAACGCAGATCCGTGCCATGCCCCCATTGTAACGGATGTTCCCGGATAGGGTATAGCAGCCCGCGGATTCGATCACGAGATCGCCGACAACTCCGCGCGCACCCGCGTCACTTCACCCTGAATCGCCTCGGGCCGCGCGCCGATCCTCTCCAGCAGCGTCTCGGCCAGCGCGACGGCCGCCTCCGCTTCCTCGTACCGCACCAGCGTTGCGCCCATCTCTTCCAGCATGGCGCGCTCCTTCAAGTACCGCGCGCGCGTGATGATGACCAGCTCCGGATTCATCATGCGTGCCGTCGCGACGACGGGCATGCGGCCCGTCAGATCGGGGATGGTGACGATCAGGTACGAGGCCTTCTCCACGCCCGCCGCCCGCAAAATCTCCCGCCGCGTCGCATCGCCATAGATGACCGGATGGTTCGCCTTCGAAAGTCCGGTGACCGTGTCCACGTTCAGTTCGATCACCGTCGGCTGAATGCCGAAATCGCTCAGGATCCGCGTGACCACGCGGCCCACCGGCCCGAAACCGACCACGATGGCGTTGACGGGGAGGATCTCCTCACTCACCGCCGAACCGGTCCCGACCGCGGGGTCCTTCGACCGGCCGTTCAGCAGACGCCAGAGCCAAGGGCGTTTCCGCGCGAACTGCTCGACCGGACGGACGCCTCGAACGAGAACCGGATTGAGCGAAATCGAGAACAAGGCGGCCGCCACCAGCGCGCTGTGGCCTTCAGTATCGATGAACTTGAACCTGTGCGCCACCTCGGCCAGGATGAACGAGAACTCCCCGATCTGCGTCACGCAGAGCCCGACCGTCAGCGCCGTGCTCAGGTTGCCGCTCAGTATCCGCGCGTAGAAAAACGCCGTCACCGGCTTGATCAGCAGGATCACGCCCAGCAGCGCCAGCGTCAGGGCGGGCCGCTGTATCAGCAGCCGCGGGTCGAAAAGCATCCCTATCGCAACGAAGAACAGCACCGCAAACGAATCGCGCATCGGCAACGCATCCGCCGCCGCCTGATGACTCACGCGCGACTGCCCCACCGCCACGCCGGCCAGGAACGCACCCAGCGGCAGTGACACGCCGAAGAGATAGTTGGACGCCGTCGCAATGCCCAGCGCCGTCACCAGCACCACCAGCGTGAACAACTCCCGCGACCGCGTCCGCGCCACCAGCAAGAGGAGCTGCGGCACCAGCCGCATGCCGAGAAACCCCATCACGCCCGCCAGCGCGGCCAGTTTGATCAGCGTCAGAATCAGCGCCGCCGCAAACCCGTTCGATTCACCCGTCTCCGTCGTCGCAAAGCAGGGCAGCAGCACCAGCGTGACGACCGTGATCAGATCCTCCACAATCGCCCAGCCGACCGCGACGTGCCCTTGCGGCGTTTCCAGCAGCCCGTTGTCCGCCAACGCCCGGCTCATGACGACCGTGCTCGAAACCGAGATCGCCACGCCCGCCACCAGGCCCGCAGCCAGGGTTCCACCCAACGCCATCGTGACGGCGCAGCCGATGGCGGTTACCGAGGCACTCTGCAGCAGCGCGCCCGGCAACGCCAGCCGGCGGACCGCCCAAAGGTCCTTCAGATGGAACTGCAGGCCCACACCGAACATCAGCAGGATCACGCCGATCTCGGACATCTGTGTGGCGGTATTCTGGTTCGCAACGATGCCGGGCGTATACGGCCCGATGAAGATGCCCGCCACCAGATAGCCGACGATCGGCGATAATCCCAGACGCTGACTGAGCAGCCCGAATACCAATGCGGCAGCCAGCGCAACGGTAAGGGTGGCCAAAAGCCCCAGCTCCGGCATCACGCTGCTCCCTTCAGGGCGAGAGGAAAACGCCGACGCTCTCTCCGCGACGGGAGAACGCCCCACCGATGGATCTGCGCACGCACACCCGGCGCAGCCGTGCCGGGCTGCCCGCCGCCGCCGAAGATTTCAAAACCGTATCACGCCGTTCTCCGCGTGCTCCGTGGGTAGAATAATCCAGGCTAACACAGCGGCCGGCGCCCTTCCTTCTTCCGCCCCATCTGCTGCATACGGCTCCGCCCGCACGTTGGACAGGTCCACTTGTGCTGCTTGTGGAAGACACGCTTCTGCTCTTCCATCCGGATGTGACAGCGTTTGCAGTACATGTGCCGCAGTTTAGGCCACCGGGTATACGTCCTCAAGTGCCTACGTTCTCAAGTGCCTGGCTCCATTCGGTGGCAAGACGACATCTAGCCCTTCTTCAGCCTTTCCAGCGGGATGATCCGCGTGGAGGCGCGGAGGTTCTCGAAGTCGGCCACGTTCTGCAGCGTCGTCCGCGCGATCGCATCCAGCGCGTCGCGCGTGAAGAACGCCTGGTGACCTGTGATGAGCACGTTCGGGAACGTGAGCAACCGCGCGAAAACATCGTCC
>CAYSBP010000234.1:0-3918 GCA_964429255.1 uncultured Planctomycetia bacterium
AGGGTTCAACTCCCTCCGTCCGCACCATTTTCAGAACCGAACGATGGGGGCACAGGGATTACCATGTGAGCATGGCCCGCCGCCCAGGCTGAATCGCTTCGAAGAGGAATGGGAATCTACGTTCCCCTGTCGGGGGACACGAGCAAAGGAGTTCGTCATGTGCGCTAAGTGTGGTTGTTCCGGCAAGGCCAAGTCGACGCAGGACTTCGTGGTGAAGGACCTTTCGCTGGCCGGTTTCGGTCGCAAAGAGATTGAACTGGCCGAGGCCGAAATGCCCGGCCTGATGTCGATTCGTGCCGAGCACCTGAAGAAGCAGCCGCTGAAAGGCGCGCGCATTGCCGGCAGCCTGCACATGACCATCCAGACAGCGGTGCTGATCGAGACGCTCAACGCCCTCGGCGCCGATGTCCGCTGGGCGAGCTGTAATATCTTCAGCACGCAGGACCACGCCGCTGCGGCGATCGCCAAGGCCGGCATCCCGGTCTTCGCCTACAAGGGTGAGACGCTGCTCGAGTACTGGGACTACACGCACCGCATCCTGATGTGGGGCGACGGCGGCACGCCCAATCTCATTCTGGACGACGGCGGCGATGCGACGTTGCTGGTGCACCTGGGTTCGGCAGCCGAGAAGAACCCGAAGGTGCTCGACCAGGAGCCCGAAAGCGAAGAGGAATGCGTACTCTACGCGAGCATCCGCAAGACGCTCAAGGAACGCCCCGGCTTCTACCGGGAGTGCGCGAAGAACATCGTCGGCGTCAGCGAAGAGACGACCACGGGTGTGCACCGGCTTTACAATTTCATGAAGGAAAAGAAGCTTCTCTTCCCCGCGTACAACGTCAACGACAGCGTGACCAAGTCGAAGTTTGACAACATCTATGGCTGCCGGCACAGCCTGCCGGACGGCATCATGCGCGCGACGGATGTCATGCTGGGCGGCAAGGTGGTCGTGATCGCCGGCTACGGCGATGTGGGCAAAGGCTGCTGTCAGTCGATGCGCGGCCAGGGCGCCCGCGTGATTGTCACCGAGATCGACCCGATCTGCGCGCTGCAGGCCTCCATGGAAGGCTATCAGGTGATGAGGATGGACGACGCCTGCAAAATCGGCGACATCTTCGTGACCACGACGGGCTGCTGCGATGTGATCACCGAGAAGCACATGGATGGGATGAAGAGCGGCGCGATCGTCTGCAACATCGGCCACTTCGACAGCGAGATCGAGATCGCCAAGATCAAGAAGCACAAATGGATCGAGGTGAAGCCGCAGGTCCATGAGGTGATCTGGCCGGACGGCAAGAAGATCCTCGTGTTGGCCGAAGGCCGTCTGGTGAATCTGGGTTGCGCGACGGGGCATCCGTCGTTCGTGATGTCGAACAGCTTCAGCAACCAGGTGCTGGCACAGATCGACCTGTGGACGCGCCGCGGGAAGCTGGAGAAGAAGGTCTACGTCCTGCCGAAGAAGCTGGACGAGCAGGTCGCGCGGCTGCATCTGGGCAAGCTGGGCGTGCAGCTCGACACGCTCAATGCCAGGCAGGCGAAGTACCTGGGCATCCCCGCCGAGGGGCCTTACAAACCGGATCATTACCGGTACTGACCCATTCTTCCCGCGCCGGCAGCCAACGGCACGATGCGGAAGCCGGTGGCGTTTCGGCGGTCGCGGGGAAGCATGCTGTGGAGGGTCTTCACCCGGTTCGGTCGGGGTAAACGGTGAGCGACCAGGAGCCACCGGGAGCGGTCTCCATCGTCACGCGCTGCCCGCACGGCATCACGAACGGATCGTCCATGTGGCCGAAGGAGAGGCGCTGCAGGCACGGCACCTTCAGTCGTGCGGCCCAGGCGTCCAGGACTTCACCGTGGCCCGGGCCCTGGTAGTCCGAGCGGTTTTCGTGGGAGAAAGACCCGCCCAGCAGCCCTGCAATGCCGCGCAACGCGCCGGATAGAAAGAGCTGATTCAACGCGAAATCCACCTGGTAGGGCTTCTCGTCGATGTCTTCGAGGGCCAGAATATGGCCGCGCAGATCGGGTATCAGCCCCGTGCCCGAGAGTCCCGCGAGGACGCTGACGCATGCCGTGAAGCACGGCCCGCTCGCCGTCCCGGCGCGGACAACGCGCGAGGCGCGCTCGGAACGCGAGTCGAGCACAAGGCGTTCGCCGCGCAGCAGCGCCAGCAGCGAAGTGCCTTGGCGGCCGTCCCAGCGTTCGGGCACCGTCCCGTAGCAGCCGTTTCCCCAACCGCGCGTGCGCCAGGCGGCATGCAGGATGGTCGTGTCGCTGAAACCGATCAGGCGTGGTTTGCGCGCGGCCTTCGCTTTCAGGAGCAGCGGCACGAGCTGAATGGCACCGTAGCCGCCGCGGAAACCGACGACGATATCGTGGCGCAGTGCGCGTCGGAGGTCCTCTTCCCGCTCTTCGCGCGGCAACCACACGCCGCCGGGCATGTGCCGGTCCAGCAGGGGCGAGGCGATGAGCGTCCAGTCCAGCTTCTCGCAGAGCACGCGGGCCTTCTCGAGGAACTTGGCGCTCTCCAGGGGTCCCGAGGACGCGTAGCTGGGACAGCAAATGTAACAAGTTGGCTTCATGCTGCCGATGCTTAGCCGTTTCGCGCGACGACTCAAGGAGAAATGCAGGGGAGTGTCAGCGATTCACGATTTCCCTCTTCGGTTCTTCGGGTGGCGGCCGATTGGGTTTTCGCTGTGCGAGGACGATGATGAGAAGGATGCAGGCGATGAGCAAGCCGGCGAGGAGGGCGACGTTCAGCCACGGGGAAGCGGCCTTCCTGGTCTGAAAAGGGCTGGTTTCGCCGGGCTCGACCATTTCCGGCGCCCGGGAGGTGCCCGGCCCGCGAACGCGCGAGCCTGTCGGGCCGCAGAGGTGCGAGGTCGTGGGGTCTTTCAGAGGCGGGGATGACGGATCGCATGGACGCGCGCTGTGTGCGAGTCCTTCCGTGGGCACAACCAGCGAAACGCCACGCGCCGCACCGGCGTCGTGCAGAGCGTATGCGTAGCGCGGGCGGTCTCCGTCCAGCAAGGCCTGCATGTCTTCACAGATCTGCGAGCAGTTTTCGTAGCGGTCTTCGCGTTTCTTCGCCATGGCCTTCAAGATCAGTTGCACCAGGCCTTTAGGGCAGTCGCTGACCGAGGCGCGCGGATCGGGGACGGGTTCGGTGATGTGCTTGGTGAGGATGACGGCCGCGTTGGGACCGTCGAAGGGCGGGACGCCCGCCAGCATGTGCCAGAGGCTGGCGCCGAGGCTGTAGATGTCGGTGCGGCCATCCAAGTTGCCTTCACTGCGGGCCTGTTCAGGCGAAACATAGTAGGCCGTGCCAACGGGGTTGCCCGACGCATTCGTGATGTCGCTCTGGTCGGTCGTTCGCCGGGCCAGGCCGAGGTCGACAATCTTGGCCAGCCGAGACGGCCGGTCGAGGAGAATGTTGTCGGGCTTGATGTCCCGATGGATGAGTTTGTGCTTGTGCGCGTGTTCGAGACCGCAAGCGACTTGCATGGCGATCTCGATCGCTTCCTTCCAGCGCAGGCGTCCTTCGCGTTCTAGCCTCGCGCCGAGGCTTTCGCCATCCACGAACTCCATGGCGAGATAATGGCAACCCACGTCCTCGCCGACGGAGATGGGTAGTACGATATTGGGGTGGTTCAGCGCGGCCGCGGCACGCGCTTCGTACCGGAATCGTTCCACGTACATCGGATCGTTGGCGAACTTCTTCGGAAGAATCTTCACGGCCACGTAACGGCGCATCTGGATCTGGATCGCCTTGTAAACGACACCCATGCCGCCAGATCCCAGTCGTTCGACTAGACGGAAGCCGCCCACTTCGAAGGGCAGGGGGAACTCGTCCCTCTGCTCCTCTCTCTTGATCTTAGGGGCGGTTGCCGGATCGGGCGGTTGCACCGGTGCATGGAGTTGCTG
>CAYSBP010000234.1:4018-5372 GCA_964429255.1 uncultured Planctomycetia bacterium
CCCAACCCCAACTCCACTCTTTAGTTAACCGCGTTCTACGAAAAGGGGCAAATGAAAAGCCATCTTTCGGTTTGACACCGGCTCCATACCTGACAAAAAGGAGGTCCACAGTTGCGTTGTGTTACGGGGGGCTCCTATGACCGCCGTGGAACCGGGCGCGCGAACCGCTCGGGTCATCTCGATTATGAACCAGAAGGGCGGGGTGGGTAAGACCACCTCCACGCTCAACCTGGGGGCTGCGCTGGCCCTTCAAGGCCGTCGCGTCCTTCTAATCGACCTCGACCCCCAGGCCAACCTGACCCACGGATTAAACCGTTCCGCGGCAGACCTCTCGCAGTGCATCTACGAACTGCTGATCGGACAGAAACCCGATGTCAGGGCGATTATCCAGCACACCGAGTACGAACGCCTGGACTTGCTGCCCAGCCACATCGATGTTTCCGGCGCCGAGATCGAACTGGTCCCGATGATCGGCCGCGAGACCCGGTTGAAGCGCTCGGTCGATCTGCTCCGCAAGGAATACGATTACATCCTGATCGATTGCCTCCCGGCGCTCTCGCTGCTTACCGTGAACGCGTTGGTCGCTTCCGACGAGGCCGTTGTCCCGTTGCAGGCCCACCCGTTCGCGATGGAAGGCCTGGGAAAGCTCTTCGAAGTGGTCGGCATGATCCGCGAAGCGCTGAATCCGGGTCTGGCCGTGACCGGCGTGCTGGTCACCCTCTTCGACGGCCGCACCAACGTCTCCCGTGAGACGCTCGACCGGCTGAAGAAGGACGCCCGTCTTGCTCCGCACCTTTTCGAAACGATCGTCAAGGTGAACATCAAGATCGCTGAGAGTCAGAACCACGGCATCCCCGTGGTTCACTACGACCCGCGCAGTCCGGGCGCGCTGGCCTACATGGCGCTTTGCGAGGAGTTGATGGAAATGGAGGCCGGCTGCCTGGCCAGCGAGGCGCGTGAACGGATACGTTCCCGAAGGGCGGTCGAGGACGTGGATCTCGAGGAGACGGCGCTGGCCGAGGAGGAAGCGGATTCCGGCGGCACGTCGCAGGATGTTTCGGCGACGCTCCCTGGCGCCGCGGACGGTGGAATACCGGCTACGGGCACGCAAGCGGCCGTCGTTTCCCCTGCTGTTTCTGATGTGCCTGAGCGCCAATGGGCTCCGGTTGCGCTTCAGACGGAACCCGTTTCCGGCGCACCCATGCGTGACCGTTTGAAGGACTACCGCGATCCGAACTTCCGTCCGCGATTGAATCTGATCCAGTAAACCGTGGTGTGTCTCGGACCACGCGGCCGATGGCGGTGTCCGTGCACGGTCTGGATTTGGGATCCCACCACGGATACGCACGTAGGC
>CAYSBP010000235.1:0-5351 GCA_964429255.1 uncultured Planctomycetia bacterium
CAGGAGATGGGCTAAGTAGGGCCACCCTCCGGATGGCGTCCGGAGTCCTGCCGACGAGACCATCCAAGGCCGTTCACGACGTCCCGGTCGCTCCTGGCGTCTTGAGGGTCCATGCTTCTGCCGTGTCGGGGCGTTCATGGCGGTTTGCATTCTGCGGCCGAGCGGTTACATCGGCGGCATGCCCATCAACCTTGAAAGACTCCGCTTCCAGATTCTTGACCTCATGGGCCAGTCTGGCTTCCAGCCCATGCGCAAACGCGCGCTGGCGAAGAAGCTCGATATCGACGACGACGATTACCTCGACTTCCGCCACTTCCTCGATGACCTCGTCGAGAAGGGCGTGATCGGGGAACTCAGACACGGCAAGTACGGCCTGCCGCGCGCCGGTGAACCCCGCACGTCCGGCAAGGCAGGCGGCGGCGCCGAACGGCCCTTCATCGAGCAGCCCAAGCACCTGCCTAAAGGCTGCCTGACCGGACGCATCGACATCAAACGCGGCGGGTTCGGCTTCCTGCTCTCGGATCCGCCCGGACACGACAGGTACATCTCCAGCGACGATCTGGGCGGGGCGCTCTCCGGCGATCTGGTGGCGGTGCTGCCCAATCGCAGCCACGGTCCGCGTTCCTCCGGTCGTGTGGTCCGCGTGCTCGAACGCGCCCACCCGACGATCGTGGGCACGTTCTTCGGCTACCAGGAGACGCGCTACCTGTCCAAGGAAGGCCCCGGCGGGTACGTGGTGCCCGACGTGCGAGGGCTCTTCGACGAAATCGACGTGCTGCCCAAGGACCGCGGCGAGGCGCGCGATGGCGACAAGGTGGCTATTGAATTGCTCGAAGCCGATGCGCGCAGCCGGCCCGGCATGCGCCCGACCGGGCGTGTGGTCAACGTCTTCGGCAAGGCCGGCGAGCTGGAAGGCGAACTCGAAGCGATCCTTCAGAACTTCAACCTGCGGCGCGAATTCCCGGCGGAAGTCCTGGCCCAGGCGGAGGCCATACCCGACACGATCCCCGACGCGGAGCTGGCCCAGCGCGTCGATTACACGGGTCTACTGACCTTCACGATCGATCCCGAAGACGCCAAAGACCACGACGACGCGGTCTCACTGCGCATCCTGGAAGGCGGACGGACCGAGCTGCTGGTCCATATCGCCGATGTCTCGCACTACCTCACCGAGGAATCGCCGATCGACCTGGAGGCACGCCAGCGCGGCACGAGTGTCTACATGCCCGGCCTGACGCTGCCGATGTTGCCCGAAAAGCTTTCCAGCAACCTCTGTTCGCTGCGCGAAGGCGAGTTGCGGTTGACCAAGACGATTGCCATGGTCTTCGGACGCAACCTGAACATCGAACGCACGCGGATCGAGCGCAGCTACATCCGTTCGGCCGCCAAGCTGAATTACGAGCAGGTGCGCGAGAGCCTGGACGACGAGAAACCCGACCTGCTGCCGTCGAAGGCGGTCTACGACGCGCTGCACCAGATGCGGGGCTTCGCCAAGGCGATCCGGCGCAAGCGGCTCGAGGCCGGTTCGGTGGACCTGGACATGCCGGAAGTCCGCCTGCTGCTGGACGAGCACGGTGCGGTGACCGGCTGGCGGAAAGAAGAGCACCACTGGGCGCACCAGCTCATCGAAGACATGATGCTGGCCGCCAACCGTGCGGTGGCCGAGTATCTGGTCGAGCACGAGATCGGCGGGCTCTTCCGCGTACACGAGGACCCCGACGAGGACGCATTGGCCAAGTTCGCCGAGTTCATCGAGGCCTTCGGGCTCAACATTCGCAAGCCGTACGACCGGAAGAAGCTCAAGGACGTGTTGGCCAAGGTCAAGGGCAAGGACTACGAGCACGCGGTGAACCTGGCGCTGCTGACCAGTCTCAAACAGGCGCACTATTCGGCCGAATGCTTCCCGCACTGGGCGTTGGCGTTCACGCGCTACCTGCATTTTACCAGCCCCATCCGCCGGTATCCCGACCTGGTCGTGCACCGCGCGTTGGACGAACGGTTCGAGGTGGGTGAGAAGCAGCTAGCGGAGCACGGCAAGAAGCATAAGGGCGGGGGCGAGGGACGCGAGTATTTCCGCAAGCTGGCGCTGCTGCGTCCGCTGGCGGTGCACTGTTCGCATCGCGAGCGTTCGGCGGCGGCTGCAGAGCAGGAGGTTCGGAAGGTTCGACAGATCCACTATCTGCGCAATCACATGCGGGACAGCCACGAGGGTGTGATCACGCGCGTATTCGAAGCGGGGTTCCTGGTCGAGATGCGGGATAATTATGTGGAAGGCTTCGTCAGCGTGAATGATCTGGACGACGACCGGTTCGAGTATATTCCCGAGCGGCACCTGCTGCAGGGCAAGCATACGCGGCGCAGTTTCCGCCTGGGCGACAAGGTGACGGTTCGGGTGGTGAGCATCGACGTCGGCGCCCGGAAGGTCGGCCTGATGATCGTCAACATCTAAGCGGGCGGTCCTTCGAGGACTTCGCGGACCTTCGTGGCCAGGCCCTGCGGCGAAAAGGGCTTCTGCAGGAAGGCCGTCCCCGGGTTGACCACACCGTGGTGCACGATCGTGCTCGACGTGTACCCGGAAATGAAAAGGATACGCAGCTTCGGGTATCGCTGCCGGAGTTGACGAGACAACTCGCCACCTCCCATCTCCGGCATAACGACATCGGTGATCAGCAGGTCCAGGCGATCCAGCGTTTCGCTGATGCGCAAGGCCTCCTTGCCGTCCGTGGCCTGGATGACCCGGTACCCGCGGAGTCCAAGTACCGTGGAGATCAGCTCGCGAACCCCGTTCTCGTCCTCGACCAGAAGTACCGTCTCATGGCCGCGCGCGTCGGGGGCCGGCGCCTTCGGAGCCGGCGCAGGCTGCCCGGCCTGAGCGCAGGGCAGATAGATCCTGAAGACCGTCCCGTGGCCGGGCTCGCTGTAGACGTAGATGTTCCCGCCGCTCTGCTTGACGATGCCGTAGACGACCGAAAGCCCCAGCCCGGAGCCTTTGCCGACGTCCTTGGTCGTATAAAAAGGCTCGAAGAGATGAATCCGCGTCTCTTCGTCCATGCCCTTGCCGGTGTCGCTGACAGCCAACATGACGTACGAGCCGACCTTCGACCCGATATGCGTCCGGACATAGCTCTCGTCGAATTCGACGTTGGCGGTCTCCAGCGTCAGATGGCCGCCGACCGGGAGGGCCTCCCGTGCGTTGAGCGCGAGGTTGAAAATCACCTGCTCGATCTGCCCCGGGTCGGCCGTAATGCGATGGAGATCGGGGGCGAGCGCCAACTCGAGCCGGATGTCTTCGCTGATGACCCGGCGCAGCATCTTCTCCAGGCCCTGGATGGCCTGGTTCAAGTCCAGCGTTCGAGGCCACAGCATCTGGCGCCGGCTGAAGGCCAGCAACTGGCGCGTCAGATCGGCCGCGCGCTCGGCCGCGCGCTGGATGTGGACGCAACTGTCGCGGCGCGAATCGTCTTCCGGCAACTTGCCCATCAGCAGGTCGTTGTAGCCGGAGATGATCATCAGGAGGTTGTTGAAATCGTGCGCCACGCCACCGGCCAGACGCCCCACGGATTCGAGGCGGTGCGAAAGCCGGAGCTGCTCCTCCAGCTGTCGGCGCTCGGTCGTAACACGAAAGAGTACCGAAATGCCACCATGGCAGGAGTAGACATGGACGTCGTACCAGTTCTTGTAGGGCGCCTTTTCGAAGAGCACCTCGAAGGCAAGCGGTGTTCCGTCCTGCAACACCTGTCGGAAATTCTGCTCGAAGACCGACGCCCCCATTTCCGGGAAGGCCTCAAAGAACGGCCGGTCCATCAGGTCCTCGATCCTGCGCTTCAGCAGGTGACCGGCGACGGAGTTGACGTAGGCGATCCGGAGCTGGCGGTCGAGTTGAAAGAAGCCGGCGTCGAGGCGTTCGAGCAGCGTGTCGATCTCGCTGGTCTTGAGCTGCAGGACCGCCTCGGCCTGCTTGCGGTCATCGACGTTCCGCACCACGGCCAGCGTGCACGCCCTACCCTCCCAGGTGACCGGCGACAGACCAACGTCCACCCAGAGGGCCTGCCCATCGGCGTTCACGCTCGGCCATTCGAAACGCTGCACCACGCCGCTGGCCGCATGGCGGATGCGTTTCACGGCCTCCTCTTTCGAATGCGGAGGTTCGTTCTTGTCGAACCGGCGAAGCGACAGGGCCAGCGCCTGCTGGCGATCCATTCCCCAGTGCCGACAGGCCTGACCGTTGACGAAGAGTAGCTCGCCGCTCGCGCCATCGTGAACGAAGACCGGTTCCTGGAAGGCGTCCAGCAAATCGCGCAGTGGCTGATCCCGCTCGCTCAAAAGAAATCCCCCACTCGCAGACCTCGCCGGCCACACCGAGGCCATGATGTACCCGATTCATCGAGGCAATCCAGCTCATCTCGTCAACGCAAAGAAGAACGTCGCGCCGTCGCCGGGTCGGCCTTCCGCCCACGCCTTCCCGCCGTGTCGTGCGAGGATCCGCTGGACCGTCGCCAACCCGATGCCATGGCCCGGAAACGCCTCGGCTGGATGCAGCCGCTGAAACGGAATAAAGAGCCTGCGCACCTGCGTCATGTCAAAGCCCGCACCGTTGTCGCGAACAAAATAGGCCCTGGCGTCCCCCACCTGCTCCCATCCCACCTCGATCCGTGCGGGCGAACGGCCCGTCGTGAACTTCCACGCGTTGCCCATCAGATTCTCCATCACGATACGCAACAGCCGCGCGTCACCCTCGCAGGTCATGCCCGGCGCGATGGCCACCGCGACCTCCCGGCCCGGCCAGGCCTGCCGCAGCTCCTCCGCCACGGTCCCGGCCAGTTGCGACAGGTCGATCGGCGCCCGATGCATTTCCGTGCGCAGAACACGCGAAAGCTTCAACAGGTCTTCGATCAGTTCGTCCATCCGCCGGGCCGCCGCACGAATGCGCCCCAGATGCTCGTGTACCGGTCCGGCCGGAACCGTCGCCAAGTCCTCTTCCAGCGCTTCGGAAAAGCCGGTGATCGCCCTCAAGGGCGCGCGCAGGTCGTGCGAAACCGAATAGCCGAACGTCTGCAGTTCGCGATTGGCCGTCTCCAGCTCGATCGCCCGTTCACGAAGCGCCTCGTTCAACGCACGGATCTCGCGTTCGGCCGTGTGCCGTTCCGTGACGTCCATGATCGCACCGACCAGCCCGCCACACCTTCCGTCACCCCTGTGAAAGACGGCCTTGTGGAACACCACTTCCCGCAGCATGCCGCGTGCCGCGGACACCTGACTCTCGTACCGCTGCGCCCCGCCACTCTTCAGCAGTTCGCGATCGGCCTTGTCACAAACCTCCGCCAACCCCGCCGGCGCGATTTCGTAGACGG
>CAYSBP010000236.1:0-5312 GCA_964429255.1 uncultured Planctomycetia bacterium
GCTCGCCGTTCGACAGGCTCACGGCCCTGAGCAACGTCGAAGGGCTTCGCTCTCCCTGGGCCACAATCTGTCGCCGCTCCGCGGCTTCAGAGCCTCAAGAACATTGCGACAAGTGCGATATGGGCTTAATACCCCTTGCCGGGTGCGTCTTCCTGCGGCCGATGCCTATGTCGCTCGGTGTACCCGGCCTCGATTTTGATGTATTGGTAATGGCGGGAGTGCATGGGAATCGAACCCACCCAACACCCTCGCGGGCGTCACTCTGGCTTTGAAGACCAGGGGCAGCACCAGCCACCAACCACTCCCACGCACAGCCTACACAAAGCCGCGCCGTTTCGCCAGTCCGCCGGGTCATGGGCTGGCACCGGATGCAGTACTCCATCACATGGGTCTTCGGTCTCCAATGAACTTGACTGAAGGGCGCCGGGGCGGATAGTTGAATGCCAACGATCCACAGGAGGATGACCCATGCGCGCTCTTGTCCCGTTGGCATTCCTGGCCTTCTTCTTAAGCGCCCCCTTACTGTTGGCCGCGGAGGCCAAGGCCCATGCCGACCCGCTCGCTGCGTTCACCGAAGAGCAGCTCATGGATCCCGGCTTCTGCTTCCAGAAATTTGTCGAGGCGCTCGGGACTCAGCAGGCGGAACTGGCACACGCCTTCCTGGCGGAAACACCGAAAGGTCTGCTCCCGCTGGATTTCAAGAAGGAAGCCGATCGCACGCGGTTCCTCAACCACTTCGGTCAGTTCAAGGGCGCCAGCATTGCAAAGATGGAACGCCTGACCATCACCCGCCTGGCGATCATCACGTACACCGACGCCCAAGGCGCCACGAAGACCGTTCGGATGGAGATGCAGGCGGGGCGGAACAAGATCGTGTTGGACTGAACCGGGAAGAAGATCAAGCCGCGCTCCTCGCAGCCCGCCTTGATCTGAACGAACCTTCTCGATCAACGGACGGCCGTTAAGCACGACGTATGATCGCCAGCTAGCCCACCCACTGTTTCTGACGGAGTGTCTGGATCAGGACGCGTTCGAGCGAGGTATTGGACGGTGCGAATAGATAGGAGGCACCGCGGCGGCGCAGGAGGGCTTCCAGCGTGGCGCGGTGTTGCTCCAATTCAGCCGAGTATCGAGTTCGAACGGACGGAGCCAATGCGAGTTCTATCTCGCCAGGTTCCTCGTCTGCCATGATTCGCCAATCGCCGTCGATGGGTGGCGCGATCTCTTCGGGAGACAGGATATGAACGACGGAGAGATCAAGTCCTGCCGAGGTCAGTCGATGAAAGGCCGTCGTCAGGGTCTGTTCTTCGTCCCAGAAGTCCGAGAGCAGAAAGACGCGTCCTCTGCGTGGATTGGTGGACAGGAATTGACGGATGCCTTCACCGATCGGGCTCTGTGGCTGCACGTGTATATCGGGGCGGGGGGCGGATAGTGTCTGACGTCGCAACCAGTCGAGAAGTTGTGTGGTATTACCATGGGACCCTTTAGGCGGGAACGTGGCAGGCGGGGATCCGTTGGCGTGGAAGACCAGCGCACGGACCATGTCCTTCTCTGTCCAGGCCACGTGTGCAAAGAGCGCGGCCAGACGGCGGGAGAAGGTCCATTTGGAGGGCCTTCCCAACGCCATGGAGGGTGTCGCATCGAGTAACAGGTAAACAGCGCCGGCCTCTTCGCGCGCGAACTCCTTGATGAAGGCTTTTTCCATGCGCGCATAGAGGTTCCAATCGAGGTAGCGAAGATTGTCGCCATGGACGTAGGCGCGGTAGTCGTGGAACTCGAGTTGACCGCCACGGTAGGCTCCCAGGCGATGGCCTTGCCGCAATCCGGTCCCGGTAGCGCGTACGGAAAGGACACGCAGACGATCGAGCAGTTCGAGGAAGTCTCTGGGCAGATCGACATCCGGTTCCGCGGGCGTATGGTGCGCAAAGAGGTCGCGCAGACGATGCCACCAGCGGGGTGGGGGGGGTCCTGGGCTCATTTCCGCTCCGAAGTGCAGATTATCCCGGTCGGCGCCATTGTAGCAGGCACCTTGGGACATGTGCCAGAGAAGGTTGACCATGCCCTCGGGCACCTTTATGCCCCGGAGAGATCTCCGCGGAGTACCCTTTTCTTGGTCAAACGGAAGGTGTATAAGTGACGACGGCAGCAATCCGGAAGAGGGAGAGCAAGAAGAGAGCCTCATGTCCATTGATAGCGCACCGACCGTGGAGTCGCTCAAGGTAGTGATCGTTTCGCGCGATCTTCAGACGCCGCGCATGCTCTATGAAATACTCAATCGCGAAGGCGTGCTGGTCGATGTGCCTGCGGATACGGTGGCGGCTTGGAATCAGGTGAAGACGGGCGAGGTCGGCCTGGTGGTGTACGACTTGACCGCACCGAGACTCGACGATCTGGTCTTTTTCCGCACGGTCCGTTCTTCCATCAAGACCATCGACATTCCTTTCCTCTTTCTTTTGAGGTCTGACTACAAGCTTCCCGACCTGACTCCCGAAGGCGGCGAGTCTGTCCGTGACGGATGGCTGACGCTGCCCTGTCCGGCCCAGCAGTTCAGCATCCTGGTGCAGCGCATGCTGCAGCAGATGCTGCGCCGATGGGAGCGGGGCAGCAAGGCGCAGATCGCGTCCAAGACTGCGGCCCTGCGTCGAGAACAGATGGGGAAGGCTGCCAAGGCCGCCGCAGAGGCCGGCGGTGGAAAAGCGGCCCAACCGATTGACGTGGAATCTCCTTCGGCGCCGCCGGTGGGTGCGGGCGCCCAGCAAGCCGAACTTGCGGGACGCCTGGAGGCCATCGACCTTCCGCAGATCCTCAGCTTGGTCGAACCGATGAAGCTGACGGGGACGCTGACGATGACCGACGAAAAACGTGCCGGGACCATCTACTTCGTGGATGGCAGCGTCTGCCATGCGCGGATGATGGATATCGAAGGCGCCGACGCACTCTTCCTGCTTTTTCACATGAAGCAGGGGACCTTCCGTTTCGATCGCGGCGAACCGGTCACGATACGCACCATCCAAGGCAACGTCATGGCGCTTTTGCTGGAAGGCATGCGTCAGATGGACATGGCCAAGGAAGCGATCCTGCAGCATCAGACCAGGCACGGCACGACCGTGAAGAGGAAGCCCTGACCGCCGCTTGAAAAAGAGGCTGTCGTTTCCTCTCTCTCCGTTGACGGACCCGATACCGATACCGATCGCGCCCCCGACGCCGATGTAGTCATACCGTTTTCGGAGCATTCGACGGCCTTGGGGCGGGGGGGCAACGGGCCGCGGACCTCCTCAGCCGAACCTGATCGCGATGACCTTGAAATGGAGTTTCCCCTTCGGGGCGGGGACTTCGATCCGGTCGCCGACCTTGTGCGTAAGCAACGCCTGGCCCATTGGGCTGGTCGTGAGTATTCTGTTCTCAAATGGGTCGGCTTCGCCCTCGCCGACCAGTGTGAATTCCTCTTCTTCGCCATCGTCCAGGCTTTTGAGTTTCACCGTCGCTCCGAAAACGATGCTGTCGCCGCCGATCTTGCTGGCATCCACGAGCGAGGCATCGCCGATCTTGAATTTCAGATGCGCGATTCGGGTTTCGGCGATCGAGAGCTCCTCGCGTGCCGCATGGTATTCGGCATTCTCCGACAGATCGCCTTTCTCGCGCGCTTCGCGGATGGCGATCAGGATTTGCGGTCGCCGCTCTTCCATGGCCGCCAACTCGGCCTTCAGCTTGTTCAGTCCTTCCTGCGTCATCGGGATCATTGAGTCAACTCCTTAGCCTGCGGGGCGAATGGTTACGCGACCACGGACGAGACCTTCCGGTTCTTCAGGACAGCAGTTTCTGCAGGCGGTCCAATCCTTTATCGATCGTCTCCATGCTGACCGCATAGCTCAGACGCACGTAGTTGGGCGAACCGAAGGCTTCGCCGGGCACCAGCGCCACCTTGGCCTCTTCCAGACAGACGTTGACGAAGTCCATGGAACAGCGGATCTCCTTGCCGGCGAGCGTCCGGCCGAAGACGCCGGAGACGTTCGGGAAGCAGTAGAACGCGCCGTTGGGTTCCAGACACGTCACGCCGGGCAAGGCATTGAGTCGTCTGACCATGTGCTGACGGCGCCGGTCAAACTCGGCGTGCATCTTTTTCACCGATGCCGACGAGCTTTCCAGTTGCAGCAACGCCTCCGCCGCTCCCGCCTGACTGAAGGCGGCCGGATCGCTGGTCGCGTGGCTCTGCAGGTTCGCCACCGCGCTCATGATCGCCTTGGGCCCCGCCGCGTAACCGATGCGCCAGCCGGTCATGGCGAACGTCTTCGAAACGCCGTTCACCGTAATGACCAGGTCCTGGTGCAGCTTGGGGCTGCACGCCGCCAAGCTCAGGAACTTCATGCCGCCGTAGATGAGGTGTTCGTAGATTTCGTCGGAAATGGTCACCAGGTCGTGTTTTTCGATCACCCGGGCCAGCGCGCGAATTTCCTCGGGCGAGTAGACCGCGCCGGTCGGATTGGATGGACTGTTGAAGATCAGCAACCGCGATTTGGGTGTGAGTGCCTTCTCCAGTTGCTCTGGTGAGATCTTGAAGCCGGTCGCCTCGCTGGTTTCCAGGATGACGGGCTTTCCGCCGGCCAGTCGGGTCATCTCGAGGTAACTCACCCAAAACGGCATTGGGATGATGACTTCATCGCCTTCATCGACGAGGACCTGGAAGATATTGTAGAGGCTGTGCTTGGCGCCATTGCTGACCACGATCTGCGCCGGGTCGTAGGTCAGTTCGTTTTCGCGCTTGAGTTTTTCGCAGATGAGTTTCTTCAATTCCGGACCGCGTTTGGCACCATACCGGGTGTCACCGGTGGACATGGCCTTGGCTCCAGCCTGAACGATGTGGCCAGGCGTGTCGAAATCGGGCTCGCCGGCTCCGTAGCCGACGATATCGACGCCTTGCGCCTTCAGGGCCTTGGCCTTGGCGTCCACTGCGAGCGTCGCGGACGGCTGAACTTGACGGATGCGGCGGGCGAGTTGAACGGCCATGGCTCCTTCTCCTGCACCGAGTCCTGCCTCGGAACCGTGTTCGGTTGCGAGCAGGCGACAAAAAAACAGGGCCGCATGGTGCGGTCCTGAAGACGGGCGCAGGATAGGGGAATCGGAGCGATAATCAAGCGCACGGACCCATCGTCGCCCACCGCCCTGGGCTGGGGTGCACGTCGCTGAATGCTCGAATCTTGGTGCCAAGGACACCGCGGCTGCATGCGGTGTCCGTGCACTGTCTGGATTTGGGATCCCGCCACGGATACGCACGTAGGCCATGCATTCTCTGCTCCACGAGCTTGGTGCGTATC
>CAYSBP010000237.1:0-5291 GCA_964429255.1 uncultured Planctomycetia bacterium
AGAAGCTTCGAAGAGGGGAAATGAACGCCTGCGTTCCGACGAAACCGGTCACGCACCCGGCGCCCTGTGCCGGTCAATCGTACAGTTGCCGACGGGCCTGCGGCACGCTATGTCTGTCGTCATGGCTCTGCTGGGCACGCGCTTCAAAGCGCCCTCGGAAGGCGACACACGGTTCCTCGATCCGCAGGTGATCGCGCGCGTATCCAACCTGGAACTGGTGGCCCGTTTCATCGTCGAAGGCTTCCTGATCGGACTGCATCAGTCTCCGTACCACGGTTTCTCCAGTGAATTCACCAGTTACCGCAAGTACGTGAAGGGGGATCCGTTCAAATTCGTGGACTGGAAGGCCGCGGCGCGCACCGACCGGCTCTACATCAAGCAGTTTGAAGAGAACACGAACACGCGGGCCTACCTGCTGGTGGACGGTTCGGCCAGCATGCGCTTTGGCGGGCCGGGCAGCCATCCGGGTTCGAAGACGGCGGGGATTCAGAAGTGGCTCTATGCGCGCAGTCTGGCCGCGGCGCTGGCGTATCTGCTGGTCCATCAGGGCGACGCCGTGGGGTTGGCCGTATTTCGCGACGGCACACCTGACGTCATTCCTCCGCGTGGCGGTACCGTGCATCTGCATGCGGTGCTGCGGGCGCTGAGTTCGGCACAACCCGGCGGCCGTACGGACACGGCGGCCGGACTGGCCTCGCTGCCCGAGCGCCTGGCGCGGCGCGGGTTGGTGGTGCTGATCGGGGATATGCTGGACGACACGGCGCGCACCGTCGAGGTGATGAAGAGTTTCCGCCTGCGTGGGCATGAGCTGATCGTTTTCCAGGTGCTGACGCCGGAGGAACGCCAGTTCCCCTATCGCGAGAACTACGAGTTTGTGGATGCTGAGACGGGCGAGAAGCTTTCGGCGCAAGCGAGTTATATTGCCACGGCATACCGCAAAGCGTTCGGCGAGCACATGGACGTGCTGAAGCGGTTCTGCCGCCAGAGCGACGTGGACTTCGTGGAACTCGATACCGCCGAATCGCTGGCCACGGCGCTGGTCGGGTTCCTAAACCGGCGAAAAGGCGCGCGGTAGTCTCGGAAAACGGGTCTGGATTTGCCTGCAATGCCCCGTCCCGGTTAGTATCTGTACTGCGGATGGCGGTGATCTTCGTCTGGTCCAGCGGATGAACAGCGGATGGCTTTTCGAACCTTGTCCTGGGGCATTCTCCTGGTCCTGCTGGGCGGGCTGGTGCTTCGGCTGCACACGCGCTGGGCGAAGGAGACGATGCTCCTGCAGCGCGAACTGAGCGCCTACGAGGCCGTCCGCCAGAAGATCCTGGACGGTTATGTTGGCGAGGTGGACAAGCGCAAGCTGCTCTTCGGGGCGCTCGAAGGCATGTCGGGCAACCTGGATGCGCACTCCGAGTTCTGGACGCCCAAGCGTCGCGAGGAAGAGAAGTCCACGACGACCGGTCTTTTCGGCGGGCTAGGAATCGAGATTGCCAAAGATCCCAGAAAGGGCTTGATGGTTCTCCGTCCCTTGCCCAATTCGCCGGCGGCCAAAGCGGGACTTCTGCCCGAAGACAGCATCATCGAGATCGACGGGCAGGCGACGGACGAGATCAGCATCGATCGTGCGCGCGAGCTCATCCGCGGCCGTCCGGGCTCTATCATCAAACTGAAGGTGCTGCGGGCGGGTCAGGAGGAGCCGCTGGCGATGGACATCAAGCGGGCCGAGATCAAGATCGATTCCGTGCAGGAAACGACGATCCTGACGCCCCCGGAGGCGTCGAGCGCGCGCATTCCGGCAGACGCACCGAAGATCGGATACGTCCTGGTGGCCAAGTTCCAGGACGAGACCTCCCGCGATCTGGACAAAGCCCTCGCGAAGTTGAGTGCCGATGGCATCCAGGGCCTGATCCTTGACCTGCGTGGTAACCATGGCGGACTTCTGGATGAGGCGGTTTCCGTGTGCGATCTGCTATTGAAGAAGAAGGGGATTTCAATCCTGACGGTGCGCGGACGCGATCCGGAGACCTACACACCACGCGAGGAGAAGTACGAATCCAGCGGACGGTCGCCTCATCCCGAGTGGCCCATGGCGCTGTTGTTGGATGGCGGCAGCGCGTCGGCGTCCGAGATCGTGGCGGGATGCCTCAAGGACCACAAGCGTGCCGTGCTGGTTGGCGTGAAGACCTACGGCAAGGGCTCCGTCCAGAGCATCATGCCCATACCGCTGGAGGACTGGGGCGAGGCTGCGCTCAAATTGACCACGGGCCGGTTTTTTTCGCCCTCCGGTGCGGTCATCGATGGCAAAGGGGTTACGCCGGAACACATCGTACCGCTGACGCAGGCCCAGCAGACCGGTCTTCAGCGGGAACGGTACCGCAGGCAGGTGGTACGTGACGCGGAGAACGGAGGCGGCTTTCCACCGGGCTTCTTCCGTTCGCCCAAGGGCGAAGGCGGGAAGCCGGTCGAGCCCTTCTACGACATCCAACTGGAAAAAGCCATCGAGGTGGTCCTCGAGCAGATAAGGAAGCGCGGGGACTGACCCGCTCGCCAAACCATGCTTGTGCTCGGCATCGAATCCTCTTGTGACGAAACCGCGGCCGCCGTGGTGCGCGAAGGACGCGAGGTCCTCTCGAACATCGTCGCCAGTCAGCACGACCTGCACCGCCCCTTCGGAGGAGTGGTGCCCGAGGTGGCCGCGCGGGCACATGCCGAGCGGATTACGGCGGTGACGGACGAAGCATTGCGCGTCGCGGGCGTGGAACCCGCGCAGTTGGGTGGTCTCGCGGTGGTCAACCAACCGGGTCTGGTCGGCGCGCTGCTGGTCGGGCTTTCCGCCACCAAGGCGCTGGCCCTGGCGTGGGACCGGCCGTACGTGGGCGTCGACCACCTGCTGGCGCACGTCTATGCCGCGACGCTGGCGGGCTTCGATGCGTTTCCGCACGTATCGCTCGTCGCCTCCGGCGGACACACCTGCCTTTACCTGGCCATCGCCCCCGGTGAGGTCCGGGTGCTGGGCCAGACTGCCGACGATGCGGCCGGCGAAGCCTTCGACAAGGCGGCCAAGCTGCTGGGACTGGGCTTTCCCGGCGGTCCCGCGCTGTCGCGCTGTGCGGAGAAGGGCAACCCCGCGGCGGTGCCTTTCCCCCGCTCGCACCCCAATCAGAAGCCCGGCGACACGCTGGACTTCTCGTTTTCGGGGCTGAAGACGGCACTGTACTACCATCTTCGCGAACGGACGCGCAACGGAACGCGCGAACTAGCCGAGCAGGAACGTGCGGACATTGCGGCAAGTTTCCAGGAAACCGTCTGCGCGATCCTGACGGAGAAGGTGCTGACCGCCTGCCGTTTGACGGGGCACGCGGCGCTGGCGATCGGCGGAGGCGTGGCGTGCAACCGGCGTCTGCGCGCCATGCTGACCGAACGTGCCGGCCCGGTCCGCGTCTTCTTCCCGCCGCCGGCCTTCTGCTCCGACAACGCGGCCATGACGGCCGGGTTGGGCTACCATTATCTGGCGCGCGGCGAGCGCGCCGACGAGTCGCTGGACGTGGATCCGACGCCCAAGCGGGCCGGTTGAATGCGTCCCGCAGGAAGACATCCATGAGCACCACCGGCTGGCCTCCGCCGTCCTCCCTCCTTCTTCCGCCGCTGGTCCTTGTTTCCGGCCTGCGCAGCGTGGGCAAGAGCAGCTTCGTCTGCACGCTCTGGGGCGACAGCGAACTGTTGCCGACCGCCGAACAGGATTGCACGCAGGTCAACTCGCTCATCCGGGTTCCATCCACCGGTGAAGCGGACCGCACGGTTCGCCGCACGTTCCTGTCTCGCGAGCGGGCGATCGAGTTCGCCACGCGCGATCTTTCGTACCACCGGCTCTTGGCGTTTCTGGGCGAAACGCTCGGCCCGCTGGCGCCGAACCTCGATGCCTTCCAGCCCGGCGAGCGACTTCGCAAGGCCGTCGCGGCGCTGCGCGCGCTCTTCGCCAAACGGAAAGACCTGCTGGTGCTCCACGATCACCTGAACGACGACGCCGACCGTGTCGAGGAGTTTCTTTCGTTCCTCGAATCGCCCGAGTACCTCGAAGGCCAGTCCGTGCCGGCGGGGTGGGCGCAGCGGCGCGAACTCCTGATGGGCGAACGCCGTCCCGACGGCCGGCCCATCGGCACAGGAAGCATGCTCTCCGTCGAGCGCGTCGAGTTGCTCCGCAGCTCACCGGCCTGGGCTGATCGGCCGATCCGCCTGATGGACTCGCCCTGGGTGCCGAGTTTCCACAACGCGCGCCGCGCCGAACTGTTGATCGAAGAAGCGAAGCAGGCCCGTGCGCTGGTCATCGTGGCCCGAGCCGGTCCGTTTCAGCTCGAGGAGTGGGTGGCGCGTTTTCTATCCGAGCGGAAAGAGATCGCCGTGCGAACGCTGGTCGTCTTCAATCAGGTGGACACGATCGATCTGAACCGGCTCTTCACGCGCGATGGCTTTGCCGACTCGCTCGCGGAGAATGCCAGGAAGCTCACGTCCACCGGCATCCCGCCGGAGAATCTCTTCGTCTCTTGCACGCGCCTTCCGTTCCTCGAGCAAAGTCCGGTCGCCGCGAAGCACGCGGACCGCATCGCGAAACTCCGCGAAGTGCTCGCCGCCATCCGCAGACGCGTCGAGTCCGCGCCGAAGGGTGCGGCCTCCACACTGAAGCCCAAGCTCCTCCGCGCCACCGATGCGGACGGCGGATTGGGAGCTATCAAAGAGCGATTGCTGGAAACGCTACGCAGTAGCAAGAAGGCCCCTCCGTGCCCACTGTGAATTGTGGCGAACGGGGCGTTGCCGAAGCAGGTGCCTGGATCAGCAGACTGCCGAGTTGGCAGAAATCGGGAAAATGAGCCACCACAGGCTAACGGCGAGCAGGAAAAGGCGCATTTTTCCACCTCCATTGCTCAAATCTGACCATCTTTTGCGGTATTCCTCCCATACCGCCATTCCCTCTCTCCAATGAGCAAATACGGCGCCAAGAAACCGAAACAGCACATGTTGTTCCAGGATTCAGGGGAATGCTTTTCACGGGAAATGGGTAGGCGAATCGATCCCGATACCGATTCCGACTCCGACGCCGATAAACGGAGGAAGAATTGAAAAGCCCTGGGCCAAGGGGCTCTCGAAATCCCCCGCCACGCTGGGTGCACGACCGGTGCTGCGGACCCCAAAAATGGTGCCATGGATACGCACCCAGATCATCGAGCCGAAAAGGTGCAACCTATGCGCGTATCCGTGGCTCCTCGGCTGCAGTCCACGGACAGCGCATACGACCGCGCTGT
>CAYSBP010000238.1:0-642 GCA_964429255.1 uncultured Planctomycetia bacterium
GGTGGCCAGTTTCTTGCCGTTGTTGTTCTTCTTGGCCATGTTCAACCGTTTCCTTGGTTGCGGTATTGGGTGCGCCGCTTGTAAAGCCGCTCGGTGAAGCCGCCTTCCTTCTCGAAGGCCTCTGCTTGTGCGTCCATTTGGCGGCCGATCAAATGGATGCACAGGTTCAGCAGGGAGAGTGCGCCATTGGCGGCCAACACTGCGGGCAGGTCGTCGGGGGAGACACCGACAGACACGGACGGACACAGACCCGCACGGCCACCGGAACCCGCCTCTTTCGTGTCGGTCCATGCCCGTCCGTGCTTGTCCGTGTTCTTCTGCGCCCGCCGCACTTCCTCCGCCACCCAGGCGCGAAACTCGTCCAGCGTGGCGCAGCGGCGCGCCTTGAAGCGCATCAGCGCGGGATGGTTTGGCGGCCATTCCGGCAGATCGCGGTGCTTGAGGAACTTCTTGAAGTCGCGCTGGAGTTCCATGAGGCTGCCCTTGGCAATCCCGGTAAGCTTCATCTCGATCTTTTTCGAGACGGCAGAATCCACGCTGCCTTCCTGAAGGTTCTGGCAGCCGCTACGCGCCGCCTGCACCATCTGATCGTGCGTGCGGCTGCGCCGATCGACATACTTATCGCAGAAGCGCACGGTGACA
>CAYSBP010000238.1:652-5280 GCA_964429255.1 uncultured Planctomycetia bacterium
GTTCTCATAGCCGCCGTGCTTGGGAATGAGGTTGTCATCGTTCCCTGTCCGTGGCTGTCCGTGCCTGTCCGTGTTCTTCATCACCGAGTTCCGCTCGTGCATGCTCAAAGCTCCCCCCTGAACGCCCGCCGCAACAACGCCGCCGGAAACGCATTGATCGTGGCCAGCTCCTCCTCCGCCGCCTTGCGTGCCCGCTCCACCGCCGCCATCTGCTCGTTCAGAATTGCCGCGATGCGTTTCTGCTCGGGGAGTGGCGGGAGGGGGATTTCGAGCGCCTTCAAGTAGTCCGGGGGAAGACGTTGCTGGCCGACCGCGCCTGTAAAGTGCTCGGTGGCCTTTTGCAGAAAAGATGGTTGTCGAAGAAACGAATGAATCCACTGCGGTGTAATGTCCGGGCCCGGCCGGATGACATGAAACTCCGTCGTTCCGAAACCTATATCGTCCGCAAGGCCGGCGGCTACAGCATGCTTGCCGTTCTGCATGCAGGGCGTGATCTTTGCGAAGAGCACATCACCTTCGGAGAAGCATGTGTAGCCCTTCTTGATTTCGCCATACGGGCGGAGACGGGAAGCACTTATCGTCCCCGTCTGTGCGTCTACGGCCTCCATCGGGACAAAGGTCGTGGGCTCGTCGTCTGGGCGGTCAATATTCGGCCGAGACGGATTGACAGTTGACACGTCGCCCAGACGCACCCACCGCCAGCCTTTCGGCTGTGGCTGGTCGACGGATGGAAAGACGGCACGTAGGTAGGCGGCGGGAAGGTCATTGACAGCGGCGAGTCGTTCTTCCGCCGCCTTCCGAGCCCGCTCCACCGCAGCCATCTGCTCATTGAGAATCGCCGCTATCCGTTTCTGCTCGGGGAGTGGCGGGAGGGGGATTTCGAGGGACAACAGTTTGGTCGGTTTGACAGCACTCTGACCAATCCAGCTATTGCAGATGCTTGCGAATACACCCATCAACCACTGTTGGTTCAGCCATGCTGCAAGGAAACTGGGGCTTAGGGCATCAGGACATGTTCGGATCCGGGTAAAATGGTTGCTGAAGACAACGTCCTCAGCATGCCCAGTGAAGAGGGCGCTCTTGCCGACAAGTTCTTTGCTGTTGGTATTGTTGAACAGGACGTCGTTCAACTCCAATCGGAACTGTGCGACGGCTTGATGAGAGGCAGGTACGCGGATGAAATCGTCCCACACAAAGTTGCCGCGCGTGTCGAGGTTGTTCATACGCAACTGGATGACACCTTCTGGGTCACGCTGTCCAGAAGCGAACCCGGACTGGACGTTCTCGCACACCTCCCCCAGCTTCACCCACCGCCAGCCTTTGGGAAGCGCACGGTCGGACTCTGTTGCCACAGAAATCATTCAGCGTCTTCCTCGTGAGCGTCCAGGGCCTCGACCCGTTTTGGAAGCTTCTTCTGTTCGGATTTCAAACGGCGTTCCACCTTCTTCACGTCTTCGGCCGGTGGCAGGGCTTCGGGCACAATACCGCGATCGCTCAAGAGCTTACGAACATCCCGGTTGTTCTTGACGTGTTCGTCGGTAACCCGCGCTTCAGATCGCAGGTCGCGCTCCTTGATGTTGAAATTCGTGATTTCGTTGGCGAAGTCCTTGGCCTTGATCGTGATGGTCGGCAGGAAGTCGGCTAATGGTCGGCCCTTGGGCACACGGAGCCGGTTCTTCATGTCCCGCGTGGTTCTACCGCCAAACAGCGCCACATCGCCTTTGCTGCGGATGCGGGCAAAGCTCTCGTTGTCGCGCAGGCGGTCGAAGATGATCCCTGACAGTTCTTTCTCGGACTGCGTCAACCGTTTCCTTGCGCTGACACGTTCCGCTTCCGCCAGTCGTTTCTCGATGAGTTCCTGTTTCCTGGTCTGGACGGCAAAATAGGTCTGCGCAAATGCAATCTGCTCCTTGGACGGGTCGCCGTTCTGGGCGATCAGGTAGCAGGCGTAGCGGGTAAGCGCGATGTCGTCGATTTCCCGCTTCGCGCCGGAGCCGAGATCGACCATTTTGCTGATCCCGGCAAAATGGTCCTTTGGCTCATAACCGGCTGTCTGGCAGGCCGTTATGGCCTTGTCAATGACCTTGGAGAAGTTCTTCCACTGTGTATATCCCAACAGCATCTGGAGATCACGGGCACACCAGAATTCCGTGCCGGTTTCGGCGTGTTTCCGCACCATCTCCTCGAAACTGGAATGCAGCTTGACAACAATTTCTCTGTCCATCGGTTACGTCCTTTCCCTTCTCATGCCGCGAACATCCTCTGCTTGGTCTCGCGCAAGAGTTCAGCCGGCGTGCCGGCGGATTGCAGGGCGACGAGGCCGCCAGCCTTCTTGACCTCGAGAATCTGGAATATGTGCGGATTCTCAAGCTCGTCCGTTCCACCCCGCTCGAACTGCCCGGCGATGGCGCGAATAGTCTGGCAGGCCGGTTCGGGCAGAGTGGTCAGCCAGTCTTCGTGCTTGTAGGTGAAGGCGAGCGTGCGGTCGTGGCGGGTGCGCGGACTCATACCCCAGCCGAGTTCGGCGAGGACATCGTAGAGATCGTACTCCTGCTTGTCGTCCACCATGCGAACCACGGAGGGCGAGTACCCGGCCGTTACGAGGGTATCGATCAGTTCTTTCCGGGATGGTGGGTCAACCCACAGCCTGCGGAACTCGCCCAGCGTATGAGCTTCCTGAACAAGGCGCGCGGCCAACCGCGCCTTGTACTCGGCAATCGGGACCGGCATCGCCTTGCCGTCCACGTCGGTAACGATGAAGCTGCCCGCGTGCGTCACATGGACATCGAACCCCTCGACGCTGATTGTGGGCTCGGGCGGCGGGGGCGGTTCCGGGCCCGGCCCGCCGCCACCGCCAGACGGCGGTTTCGTGATGAAGTCCTCGCCGAAAAGGCGCGTGGCGTCGGTGTAGTCATATACGCGGAACATGAGTTTTCCGGTCACTTCGTCAATCCGGGTGCCGCGTCCGACCATCTGGTAGAAGCTGATGGGCGATTTGAGGTACTTGAAGAAGACGATGTTCTTCACGCACGGCACGTCCACGCCGGTTGTCAGCAGATCAACGGTCGTGGCGATGAAATGGCTTCGGGAAGAAGCTCGGAGGTCCGGGAGCTGATCGTTTCCGCTGCTTGCCGCGGTACACTTGAAGGCGTAATAGTCCAGACGTTCCTTCGCGTTCGCCGCGCACCATTGAGCGTAAAGATTGTTCATGCAGACGGCCACGTCGTCGGCATGACGGTCTCGGGCGCAGAAGATAATGGTCTTCTGCTCGGGGCCACCGGTTTCCTTCAGGAAGCTGAACAGGTCCGTGCACATTGTCAGCACACGGTCTGGGAGCAATATCGCGTCCTCAAACTGGTACTCTCGGTACATCTTGTCTATCTGCGCAGGCGACAAGGGCTGTCCGGTCACGGCGTCAACCGGGTTTCTGGCCATGATCTCTTCTTTCGTTATCCCGGTCTCGTCGAGATTCACCCGTCCGCGTTCGATCAGGCACGCAGCCAGGTATCCGTCTTCTATGGCCTGCGCCATGTCGTACTCGTAGACCGGTTCGCCGAAATACGAGTAGTTGTCGGAGCAAATGGCCGCATCGCGGCTGATTTCAGCTTCGGCCCGCCGGAAACCGCCTTCTGCAGCTTTTCGCAAGCCAGACGCTTCGCGATCCTCATCGGCGGGGTAGAATTTGATCGGTTCGGCTTGCCGTTGCACCGCCTCGGCCAGTTTCCTTGGTGTGGCAGTCAAACCGATCTGAGCAGCGACGGCGTTCCGTGTGAGCACCTGCGACCATTTCCCCCATGCCGACCGATGGCATTCGTCGATGACGATGTGCGTGAAGTGGTTCTCAGGATAGAAGGTAGTGAGAAAACTGGCGTCGCCGTCTTCGGTGTCGATCCCGAGAGTCTGGTAGGTTGCGATGTGAACGCGGGCGTTCTTGGCGTTGTTCGTGCCGTCTGGTTTGCGGAATACCTCGGCAGCATCGGCCCCAAAGACATTCTGAAATGCTCTGAGCGCTTGGGAACGAAGCTCATCTCGGTCGCAAACGAAAAGCGCACGTTTGAGTTGCCCGGCATCGGCGGCGCGCTTGAGGAGATTCACGGCGATGAACGTCTTACCGGAGCCCGTGGCTAGGGAGAGCAGAGCGCGTTGCGGCTCTTCGGCAAGAGCGCACCGCGCGAACTTCTCGAAGACGGCGCGGATAGCGGCATCCTGGTAGTAACGCCGGGTTCCTTCGCCGCCCGTGTAGGGCTGAAGGAGCGGCTTTGCCTGGGGCGTGGCCAGGGAGAATCCCATCTTCTCCTCATAGCGGGCGCGAAGTTCTGCCGGGGCGGGAAACTCGGACAAGGGGCGTGGGGCGGCGGTTATGCCCGTTAGATTGTCGAACTCGATAAACATGTGCCCGTTGGAGGAGAACACGAACGGGACGTTCAGTCGCTTGCACGCGGCGTATCCCTTGGCCTGGTCAAGTCCATGGCCCGGCGGCAAGGTGTCCTTCTTGGCTTCGATGAGAGCGACGGCAACGGGCTGGGTATCGGGATTGATCTTCACGCGGAGGACGTAATCCACCTTTCCACGCGAGCGTCGGCGGGCCTTACCGCCGATGATCTCTACGGCTCCGGCTGTCTCCTCGC
>CAYSBP010000239.1:0-5262 GCA_964429255.1 uncultured Planctomycetia bacterium
GGCCATTCTTCAGTTGGACAAAATCCTTTCCACGCTCGATTTCGGCGGCCTGCTCAGGGGACAGATCGAAACCGATCTCTTTCAGCGCTGAGGCCAGTGCTCGGCCATTGGCGCGGTCGCGTTGGGCGAAAAGGTCGGCATCTTGCGTCGTGTCGGGAAATCCCAATAGAATGGCGCCTGACTTTCCCAGAAAGAGGTAACGGACACCATGCCGCGCAAAGGCGTCCCGTATCTCCTCGGCCTGCCGGTATTCAAACGCGCCCATAGCCTAACCAGGATGGAAGGTTCTCTTCACACCAGCGCCGGTACTGCTCCATCGAGTCGAAGGCGCGGTAGGTGGCATCGTCCAGGACCGGCTTATAGGTCTTGATGAAGGCATACCGGAACCGCTGGGGCAACGGTCGGCGGGCGGCGGCTTCGAATTCCCGAAGCCACTCCTCACGCTCGCGTTCTCCCACTTCGCCGCTCGTTTCCATCCAAGCCTCTCGTCGGTTGACCGATGGAACGTTTCACGCAACCTGACGGTAGCGTAGCATGTACGAGGGGGAATTCAATCGATATGGTTTTCGTCGGCGGCTTCGCGCCGACAAAAACCATATCGATTATGATCCGCGGCGCCCAGCATGAACAACTGACGCCGGTCCGCGCTACGCCCCCTCGTTGAAGAAGACGCGGAGCCCGTCCTTGCCCGGAGCCACGAGGTCCAGGCGGCCGGAGCCGCGCAGATCGGCCAGCGCGAAGTGGATTCCGCATCCCTTGCCCGCCCCAATGGGGCCGTAGTCGATCACCTGCTTGGCAAAACCCTCGCCGGTCCACTTGAAGTAATAGATGCCCAGATCGTCCCATTCCCCCGCCTCTTTACCGCAGTGGGCGCGGTGCCGCTTGCCGGTCACGAGTTCCGGCTTGCCGTCGCCGTCAATGTCGGCCCAGATCAGGTCATGATACTGGGCGTTGAACGGGTCGATCGGGTGGTGCGCCCATGTGCCGTCAGGGAGCCGCTTGCTCCACCAGAGTCCATAGGCGTGGGCGCCGCCGGTCACGATCTCGTTCCTGCCGTCGCCATCCACGTCCACAACCAGCATGGGCACGCTCGCGGCCGACCAGGGCGGCTTGGGGAAATCCGCGTGCCAGATCCACTTGCCCTTCTCGGGATCGGCGGGGGCTTCCAGCCAGCCGCTGCGCAGAACGATGTCCATGCGGCCGTTGCCGGCGATGTCGCCGCAGCCGAGCCCGTGCCCCTGTCCGCCCTGCTCGAATGCATGCACAAGCACTTTCCTGAACTTGCCGGTCCCCTTGCCCCTGGCGTCTGTGACGAGTTTGTAGTAGGCGACTTCCGGGTTGGGCGGGGTGTTCGGCAGGATCTCGATGATCCCGTCGCCGTCGATATCCCAGGCTCGGGTCGTTTCCACGTTGCCGACTTCGGCGATGACGTGCTCCGGCCACGGTTTGGAGTCGTCGCCTGTGTTCTCGCGCCAGCGGATCGTGTTGCCCCACCAGCCGCCGGTGATGAAGTCCATGCGGCCGTCGCCGTTCACGTCCAGGGCGATCGTCGAGAAGTCGTCGTAATACTCCCCGGCGCGGCGCACCTCCCCGATCTCGTGCTTGTTGCGGAAGTCGGGCCCCTCGTACCAGAACCCGCCGCAGACGATATCCGGCTTGCCGTCGCCGTTCACGTCGAAGACGCCGGCCGACTCGTAGCATTCATCCGCGATCCACTGCTTCTTCCACTTCACTGGCATGGTCTGCCTCCTGCTTCGTTGGGAGTCTACTTTCCCTTGAAAATGCGGATGTATTCCCGGGCCAGCCGGATGTCTTCCAGCGCGTCTTCGGCCGTGCACATGGTTGTGCGCTTGCCGGCGATCGCATCCACGAAGTTCTGCGCCTGCTGCCACATCGCATGAACCCACGGAAGCTGCGGGATCTCGGTCCTGGGCTGGGCGCCATTCCCCGGATCACGGAAGATTTCGACGCGGCCGGGGCGCGTGAAGGCGACGGGCGCCGGCAGTTCGAGCCGGATCCAGCCGCGCTCGAAGCAGACCAGCGCGCTTTCCTGCCAGTCGATCGAAGTCTGGTACGGACTCATCTCGATCGAGCAGGTCACGCCGCTGGCGCTGTCGCCCGCGAGCAGCAGCCCGGATTTCGCCGCATAGGTCACGTGCCAGGTCTCGCCCAGCAGGTGGCGCATCAGATTCACCTGGTGAATGTAGTAGTTCACGAATCCGCCGTAAGCGCCGTTCGTGTCCTTGTCCATGTCGGACGCCGGGGGATCCCACGTCAGCGGCGGATTGGGCTCATCGGACGAAACATTCTGGCAGAAGCCGTTGGCGATCCAGTCTCCCGCGGGCATCAGGATGCGGATGTAGGTGAGCCGGCCGAGCTCGCCCGACGCCTTGAGCTTCTCGATCTCCGCCTTCACCAGCATGGTCGCCGGGTCGGAGCGCTTGTGGTAGCCGATCATCATCCAGGTGCGGTTGGCCTGCATCGCCTTGACGATCTTCTCGCCCTGCTCGATCGAACCGGCGATCGGCTTTTCCGTCAACACCGGCTTGCCGGTCTTGAGCAGTTCCGGAACGAGCGTACCGTGCCGCGTGAACTGCTGCGAAGCGACAATGCCGTCCAGCGACTCCTTCGCCAGCATCTCCTCGTGCGAGGCGTAGACCTTCGGCACGCCCCAGCGCGTGGCCACCTTCCGGCCCAGCCCCTGTTTGACTTCCGCCAACGCCACCACTTCGCAGTTGGGCACCATGGCGTAGCTGCGCAGATGCGCCGCCTGTCCCATCCCCCCAACGCCCACGAACCCGATTCTAACCTTCTTCTCGCTCATCCACTTGTTCCCTTCCGATGTCAGTCACAAATGACTGTGGTTTCCTACGCCTTTGCCAGTTTCCCGAACCGGTTGGCGATCGCCAGGGCCGGATCGAGCGGCACTTCCTTGCGCTTCACGTTCTTCGGGACGCTGATGGCCGGCGCCCCGCGCAACTTCTTCCCGGCGAACTGCGGCAGGTATCTCGCCTCCGCCACCAGCATTTCGGCCACCATCCTGCGGATCTCGTCCAGGGTCAGCACGGCGGCCGTGAGAGGATCGAGCGCCACGGCCTGCATCACCAACTCGGGATCTCCCGTGAAACTCGCCTCGACCGTGAGGCCCTGCACCATGACGTTGGTCATGTTCAGCGCGGCGCACTGGGGCGGCAGGTTGCCGATGACCGTCGGGTGGAGCCCCATACGGTCCACATAGACCGGCACCTCCACGCAGCAGTCGTCCGGCAGGTTGGTGATGTAGCCGTCGTTGCGGATGTTGCCGTTGAGGCGGAAGATGTTCCCGGTCTCCCTGGCTTCAATTATGTGAGAGCAGTACTCCGCGCTGCGCGGCCCCAGCTTTGTGGACTCGATCGAAAACGGGTCCATCGTGGCGAACTTCTCGGCCAGCATGGCGCAGTACTTGTAGTAAGCCCCGGTCTCGCCGCCGAACGCCGGTTCGTCGCAGTAAAGGTCCAGCGCCTTCCTGTTCTTGCGGAAGTAGGGCAGGTACTCCGAAAGGTGTCCCGTGCTCTCGGTCATGAAGTAGCCGAAGTGGCGCATGACCTCGCCGCGAACCTTCTCGTTGACGTAGTAGCCCGGCTTCTCGAAGTTCTTCTTCAGCCCAGGGTAGAGATCGCGGCCCCTGTGCTCCAGCTTGAGGAACCACGCCATGTGGTTGATGCCTGCCGCCACGAAGTCGATCTCCTCCTTCGGCACGTCCACGTAACTGGCGATCAGGTCCATCGTGGTCTGCACGCCGTGGCAGAGGCCCACAAACTGCAGGCCCGGCACGCGCCCCAGCGCCCAGCAGCACATGGCCATGGGGTTGGCGTAGTTGAACAGGATCGCGTTCGGGCAGAGGTCCTGCATGTCGCGGGCGATCTCCAGCAACGCCGGGATGTGGCGCAGCGCGCGGAAGACCCCGCCCGGCCCCATCGTGTCGGCGATGCAGTTGTCCACGCCGTACCTCATGGGGATCTCGTAGTCCTGCTTGAACTCGGCCACGCCGCCGGCCTGGATCATGACCACCACGTAGTCCGCACCCCTGAGCGCCTCGCGCCGGTCCGTGGTCGCCTTGACGGTCGCGTCTATCCCGTTGTCCTCGATCATGCGCCTGACAAAGTCGTGCATCTTGTCGAGCCGGGCGTGGCTCAGGGCCATCAGGCGATACTCGCTGCCCTTGAGCGCCGGCGTGGAAAGGAAGTCCGCCATCAGGGTCTTGCCGAACACCAGACTGCCCGCGCCGATGATTGCGATCTTGGCCATGTTCGCGTCCTCCTGCTTCGCGCGCTGAGCTTCCACGCCCGGCGCTCTTTGTCCCTTGTTGCCCTGTCCAGCAATCCGCCCGTCTGTCGCACTGATGGTTGACATCAGGCTGTCATTTGTATTAAATCTACCACAAGTCCGCCGCGTCCGTAAATGGACGGCGTTGCTGTGTGTTTGTCTGGAATTGCTGGCGTGAGAACTGTTCAGCCCTCGCTAATCGGTGTAGGGTACCACCAACCCGGCCTCCCGTGGCACCTGCACAGGCACAGCCATCCGCATCACGAAATGATCGTGGTGGGCGAGGGATCCCAGTCGGTGCGCACGACGGGCGGGACGCACATGGCCGGGGTGGGCGACGTCCTATTCTACCGGGCCGGTTGCGCGCACGAGGAGGACGCGGAGGCCGGGCAGCGGTTCGCGTCGCACTTCATCGCGTTCACGTGGCCGGAGGCACCTGATGGGATTCCCGTCCTGCTGCCGGACCGCCGCGGTCGGATCCGCGTTCTGGTCAAGTGGCTCAACCAGGAGCGCGAAATGCAGTCTCCGGTCACGCGGGCGGTAATGCATTCGCTGTTGCAGGCCATCCTGACCGAAGCCCTGCACCTGTGGAAGCATCCGGAAGACGAACTGGTGGCCAGGCTCAGGGGGCACATGGTCAGGCGCCTGAGGGACGCCGTGACGCTCGACGATCTGGCCGCAATCGCCTGCATGAGCCGGTTCCACGTGATACGGAAGTACAAGGCCCTCACGGGGGTCACGCCCATGGAAGACCTGCGCCGCATCAGGGTCCAGCGGGCGAACGAACTGATCATGACCACGAACCACCCGATCAAGGCCATCGCGGAGGAGGTCGGCTTCGCCAACGTCTTCCACTTCAGCCGGGTGTTCAAGCGATTCATGGGAGTTCCGCCGGGAAGCCTGCGCCAGCGCGGCGGCTGAACAGCGACTGCACACCTCAGTTGCCGAGTCCGTCGC
>CAYSBP010000240.1:0-5250 GCA_964429255.1 uncultured Planctomycetia bacterium
TGCGCGGGCAGGTGGTAAGCATCTTCAACACCGGCCAGTTCGTCTTTGCCGGCCTGATGGCCTACCTGCTCTTGGGCGAGTCACCACAGTGGATGACCTATGCCGCGGCCGCGTTGCTGGTGCTCGGCGCCTTCATCCTGCTGGGTGAAAAGGCGCCCGCGTCCGCCGTTCCTGCGGATACCGAGGAGCCGGTGACGGCGCCGGAGTTCTGAGCGCGGGCTTTTCGTTGCCGAATCGGACCGTTGGCGCCACAATGCCGAACGGGCCGATACGGACAGCCACCGGCGAGGAGCACCGATGTTGCGCGTAACCAACACCCAAACCCGCACCAAAGAAGCGTTTGCACCCCTGGCCGAGTGCGGTCGGCGCGTGCGCATCTACTGTTGCGGGCCGACCGTCTACGACAGCCTCCACCTGGGCCACGCCCGTGCGGCGATCACGCCCGACGTGATCCGCCGCTACCTCGAATACAGCGGTTACCAGGTCCGCTACGTCACCAACTTCACTGATGTCGATGACAAGATCATCAAACGGTCCATCCGGGAAGGCTGGGACTGGCGCGAGATCACCTCCACCTACATCGACGAGTTTCACCGCGTGATGGCGGCGCTGAACGTCAAGCCGGCCGATGCCTACCCGCGCGCCACCGAACACATCGCCGAGATGATCGAGATCGTCGAGGCCCTGATGGTCCGGAAGCACGCCTACATCGCCAAGGACGGGGATGTCTATTTCGATACGACCTCGTTTGCGCGCTATGGGGCTCTTTCCGGACGCAAACTGGAGGAGGAAGAAGCGGGTCTGAGCGGACGGATCAACGCCGACCGGCTGGCGATGAAGAGGAACTCGGGCGACTTTGTGCTCTGGAAGCTGAACAAGAACGACTCGGATGAGTTGAAGAATGCCGGCGTGGCGGTTCCGCGCTGGCCTTCACCATGGGGCGAGGGCCGTCCCGGTTGGCATCTGGAATGTTCAGCCATGTCGCAGATGTACCTGGGCGTGCCGTTCGACATCCACTGCGGCGGCATGGATCTGGTCTTCCCGCACCATGAGGACGAGAAGGCGCAGACCGAGTGCGCCTTCCACGATCTGCTCGAAGGCGCCGAGTCCGTGAAATACTGGCTGCACAATGCCTTCGTCACGGTCAAGTCGCGGCCGGAGGACGAGAAGCTGGGCGACGAACTGCGCGATGCGGACAGCGGTTCGGTGAAGATGTCCAAGAGCCTCGGCAACGTGAAGTGGCTCCGCGAAATGATCTGGCCCGAAGGACCCTATGACCCGATGGCGGTGCGCATGATGCTGCTGAGCAGCCACTACCGCTCGCCGATCGTCTTCGAACCGGCGATGCTCGACGAGGCCATCGCGCGGCTGGAACGCCTCTACAACGCGCTCGATGCGCTCGACCGCGCCACGCATCCGGACGACAAACCGCACGATCAGTTGGGCTGGAAGATGTCGTCCACGACGCTTATCAAGCTCGGAGATCCGGCCTTCGAGACGCAGGCCATTCCGCTGGTGAAGGCGATCTTAAATGCGGAGACGATGTTCAAGGCGTCCATGGACGACGATTTCAACACGGCGGGCGGGTTGGCGGCCATCTTCGATCTGGTGACCGAGGCCAACCAGGAACTCGCGCGGCAGCAGAAGGACAGCGACTGCTCATCGGCCGATCGCACGGCCTTCCGGTCGGCGGCGCACACCATCCGCACGTTGATGGAAACGCTGGGGCTGCGACCGATCCGTGCGCAGGCCGCCGCCAGCGGTGGCGATACGGCGATGCTGATCGATCTGCTGCTTAGCCTGCGGCAGGAGGCGCGCAAGGCCAAACAGTTTGCGATCGCCGATGGGATTCGCAAGGGCCTGACGGGCCTGGGATACGAAGTTGAGGACCTGCCGGAAGGCAAGTCGATCGTGAAGAAAAAAGGATAAGAAGATTCGCCACGGAGGCACGGCTTGTCCCGCCGTAGCCGATGTTGGCGAAGGCGGAAGACACGGAGCAGGATCCGTTCGTTTTCGTTGATCAGCACCCGCGGGTAACTTCCCAGCGGGACGCATCCAACGCTCGATGGAGGGCGGTACCTTCTCCTCCGTGTCTCAGTGACTCCGTGGTGAAAGAAAGAGGCGTTTTCATGGCGAAGTTTCAGGCCCCCAGCGGATTCCGTGATTTTCTTCCGAGTGCCTACCGCAAACGCAGCGAACTGATCCGCCGCATCCGCCACGTATACGAATCCTTCGGGTACGAAGGCATTGAGACGCCGGCGATGGAGAACCTGGCCGTCTTTCTGGGCAAGGGCGGTGGCGAGAACGAGAAGCTCATGTTCCGCGTGCTCAAACGTGGCGCCGAATTGCAGCGCGCGATCGAGAAGCGCGACGAGCTGGCCGATCTGGCGTTGCGTTTCGATCTGACGGTGCCGCTGGCCCGTTACTTCGCCACGCACCGTGGCGAACTGCCGGCCGTCTTCAAGCGCTATCACATCGGTCCGGTCTGGCGCGCCGAACGCGCGCAGCACGGTCGATTCCGCGAGTTTGTTCAGTGTGACGTGGACGTCCTGGGGTCGTCCGCGCCGCTGGCCGAAGCGGACGTGATCCTGGCCACCGCGACGGCGCTGGCGGCGCTGGGTTTTACGGGATTGACGGTCCGTCTGAATTCGCGCCCGCTCCTGGGTTGTCTGGTGCGCGCGGCGGGGGTCCCTGAGGCGTTGGTGGGCGGCGTCTTTACCAGCATCGACAAGCTCGACAAGGCGTCCGCCGACGAGGTGAAGCAGGAGATGCTGGCGCGCGGCGTTTCGGAAACGGCGGCCGTCTCGTTGATCGAGTTCGCCGCCTCGGCGAAGGCGCTGGATGACGGCGCCCGGTTGGCTGAAGTGGAGCGTCGTTGCGGCGCCGAGGCCGAAGGATGGATGAAGCAGCTTCGGGAAGTCGTCGCGGCCACGCCCGCACTGCCCAGTGGAAAGCTGGTCTTCGATCCGTTCCTGGCGCGCGGCATGGATTACTACACGGGACCGATCTTCGAGGTGGCGGCGGAAGGCGTGCCCTTCAGCCTGGCCGGTGGCGGCCGTTACGACGAACTGGTGGGCGTGTTGAGTGGTGCGCCGGTGCCGGCGGTTGGCTTCTCGATCGGGTTCGAGCGCGTCTACACGCTGATGGACGAGCGGAAGATGTTTGCGGCCGGCGATTGTGCGGCGGATGTGCTGGTTGTGGTCCCGCAGGCGACGCTGGCGGCCGAGGCGGTCAAACTGGCAGTGGAACTGCGCGCCGCCGGTCTCCGTGCCGATCTCTTCCCCGGCACGGCCAAGATGCCTCAGCAGTTTTCGCTGGCGGAGAAGAAGGGCATTCCGTTCGCTGCGACCGTCGATGCCGACGAAGCGGCGAGGGGTGTCGTTATGTTCCGCGATCTGGCGACGCGCCAGAATGAAACGGTCGCACGTTCCGAGGCCGGGGCGTGGTTGAAGAAGAAGTTGTCGAGTTGAATCCCTGACCCGGAGGCGCATGCGAACGATGGACGCCACACTCTCGAAATTGGCCGACTACGTCAAGCGCCCCGACACGCATCTGGCCTGTGCCGCGGCCGTGGTGCTGGCCGAACTGGCGCCGCGCGACGGAGAGGTGACGGCGGCGCTGATTTCCGCGCTGGCCAAGGCGGATGCGGTGCGGCGGCCTTTCATCATCGAAGCGCTGGGGCGCATCGGTACGCCGCAGGCGGCCGAGGCGCTGATGCCGCTCATCCAGGGCGGCGGGCCGTCGGCCGACGACGCGTTGCGCGCGGTCGCACACGCGGGCTCGGGCGCGCTGAAGCCGCTCACGGGTCTTCTGGCCGGTGCGGACGAGGCGATGCGGCCCAAGTTGGCCGAAGCGATCGCCCGGACGGGCGAAGGGCAGGGCTTCTCGGCGATCCTCTCCGCCATGCAAGGTGCGTTGGACCCGGTCGTACAGTCGCTTACCGCGGGGATCCGGAACGCCATCGGCGGGCTGAATGAGAAGGGTCGCGAACACCTGTGCGCGCAACTGGCCAAGGCCCTCGAGCGAACCGCTTTCGTCAAACAGGTCTCCTGCTGCGTCTCGGCGTGTGAACTCCTGGGGCTCGTGGCTTCGCCCGACGCCGCGACGACGCTGTTGGGTCTGAGCAGGGAAGACCATCCGCCGCCCGTCCGGCGCGCTGCGTTGCGGGCGGTGGGCCGGCTGAGCATGAGCCCCGCGCAGAAGGGGCGTCTGGTCGCGCGATTGCTGCCGTTGCTGGAAGAGACCGACTTCACGCACGTGGCGGAGCCGGCGCTGGAGGCGCTGCGGGGCGCCGAGTTCGGTGCGGAGCACCGCGCGGCGCTGCAGAAGCTGATGGGTTCGCAGTACCCGCGGGTGCGCGAGTTTGCCATGCAGGCGCTGGCCAAGGTCGGTTCGGCGCGGGGGCTTCGCGAGTTGCTGGCCTGTCTGGAGAATCCGGATCCGACGGTGGTGGAAGATGCCCTGCAGGCGCTGGGGCAGAATGCCGATGCGGCGGGACCGCTGGCCGAACGGCTGATCGAATGTGCTGAAGGCCCGTCGTGTCGCGCCCTGGCGCGCGCCCTGGCCGCACATGCCAAGGCGATTCCGGAGAAACTGTTGGCCAAGCTGGCGCAGGAGTACATCGCGCTGGCCGTCGGCAAGGGACTGGCCGGGCCGGCCGGCGATGAGCGCCGCGGCGCGCTGCTCTCCGTCCTGCGCGCGGCCAACACGCCTGTGTTGGCGGAAGCCGCCCTGAAGGAAGCGCGAAAGCAGCGCGATGCGGGCGAAGCCCTGCGCGCACTGGCGCTGCTGAAGTCGATCGCCAACATCAACGGCTGGACGGACGAACACCGCCTTGAGTTGGCCGTTTCGGGCTTCTCGGCCGCGCCGCTGGACCTCACCCGCTCCGCCCGCGCCAACGACTCGAGGTTGCGGCTGATGGAGGAGATCCTGGGGCGGACAGAGCCCAAGGCGCTGGCGAGGACGCTGACGAAGGATGGGTCGATATCCCGCACGGCGCTGTACTATCTGGGGCATCATTTCTGCGAGCAGATGCTGAAGGAGCGCGACTTCGGCCGGCTGATGCTGGAGGCGCTGGCCGAAAACCCCCGAAACGACGAAGGCCGGCAGGCGCGGGAGAAGCTGGTGCTGGAGGGCCTGGCGAAGGCGGCGGGGAAAGCCAAGGCCGGGCTGCTGGAGGAGCGTTCGAAGGCGCTCTTTGCGGCGGAGGAGTTGGCGGTGAAGGCGGAGGCCGAGGCGTCGCTGAAGGAG
>CAYSBP010000241.1:0-5205 GCA_964429255.1 uncultured Planctomycetia bacterium
AGGGACGCGCTATCTCGGCGTGGACCGCCCATTGGCGCGTCCTTCCAGGACGCAATAGGCCATTGTTTTGCACCTACCCAGGACTGCGCCCGCCTTCGCCAGAGGCGTCGGCGGGCTTGTCCTGGGCTTTCCAAGTTGGGCCTTTCAGGCCCTGTAGAACGGAATCCCTCAGAAACCGACTCGCAGTTACGAGGATGCACCTCCGCGACGTCCGCGCGGAATAGTTGCCTTTTGCGGGGGTGCTTGTAAAAGGAAGGCGGGTTCTTTTTTTCGGTTGAGTGGTCGGATGCCCGATGAATGGGGCGATCCGATGGCCGTCATTCATCTGTGGAAACGAGGCTTCTCTCGACGGGTGCTGGGTGGGAGGTGGGCGATGCGAAACCGGACGGCGTTGGGCGTCGTGCTGGCCAGCCTGGTGGTGATGCCGCTGCTGGGCGCGGAGGACATGGAGGATGCCAAGAGCCTGTACGAGGAGGCGTCGGAGACGATGCGCAAGAGCAATGCCTCCTCGGTATCGCCGAAAGACTACGCCACCGCCATGCTGAAGCTCGAGAAGGCCCTCGACATCCTGGAGAAGAACGGCCAGAACGAAACCACGCTGGCGCAGGATTGTGCCTCGGCGCATTTCTGGGCCGGCAAGGCCTCCGATATTCACATCCTGAATGAGTTGGAGCGGATGCGGAAGAGCGGCGGCCTGCCGCCTCGTCCGCCGCGTCAGCGGAAGGCGGCGAGCGAAACGGATGCGGCCGTGGGGTTGGCGGGGCTGGAGGCGGACGACGAGGCGGCGAAGGCCTATGCCGCTGCGGAGAGCTACGCGGCCGAACAGAAAGACGACGACTTCAAAGTGGCCCTACGCTGGTTCCAGGTGGCCGGCGAGTATCCCGGTACGATCTATTCCCTCAAGGCCATCGGGGCGGCACGCAAGGCGCAGGACCGGTTCATGGCCAGGACCGCAATGACAACGGAGGCGTTGCCCGATACGGCCGAGATGAAGCCCGTGCGCGAAGGTGACGCCCTCGTCCTGGCGGGCGACTTCGAGAAGGCGATCAGCGCGTACAAGAATGCGCTGAAACTGAAGAACACCGCCGTCGCCCAGCGCCGGCTGGGCCACACCTGTTTCCTGCGTGCACAGGAGATCAAAGACGAGCTGTTTCCGAAGTGGATGGAACTGCGGCCCAAGTATCTCGAGGCCTACCAGGCTGCGTGGCAGCAGGTCGGCAACATCAAGCAGTTCCGCGACGACTACGCTCCTTACACCGCGGCGAGGAAGGAATACCTCAAGCTGCAGCAGCAGCTGAACCGCGCCTTCAGCTATTATCAGCAGGGCCGGTGGGCTTTCGAGAGCGTGCTGAAGAGTGCTGCGGACGGGAAGGATTTGGACGCCGCCGCGCACGTCGCGCTCTGCTTCGTGGCCATCCCCAGCGAACGCCGGCAGGCGTCCGCCAAACTCTCCGCGTTCATCAAAGGCTACGAGCCGAAGAACGATGCCGAGCGGATGCTGTACGCGTACTGCAAGATTGAGATGGAGAACCTGCAGCCACCGAAGAAGTAAGAAACAGGAAGTCCACTGCGGACACGATTGCGATTTCTTCGCAAACGGAATGCCGAACACCATTGGAAGCCACCGGTGAGCGCGGATCGGTCGGCTCCGATCCCCACCCCTCCGTTTTTCGTCCGACCCGGACTTCAGTCTTCACCCCCTTCTGGACGAAACAGCTAGCAGTCCGCAGGCCCTTGAAATGGCTTGCCGGACCGGTGTGATCGTGTGTGTTCATAAGGGGGGAATCATGGCCCGACCGAAGGCTGGAAGCGGCGGAACGAAGAATCAAGCGTCCGAGGGCGGCCAGTGGGCGCGCGCATGGGGCGAGAAGACGGGACGCGCCATCCGTCCGCTGCTGCCGCTGCTCTTCCTCTGCGTCGTCTATACGCTGATCGCGGTGGCCTTTTGGATCCCGCTCCGCAAGGACGAGCAGTCCATGCTGACCCGTACGCGATTGCTGGCGCCCATAATGAACTCGAAGCCGAGGCCGGCCTGGATCTCGGAGAGTGAGTGGAGCCAGTTGGCGCACCTGGCGCTGGTCGCTGAGGGGCATTCGGTCTTTGAAGCGGGACTGGCAGAACATCTGGCCAAGACCTACGAAACGAGTCCCTGGATCGAGCGGGTCGGGGCCGTACGGCTCCACTATCCCGCGACGATCAGCGTCGAGCGGGTGGCGCCGCGGATTCCCTTCGCGCGAGTGGATGCCGACGGTGGATACCTGGTGGTTGATCGAAACGGGTTCGTACTGCCCATGATGGCCGGCGATCTGGCGACGCCGGGACCGCGCCCCTATACCGGAGCCGCGTGGCTGGATCTGCCTTCGTTGCTGGGCGTGCACTGCATGCACCGAAACGGGGGCGAACGCGTCACGGAGCCCGAACTCCTGGAAGGGCTGGCCCTGATCGAGACGTCGGGCAGTCTGCTGGCCCGCGCGCCGGGCGCATTGAAGCCGGCCCGGGCACAACGCGATCCCGCCGGAACGTGGCGCCTCTTCACGGTGGGCGGACCGGTCATCGAGTGGGGCTACTGGAATGACGAACAGCGCGTGGAAGGTGAACCGACCTCGGCGATCAAACGCGACACGCTGAACCGCGTACTGCATGCCTGGGATCCCGCGCGGTTACGCAGTATCCGCCTGGACAAACCGACGCCGTCGGGGGCGGAACTGTGTCCGGTTGTGCCGCAGCCGTAAGGTGACGCGTAACGCAATCCTCCGGATTGCATGGCGAGCCTGGAAGCCCGTCAAGAAAGGGCTGTTCTTCCCCTCTCCTCTCGGCGGGAGAGGGTAGGTAACGGGGTTCTTCAGCGGGCCGCTAAGGCACGCGGGCCGCGACACCGACCGAGGGACCTGCCATGAGTTCGCAGCGAATGCCATCCGTCGCCGAACCACCTTGCGACGCGCCCGCGCATCGTGAGGATGAGTTGCTCCTGGCACTCGACCTGGGTAGTTCGCGCGTGGCCGCCGCGCTGGCCGCATTTGAGCGCGGCCGGGTGGTGGTTCTGGCGGCCGAGTGCGCTTCGAGCTACGGTCTGCGCGATGGGGAAGTCGTCGATCTGGAGCGCGCGGCCGAATCCATCGGCATCGCCACGCAGGTCGCTCAGGAACACGTGCGCACGCGCGTCCACCGGGTGGTGATCGGCTTCTCCGGACCGGCACGGCTGTCGGTATCGCGCGGAACGCTCGCTTTCTCCGGCGGGAAGCGGTCCGCAACCGCCGTCGACGTCCAACGATTGCGGCGGACCATCTATCCGGACGGCAATCCCCAGCGCGAAACCGTGCATCGAAGCGACGGGCCTTACAGCGTGGGCGAGCTGCATGGCATCGAACGTCCGCACGGGCTGATCGGCGCGTCGCTGAGCATGTCGTCCACCTTTCTCACGGCGCCGACGCTGGCGCTGGAGCATCTGCGCAGGGCGGTCCGGATGGCGGGGCTCAAGGTTGAACTGATCGCGTTGGCGCCGCACGCGGCTTCGATGGGCGTTCTCTCGCCCGATGAACGTGCCCTGGGTGCGGCGGTACTGGACTTCGGCGCCGGAGCATTCCGTGGCCTTCTCTGGGAAGGTGGCCGCCTGCGACAGATGCAGGTCTCCAACCAGGACCGTTGCGGCGGTGCGGCGGCGGTGACCCCGGCGCCCGGCGGGATGGAAGGTGTACTGCTGGCGATCGCCCGGCACTTCCGCATCTCCGTCGCCACGGCCGGCCGCCTGGTCCGCGAGCACGGGCGTCTCCATGCCCAGGCCTCATCCTCGGTACGCGCCGTGGAAGTTACGGCCGTGGACGGGCGGAGCAATCTCTGGCTGAATCTGGACGAGTTCTCGCGGACGCTGGAAAGCATTCTGACACCTCACCTGCGCGCGCTGCGTGACGGACTGTCGCTCTATTCCGAAAGCCATGCGGCGGGCGTGGTCCTGACGGGCGCGGGGGCGCGGTTGCCCGGCCTGGAGGAACTGGTCTCGCGTCATTTTGGCGACGCACCGGTTCGGATCGGCACGCCGCACTGGGACGTCCGCGGACGGCTTAGCCCCGAACTCGACGGACCGGGCGGCAGCACGCTTTGCGGGCTGGTGCATGTGGGATTCGAGCAACGCGTGGCACAGCAGATGACGCACGCGTCGCGCTGGCCGGGCGTTCTGCGTTCCGTGCTCCAGCGCATGGTGGCATCCTGGTAGAAGGAACGAGGTCTTCGAACGTGGCGATGACACTCTTTGCGCAGGCCTATGCGCCCTACCTGGCCCTGGGTGTGGGTGACCTCGGCGGTCGTGCGTCGGCCGCCGGCTGTCTGGACGGTTTCGGTGACAAGCTCCCCTGGGCGGCCTGCGACACGCAGTCGTCGCGGCTCCTGGCAACCGGACTCGAGCACAAGGTACACCTGGAGGTGCCCCGGGCCTTACGGTCCGAGTTCCTCGGGGTTGCGTTAAAACGGCACGATCAGCAACTTCAGCGACTGCTGAACCAGAAGGATCTGGTCGTGCTCTTTGGATCGCTTGAGGAGTCGTTGCTGCTGCCGCTCTGCGACGCGCTCGGGCAACACCTGCGGGTCGGCGGGCGCGGCGTGTGCGCCATCGGGCTCGAACCGCTCCTGGGTGAAGAAGCCCCGCCGATCGCGCCACCCGGCGGCGTTGAGCTCTTCCTGCATCTTTCCGCGACGCGCGGGGCCGGGCGCCTGGGCTCCGACGCCTCGGCTGCGCGGGTTTCGCGGTTCGGTGAGGAAACGCTCAGCTTCGCCGTCGAAGCGCTGCTCGGCGCACTGGTCGGCTGCGACTCGGCGCCCGGGTTCACGTTCGATGAACTGCGCGAATTCCTGCGCGGAGGAACCATCCGTTCCTTTGTGGGCGCCGCACAAGGACGTTCGGCGGTGCTGGCGGCGTTTGAACAGGCGCTGAGCGATTCCTCGCCCGGTCTGGGGCACGGCACCGCGGTGGCCTTCTCAGCGGGACGCGAGTTCTCGCCGAATGAAGTCCGGACGATTCGCGCGCGTCTGGCGGAGGTCCGCGGGGCGGCCGCGCCGGTCCTGCTGGGCTTCGGCACCGATCACGCGTTGGGCGAGGAGGTACGCTGCCTGCTGATGTGCCGTCCGATCTCCAGCCGCAACGTGATCCAGATGATACGCTAGCCTGGATTATTCACGCTCAGAGGGATGGGCGTTGCAGACGGCCGGCGCCGC
>CAYSBP010000242.1:0-5193 GCA_964429255.1 uncultured Planctomycetia bacterium
ATGATGTTTCTCAGTTGTTGTTTCAAATCCCAGGAGTTGAATTGATGATCGGACGAATCTTCTCGTACCAGTTCCGGGCGATTTCTATCATGCCATCGGGTCCGGGATGAAGCATATCAACGCTCAGCCCGCCGAAGGTTTTCATGATCTCGGTCGCGGGAACATAGTGAAGATTGGGATGGTTGAGTTTCTCCGCACTTTCTTTGACGTGCCGCCTGAACACCACAAGCTTGCCATGGTTATCGGGGTCGAAAAACGAGGGAAAGATGTCGTTGCAGAACAAATGCTTGTCAGGATGAAGGTGAACCAAGGTGCCAAGCAAATAATCCACCCGTTTTCTGAATTCCGCCTCATCCATCGATTCCATCACATTTATCCCCAGTTCGCAGAGAAGCATGTCCCAGTCGCTGCGGCCAGCAATATAATCGGTCATTTCGGGCTCGATGAAACAGCCGCCCGGTATGCCCAGATTAAGCGCATCCATTCCAAGCATATCGGCAAGCAGCGCGGCATAGGTTCCGTGCGGGCGTTGACATAATAAGCCGTGAGTGATGGATGAGCCGTAGAAAAGTATACGGCGATCGGGCACCTGCTCCGATCTGGGCGGGGTGATGTCGCCTTCAATGTTGACAAGTCGAGATACCGGCCAGTTGGGAAGCATCACGCGTATCAGGTGTGAATCATACGCGACACCGCTTGTTTGCGCGCGTCTTTTGAATTCGTCGAATGTTCCGAATCCGCCGGTATACTCTATGGGAATAGTTACCGGTTCGTTCCCGATCATAACATGCTTATAGAAAAAAGACCCCTGATACACTTCGGCGAGAACATCTTCGCCTCCTTCCAGGCAGAGCGTGACGCTGCATTTTGATTTTTCCGCAAGATTAAATCGGACTTCCACCCCGCTGCAGGCGCGTCCGAAAGACACGGCGCATTCGTTTCCGCCGCCCCGCAATTTGTCAAGAAGTTGCTTCGGATGACGATAGAGCCACAACCCTTTGCCGTCTGCGGCAGGTTCGGTTTCAACTGCATTGTATAATTCTGCGTTTTTATAAATCATCATCGGTGTCCTTCAGAACTGATAGTCGAATGAGGCTACATCGATATAGCCGCTTTCGCCCTGGTTGTTGAAGGTGTACAGCCCCACAATGTCGCCGCGCCACCCACCCCCGACGAGGGTATAGGGCTCACCGACCGGCGAGAACGCCAGCCCGTCCTCGCTGAACGAGAAGACGCACCGGTCATCAAACCCCACCGCCGAGCGCAGCCAAAGGGTCGCTGTTGTCGCCGGCAGCGCCGGGCCGCCGGTGTATGTTGCGGCCTTCTCAAACAACAGGGCGAAGCCGTCCCCGGTCCTGCGCACCGCGACAGCCGCGTGCGTGTTACCGGGCCCGAAGTGCGCCAGGCCCGCCTCCTGCCCGCCGGTCATGCCGGCCAGATCCAGCTTGATCGTCACCTGAGTCAGGTCACGGCGGGTATGCCGCTGGCAGAGCACATTGCGCGTCTTGAAGAACTTTCCCGGCTCAAGCTGCGGGAATGCGTGCAGGCGCAGGAACCCCGGCCGCTCGGTCAATGACCATTTGTCCGCCCTCGGCTGGTGGTTCCAATGCCAGCGCGGATCGAGGGTTGGCTTCTCGAAGTCATCGCTCCCCTGCGGCGTGCAGGCTGGATTGCCCGCGATGGGCTTGGGCAATTGCCAGGCCATGCGACCGTGACCGTCCTGGATGTCCACACCCGGCACCGGCCAGTCATCAACCCAGGTCACGGGCAATAGGTGGGGCAGCCGACCGTCGGACCAGAACCGGTTGAATTGTCCGATCCAGAACCAGCGCCCGTCCTGAGTATCCACAAAGCCACCCTGCCCCGGCAGTTCCAGGTTCCGGCTGTAGAATTGGTCGGTCTTGTCGTCCACCGGGCCGAACTTGAAAACCTCGTACTTTCCCGGATCGCCCGGTTTGCCGGGCGTGCCGTCCGGTTTCACTCCATAGATGTTCCGGGACCGGAAGACATAGGTGCCCCTCCCTTGCCCGCTGTCCAGGAACTCGATGTGCACCAAGTAATAGTAGCCGTTCCGCTTAAAAATCTTGTTCCCCTCGGTGGACTGGAAGGGCGAGACCATCGTGCCGCCCCGCGGATACACGAAGGGCCCTTCGCCGTCGTTCATGTGATCGACATCAGCGTCGAATAGCTGCGAGCCGTCTGGGGCCATCTCGAACAGATAACCGAACCACTGGCTGCCGGGACGGCTGCCGATGAGGTACGCCTTGCCGTCGTCGTCCCAGAACGGGCACGGATCGGTCCAGCCCGTCGTGCGTAGCGGCTTGCCGTTCCGGTCCTTGATTTGCCGCACCGACCACGGGCTGGCCGGGTTTGTCGCGGTGCAGCAATAGAAACCCTCGCCCGAGTGGCAATTCACGAAGACCCAGAACCTCCCCGCGTGATACCGCAGGCTCGGGGCAAAGACGCCGCCGCCGTAGCGATCCATGCGATCCCAGTTGAACTCCGGCCCCAACACGGAGATATCCGGAATGGCCGCACCGATCGTGGTCCAGTTCACCAGGTCACGCGAATGCAGGATCGGCACGCCGGGCGACATCTGGAATGTGGAGCTGGCCAGGTAGTAGTCCTGCCCGACACGGATCGGACAGGGGTCGCTGTAGTCAAAGGAGAGCACGGGATTGCGAAAGGTCCCGTCGCCCATATCACCGGATGTACCGGTATGCTTGGTCGCTGCGCCGGGCGGGGAGGCCTCCGATCCCAGTGGCTCGGCGGCCACGGCGTCACTCCAGTGATCTTCAGTCGTGCCGCCGGGGCCGGACCATTCGTTCATGTCCGGTTTGCCTGACGATGCGATCATCGTTGTATCCTTATGCACGTTTGAACCACGGGGTCACGTCCGGGTTGACGGGGTGCTCGGGCCAGCGGCCGGAGAGGACCTCGACGACGGCCTGGGCGGCGCGGCGCTGGCAGTCGCGGCCAGCCTCTTCCGAGGCTGCGGCGATGTGCGGGGTCAGCAGCACGTTGTCCAGGTCAAACAAGGGGTGAGTTGTCGGGAAGCCTCCTTCGGCAAAGACATTGACGCAGCCGAAGACATCGATGGCAGCATAGCGGATGACACCCTCGCGCAGGGCGACGGCCAGGTCGTCTTCGTCGGTCAGTTCACCGCGACCGGTGTTGACCAGGACCGCCGTGTGCTTCATCTGCCGGAACTGCTCCATGGCCAGCATGCCGCGAGTCGACGGGAGCAGCGGGCAGAGGGGGCAGACGTAGTCCGACTCCGCCAGCAGCGTGTCGAGATCGGCCATGGTCACGCCCTCGGCGGCAGCCTGTTCCGCGGTCAGGCAGGGGTCGTTGGCGAGCACGCGCAGGCCGAAGGCCCGGCAACGCTTGGCGACGGCGCGGCCGATCAGACCGAAGCCGATGATGCCGACAGTCTGACGGGAAAGCCGGTGGAAGCCGGCGACCGAGAGTGGCTTACGGCCGTCGCGCATGTCGTGGTCAAGCTCTTTAATCTTACGCGCTGCGGCCAGGAGCAGCGCCAGCGTGTGATCGGCGACCTCGTCGGTGAAGACGTCGGGGAGGTTGTTGACGATGATCCCCTGGCGGGTGGCTTCGGCAATGTCGATCTTATCCACGCCCGTACCGATGCGCGAGATGATCTTGCAGCGCTCCAGTTCCCGGATCACTTCGGTGTGCAGATAAGCCGAGATGATCAGGATCGCATCCGCGTCACGGGCGGCGGCCAGGATCTCGTCGTCGGTCGCGCCTTCGATCTCGACAAGGTCGCCGATGGGCGCCAGCAATTCGTGCTCGACTTCGCCCATCGGAAAGGTGCGGGCGTTGAGCCGGACGATGATGGGAAGGCTTTTCATCTCGAGTATCCGAGCTTCTGCCCTACCGGGAACGGGCTGTCGGCGGTGGCCTCGGTCGCCAGGCGCCCGCGGATGGCGTCAATGCCGTTCCGCGTGGCGTTCCACATGGTAACGATATCGGCGGCGCACCAGAAGAGCCGCATGCCCTGGTCGTGCCAGTAGCGCACCCAGGTCGGATCGCCGCCGGCGATGCCCGGCAGCACGCCGTTTCTATCGCAGGCGGCGATGACGGATTTGACGGCATTGATATACTGCGGCGAGTCAAACTGCCCGAGGATTCCCATGCCCAAAGAAAGGTCGTCGTTGCCGACGACGGCCACGTCTATGCCGGGGACAGAGAGAATGCCGTCGACGTCGGCCAGCGCCTCGGCCGTCTCGATCTGGACGCCGACAACGAGGTTTTCATTGAAGTACTTGGCCATTTCCGTGGAATGGCTCCAGCCCACGTATTTGCCGGCCGGGCAGGTGGTGGGGCCGATGCCGCGGATCCCCAGCGGCGGGTAGGTGACATTGGCCACATACGCTTCGGCCTCCTGGCGACTGCGGATGCGGGGCATGAAGACGCCATCTGCGCCCTGGTCGAGAAAGCGGCAGACTTCATGGTAGGAATTGTCGGCGGCGCGGACCATGCAGGGGAGATCGAGGGCGCGGGCGAGACGGATATGCTCGCGAATCGTCTCGGTATTCAGCGCCGTATGCTCACGGTCGATCATGATGGCGTCGAATCCCGTCTCGTGGTACATCTCCACGACGGCGCCGGAATGTGAATCCATGATGCAGCCGAAAAGAAGCGTATCCTGTCGTTTGATGCGCTTTTTGAGTTCGCCGGTAAATCCCTTCATTGTTTCAATCTCCTTTGTTGTGGTGCGGGGCAAGCCGCGTTCTCAGTAGTAAATCAGTTAAATCTCTTTGGATCCCCAAGAACTGTGCCTCTGCGATCTTCGCGAGAGCGCCGCGAAAGGCCCAGAGCTGCGATCGGTCGCCGCCGGGATTGCGCCAGCCGTCACGGCGGAAGAATTCCGTTGCCGACACTGCCGTGGCCATCGCCGGGTTGGTCCAGAAGAAATTCTCTTCCGAGTCCCCGGCATAGAGTCCGAGAACGCGGCCGTATTCCGGCAGGACAAGCATCCGACCTGTTCCAGGAGTGTCGAAGACATCCGGCGCTTTCTCGGCGCGCGCCAAGTGGTCAATGAGTGCAATCACAAATAGTCGGCCTTTCTCTACAACCCGGGCACGTAGCCCTTGCCCAGAATCGTTCCCGGGGGGTTCTTGAACTGGGTGCCGAAGGGCATCCAGGAGGTGGTACCGCCGTCCACAATCA
>CAYSBP010000243.1:0-5186 GCA_964429255.1 uncultured Planctomycetia bacterium
ACCGTTCACAGCCCCGAAATCCACTTCATTTTACGTAGATGGCGAGGCACGGGTGCATCCTCGGTCACAGTCCCCTTTCCATATCCAGCCGCGCTGTTACAATCCTGTGGACCAGCGGCAGGCCCACGCCGCGTGACAGGAGCCCGATGGATGGAACAGACCGGTGGTGGACTCATTCTCTCCAGCGTCTGCAAGCGGTATCCCGGTGCCGGCGGCGAGGTGACGATCCTCGAAGGGCTCGACCTCCGCGTACGACCCGGCGAGACGCTCGCCATCCTCGGCCCGTCCGGTTCGGGCAAGAGCACCCTGCTGAACCTCATCGGGACCCTTGATGTGCCGACGTCGGGTGCGATACGTCTGGACGGTGTGGACGTGACGGCCTTGAAGGACCAAGCCCTGGCCGATTATCGGGCGCGACGTATCGGGTTTGTCTTTCAGGACCATCACCTGCTTCCACAACTGACGGCGACCGAGAACGTGCTTGTTCCGGCGCTGGCCGCGCGCCGGGCGGCGGAGGCCGAAGGGCACGCGACCGAACTGCTCGGGCGCATGGGCGTGACGCACCGCGCAGAGGCCTTTCCGGCGCAGATGTCCGGCGGAGAACGCCAGCGAGTGGCCGTCGCCCGCGCGCTCGTCAACGGCGCCCGCCTGCTGCTCTGCGACGAACCGACGGGAAATCTGGACGCAGCGAATGCCGACGGCGTCGTGCAGTTGTTCCTCGAGATCGCCCGCACCGACACGGTGACCGTGCTGATGGTGACGCATAACCTCACGCAGGCCCGCCGCTTCGGCCGATGCATGGAACTCCGAGCCGGCCAACTCGTCGACGTTCCCCGTGGGACAGACGCATGAATCGACTCACGATGCTCCGCCTGGTCCTGCGCAGTCTGCAGCACCATCGTGTGGCGGGGATGCTGGTGGCCTTCGGTATCGCGGTGGCCACGACGTGTATCGCCGGGTCGCTCCTGATCGGTTCATCGATGGAGGGATCGCTGCGCGATCAGGCGCTGCAGCGCCTGGGTCGGATCACGGATGCGCTGGTCAGCCCCTTCTATCACCGCGACGAACGGGCGCACGCACTCGAGGCGCCCGGCACGAGCGTTTCGCGTGCGGTGATCCTGCAGGGGGTGGTTGAGCGCAGCGCCACGGCCGTCGTCGTTTCGAAGGTGAGCCTGACCGGCGTCGACCCGTCGTTCTGGTCGCTCTTCCTGGAGGGAGCGCCGGTCGAACTGGAGGGACGGCGCGCGGCGGTCAACCGTTCGCTGGCGCGCGACCTGGGTCTGCGCGACGAACCCGGCCCGCTCGACCCGCCGGAAGACCTGGTGGTCACGCTGGCCCGCGAGGGGGGTGCGCGTGCCGGAACGCTTTTCGCCCACCAGCGTGCCGACAAGACACAGCGCAAACTCCGGATCGAGGTGGCGCAGGTCGTGCCGGACGCATGCGGCGGCCATTTCGCCCTGCGAGGCAGTTCGAATGCCGCTCCACGGAATCTTTTCGTGGCGCGCAACTGGCTGGCGCAAGCCATCGGTCAGCCCGAGCGTTTCAATGCGCTCCTGATCGAGCGGTCTTCGGCGGCCACCGAACCGCTGACGCTGCAGCAGAAGCTGCAGACGGCCGCACGGTTGGAAGACGTGGGACTGCGTCTCGTGCCTCGTGCCGATCAGGGTTACGTCAGTGTGGAGAGCGCCGGGGTGGTGCTCCCGGCCCGGCAGGTGGAGCGCATCGCTACCGAGGCCGAACGGCAGGGACTGCGCGCCGCCTGCACCTCGATCTATCTGGCCAACTCCATCGCCGCGCTCGACGGCGACCAACGGGAGAGCGCCTATGCCCTGGTGGCGGGCACGCAGATGCCCACGCCTTTGCCGTTTCAGAAGGGCGGCGGGCCGAGCCCGGGTCTGGATGAGATCTGGCTGACCGAGTGGCTGGCGCAGGATCTTAACGTCGACATCGGCGCGCGCGTTCGGGTGGTCTTTCCGGTGCCTTCGTGGGACGGCGCGTTGCGCACCGAGGCACGGGAACTGATGGTTCGAGGCATTGTCGCGTTGCGGGAGGCCGCTGCCGATCCCGGTTGGGCTCCGTCGGTGGAAGGAATCACCGAGGCGAAGTCCATCGATGCCTGGTCGCTGCCGTTCCCGATCGAAAGCAGCCGCATCACGCCGCGCGATGACGCGTTCTGGGAAAAGTATCGCACGACGCCGAAGGCCTATGTGAGTCTGGATCTGCTTAAACAACTCTGGTCGCCCGAGGCGCACGGGGCGGATCCGGAGTGGGTAACGTCGATACGCATCGCACCACCTCACCAGCAGAGTCTGGAGCCGTTCGTCGACTCGCTGGATCGTCAACTGGCCGGCGGTCTGTCGCTGAAAGCGGCCGGCGTTTCCGTCAGGCCCGTGCGTGACGAGGCGCTGGCCGGTGCCCGGGGTAACACGGACTTCAGTCAGTTGTTCCTGGGGTTGAGCTTCTTCATCGTCCTGGCGGCACTGGGGTTGTCGGCCAGTCTGCTGCGGCTTCAGGCACAACGGCGCGCCGGAGCATCCGGTCTGCTGCTGGCCACGGGATTCACCGCGCGACAGGTGGGTGGGTTGCTTTTGCTGGAGGGGGCCGTCTGGTCGCTGGGCGGCGCGCTGCTGGGCATCCTGGGCGGATTGGGTTACGGGGCCTTGCTGATTCGCGCGCTGAACGGTTGCTGGAGCGACGCGGTGGGTGGAACGGCGCTGCGGCTGCATATCGACGCGTGGGCGCCGACCGCAGGAGGCCTCGTCGGTGTCGTCGCCGGACTTGCGGCAACCTGGCGGACGGCACGCGGACTGTTGCGCAGGCCTGCGGTCGACCTGCTGAGCGGGTGGAGTTCCAGTGCGATCCGATCGGCGGATCAGGGTCGTCGTTGGACGTGCGGGCTGGGTCTCTTCTGCGCGGTGCTGGCGTTGGTGCTGATCGCGCTGTCCATGTCCGCATCGGTATTGCCGCCGACGGCTGCTTTCTTCGCCGCCGGCGGTCTGTTGTTGCTGGCCGCGCTGCTCCTCGCACACGCGTTTCTGAGCCGGGCGTGGCGGCGTCCGCTGCGTCCGCTCGCTGCGGGCGGGATGGCGTTGCGCAGCGCGGCGCTCTTCCGCGGTCGCAGCCTGCTGGTGGTCGGGCTGATCGCGGCAGCTTCGTTTGTGCTGGTTGCGGTGGCTTCTCAACGCCGCGACCCGCGACGAATGGACGTAACCCAACGCGACTCGGGGTCCGGCGGGTTCGTGCTGCGCGCCGATACGGCGCTTCCGGTGCGGTACGATCTGGGCACGGTGGAAGGCCGGCGGCGACTGGGCTTCTCGGCCGACGAAGAACACCTGTTCGCCGACGCTGACGTGGTCTCCCTTTGGGTCAGCCCGGGCGATGAGATCAGTTGTTTGAATATGGCGCGACCCGCACAGCCACGGTTGCTGGGGGTCGGCGAGCGAATGATGGCGCGCGGCGGTTTCCATCTGATCGGTGCGGGGACCAGGGGTTGGACCGCGCTGGTCGATACCGATCCGCGGGCGATTCCGATCTTCGGCGATGCGGCGAGCGTTCAGTGGACGTTGCATTCAGGCGTTGGACAAGAATACCCCTTGGCGTACGGAACGGGCGTGCAGACGACACGCTTTGCCGGCGTGTTGCCCGGCAGCATCTTCGCCGGCGAGTTGCTGATGGCCGAGGTGCCGTTCCGTAAGCTGTATCCTCAGGTGGACGCGCCGACCTGTTTTCTGGTGGCCGTAGGGCTCGAGCGCGAAACGGCGGCGGCGGCGGTCCTGCGCCGGCGGCTCGCGCCGTATGGCGGCGAAGTAAGGTCGACCCGGGAAATCCTGGCCGGATTCCTCTCCGTGCAGAATACCTACCTTTCGGTCTTTCTCGCACTGGGAGGGTTGGGGTTACTCCTGGGTACCGTGGGCCTGGTAACCGTGCTGGTGCGAAACGTGCACGAACGGCGGGCCGAGTGGGCGCTGCTCTCCGCGACCGGGTTCTCGCATCGGCGACTGGCCGGTCTGGTGAGCCTGGAATACATCGCTCTCCTGGCGACCGGATTGGCCATCGGCACCGTTGCGGCGCTGATCGCCGTCTGGCCCGCGGTTCGCGCCTCGGACAGCGAAGTGAACGTCTGGGCGTTGACGGGGATGCTGGCGGGCGTGCTGCTGGTTGGCATCCTGGTGTGTGCGATCGCGTCGCGGACGGTCATCCGTGGCCACCTGATGGCTGCGCTGCGACGGGAATAGCTCTGACTATTCAGCAACGTACTCGAGTCCCTGTGCGTCTATAGGTGACGTCGTACCTGTGGGTGGTCATTCTCCGAAAACGATTGTCGCTGTCGATCAACCGCTATCTAATCCCCCACATTGACAGCGTCCACTTTTTTTATAACGTCTCTATACAACGACTACTTACATAATAGGATCGACGAAATATAGAACCTCAATCCTGCAATGAATTGACCTTATTCGACTTATGACCGGACAACCGAGGCCCACACCCATATTTTTGTTACCATTCATTTGCGGTCTTCCTGTATAATAAAGTGGTAGTGATTCTATCATCCATGCCGGCTGGAGGAACAGCAATGGCCCTGTCCGTCATCTGCCCGCAGTGTTCCAAACCCTACTTCCTGCCCGATAGCTCTCTGGGAAAGAGATTGGGATGCAAGAAGTGCGGAGCCCAGTTCGTCCTGGACTCCGTGTTCGGAGAACCACCGCCACCTCCCAGGCCCGACGCGTCCGCCGGTGACGGAGCGGTCGTGTCCGTCGTTATCGGGCGAAGGATCCCCGAGATTTCGGACGAACAGGCGGCCCGGATAATGGCGAGCCAGGAAGCGAAGGACGCCGCGCCCGCTGCCGACAAGGCCGCCGCGCCAGTTCCTCCACCTCCGCCTCCGACGGCTTCAGCAGGCCCGTCTTCCGTAGTACAGCCGCCATCCGAACCACAATCGTCATCGGGGTTGCTGATTGGGATAGGGATCGTGGCCTGTCTGCTCGTGATTATCCTCCTCGTGATCGGCAAGGGATCGCCCAAGGACCGGACTGCTTCGAGTCAGGGAAGTCCGGCGCTCACGGGCCCTGAAGCCGGCCAGAAGCAGGCCACTTCCACTGCGCCGGTCTCAAGCCAGGAATCCACCAGGAAGGGTGGGGACACGGCTCCCGCCAGCGACGATCCTGCGGCGCAGGCGCTTCTGA
>CAYSBP010000244.1:0-5185 GCA_964429255.1 uncultured Planctomycetia bacterium
CCGAGTTGCCGAAGCTGTCTGCAACCAATCAGGACGGTGAGTGCGTGGACCTGAGCGGCTACAAGGGGCAGAAGGGCCTGATCATCTTCTTCTTTCCCAAGGCGTTCACGCCGGGTTGTACGGCGGAATCCTGCGGATTCAGCGACGAGAGGGAGAAGTACCTCGAGAAAGGGTACGAGGTCTTTGGTGCCTCGCGCGATACGCCGGAGCAGCTCAAAAAGTTCAAGGAAGAGTACAAACTCTCCTATCCGCTGCTGTCCGATCCAGAGGGAAAACTGGCGAAGTTGCTGGGCCTGGCTCCGGGAAAGCGTCAGACGGCGATGGTGGGGAAGGACGGCAAACTCGAACGGGTGATCGCAACGGTTACGGCCAAGACGCACCCGCAGGAGTTGTTGAAGGAAGTGGGGGCAAAGCCGTAGCCGGTGGGCTGCATTTTTCGTTGGGAACTGGCCGCCGGGGCGATGCGCGCTATCCTCTCCATCCGGGGAGGAGTATAGGATGGGTGGTGAGCGGGGTTCGGGCAAGGCATGTAAGGCGGTCGAACCGCTGAAGATCGGGGCGCTTGCTCGTCGCACCGGCCTGACGCGTCAGGCAATCCATCATTATGTTCAGCTGGGGCTGATTCGACCTGCGTTGCACACGCGCGGCGGACAACGTTTATTTGACGAGGAGGCTATCCGGCGTATCGCGCTGGTGCGAAAACTACGGGACTCGGGCTATACGCTCCAAGCTCTTCGTGAGACCTTCTTTCGGGAGCGGTAGCCATGCGCCTCTTTCTTTCCGTCTTCCTACTCCTGCTGGTCCGTTGGTCCGTGGCGGGTGAGCCGGAACAGAAGGCGGTGCTCTCTCCGGATGACCGAGCCGCGGTGGATGCCCTCTTTGCGCGTTTGCGCGATGGGTTCCTTTCCGGAAACTATCGCCTGTTTCCCTCGCTGCTGACGGCGCGTGCGTTGGCCGAGGAGCATCGGCGTGAGGAGATCGCGAACGCGATACGGCGGGAGCTGAAGACGCGTTCGTATGCGGAATTTGAGGTCTGCGATTGGTCGGTAGAAGAGTCGCTGGGCCGCCGACGGATCGACCTGTGGGTGTGCCTGCGAACGGTGTGCGTCAATCCGGACAAGGTTCGCATGGAGAACTATCACAACGATTTCTTTCTGGTCGAACGGCAGGCGGATGGCGGGTTCCTTCTCGTGGATTCCCCGTTTTTCCAGACGCTGGGGCGTCAGCAGGGTGTGGGACTGGTTGCGGACGCGTTACTTGCCGCGATCGGATGCCTGGTGGGGCTGGCGTTCTGGGTCTGGATGGGGTTTGAGGTCTTCCGGCTGCGGCCGCGGCGCCCGGCTTGGCGGAACGTGGTCATGCTGTTACCGTTGCTGGGTGCGGCGGCGTTCTTCCTGTTCTGTTACCTGCCGGGGCTGTTCCGGGGAACGCGTGGAACGGCCGGGGAGAAAGCGCGAAGTGGGTTGACAAATCACGTGTGAGCAACGAAACAGGTGCGTACGGTAAGGAAGGGAGAAGTACCGATGGCGAAAACCGATTTCATGACACGCCTGAAAGCGGGCGAGGTTCTGGTTTCCGATGGCGCTTGGGGCACCGAGTTGCAGAAGATGGGCCTGCCGGCCGGTGGTTGCGCGGAGGAGTGGAACGCTTCGCATCCGGAGCAGGTCAAGCAGCTCATCCGGAACTATTGTCAGGCGGGTGCGGACCTGGTCCTCTCCAACAGTTTCGGAGGCACGTGTTTCCGTCTGGCGCGGCACGGGTATAGCGAGCGCGTGGCGGAGTTGAACGCGGCGGCCGCGCGGTTGTCCAAGGAAGTGGCCGTCGATTTCGGGGCGTATGTGGTTGCCAGCGTTGGTCCCACGGGGGAATTCGTCGAACCGCTGGGTCTGATCACCGAAGACGAGATGTACAGTGCCTTCAAAGAGCAGATCGCGGCACTGAAGGCCGGCGGCGCGGATGCCGTGGTTATCGAAACCGTCTTCGCCCTGGAGGAGATCCTGCTTGCCATCAAGGCGGCCAAGGACGTTGACATGGTTTGCTTCGCCACGATGACGTTCGATCCCGGAGCGCAGGGTTTCAAGACCATGATGGGTGTGTCCGTCGAGCAGGCGGCGCGGGCGCTTGACGAATCGGGCGCCGATGTGATCGGCACCAACTGCGGTAACGGCGTGGAGAACATGGTCAAGATTGTGACCGAGATGCGGGCTTACACGAAGAAGCCGATCCTGGTCCACTCGAACGCCGGCCTTCCGCAACTGGTCCAGGGCCAGGTGACGTACCGGGAGAGCCCGGAGATCATGAGTGCCAAGGTCAGGGACCTGATTGCCGCGGGAGCCAACATCGTTGGCGGGTGCTGCGGAACGACGCCAGACCACATCCGTGCCTTCCGGCAGGTGGTGGATGGGACCCGGGGTTGATGGGCCATGGACCGGAACGCTCCCTTCTCCAATGCTCCTCGCGCGCGGCTGACGGTCGAACCCGGGCAGGTGGGTTTTCGCGCTGACCGCGCGCTCGCAACGCTTCTTCCGGATTGCGGGCGCCGCGGCGCCAAGACGCTCTTCCACGCCGGCCAGGTCCACCTCAATGGCAAGACCGCGGACGGTTCCGAACGCGTGCAACCCGGCGATGTGCTGGAATGCCCCGATCCGTTTCAGCACGAGAGCCGCAAGCTGTTGCACCGCTTGACCGGTCCACGATTGACCACGCAGCATGGACGTCAGGTCGGTCGGCTCTACGAAGACGATGATCTGATGGTGCTCAGCAAACCTGCCGAGATTCCCGTACACCGCAATCAGGACGGCCACAATCGTCGGGAGACGCTGGAGGACGTGCTCGAGCGCGCCTTTCCGCCCCGGCCTGGACCCGCGCCCAGACGGGCCTCGCGTGCAGGTGCGGGTGAGAATGACGACGTGCCGGTGGCCGCGGGTCTGCCGGGCTTTTACTTCGCGCACCGCCTCGATATGGAGACGACCGGCTGCATCCTGGTGGCCAAGCACGAGGAGTCGCGCGACAAGCTCATTCGCGCCTTCCAGGAGCGTCAGATCGAGAAGGAATACCTGGCCGTCGTGGTGGGCGAGGTCCCGTGGGAAGAGAAAATCATTCGTCGCTCGATCACCTATCGTCGCTCGTCCGAGGGGTCCTCGCCGCGCAAGCCTGACGGCGAACCGGACTGGGCGCGCCTGAAGAAGTTCGGCAAGCGCGCGCCACGTGTCTTCAAGATGGGTGTGGCGTTGGACGAAGGTGATCCGAACGGCAAGTCGTGCGAAACGAAGGTCAGTGTCGTCAAACGTTTCCGCGGCTATACGCTGGTAACGTGCGAACCCAAGACCGGGCGGATGCACCAGATCCGCGTGCACATGGCTGCGGAAGGCTTCCCGCTGGCGTACGACGTGGTTTACGGTCGCAAGAGCCCGCTGCGGATGCGTGAGTTCAACCTGCACGCGCCGCAAAACGAAGGTATGGAGATTGTGCTCAACCGTTTGCCGCTGCATGCGCGACGGTTGGCCTTCCCGCACCCGAGGACCGGTGAGCGAACCGAAGTCGAGGCGCCGCTGCCCAGCGACCTGCGCGAGTTCATCCGCCTGTTGAAGCGGTACCGATCGTAGCGCGGACGTCCTCGTCGGCGCCGCAGGGCAGACGAGGATGTCTGCCCCACGAAGGTCTTCGGAGAGCAACACGATGTGTGGGATGGGGTCGGTTCAGCTCCTGGCGACTGCCAGCTTCTTCGTCTCGTCCACCCTTGGCGCCGGCGAATACGTGGCCGCCAGTCCCGAACCGACGCCCAACGAAACGCGGATGGTCGATCTCCTGAACCGCGTACGCGCGGATACGAAGGCCGGGGCCGGACGGATCGCGCCATCGGGAATAGAAGGCGGCCACGCAGGAGTCGACGGGAACGTGTTTCGTTCCGAGCCGTCGTCCCTGCCCGGCGTCCCGCCGGTGGGGATCAACCTCGAACGGCGGATGGAAGAGCCGGTCTTCCTGTCCGAGCTGAGGGCGGAAGCGGCGGGGCAATGAGCGCCTGGGCAGAACACCTCTCCGGGCGAATGGACGACTGGCGCGCCGCGGGACTGCTCCGGCACCTGCGCATCGCGGATGGAGAAGGCGTTCACCTCCGCGTGGATGGGCGTGAGGTTATTTCGTTCGCTTCCAACGACTATCTGGGTCTGAGCCGGCATCCGCGGGTCAAGGCGGCTGCGCGCGCGGCGATTGACGCGCACGGCACCGGCGCCACGGCCAGTCGCCTGATCTGTGGGACGCGGCCCGAACATGCGGAACTGGAAGCCTCGCTCGCGCGCTTCAAGGGCAGCGAAGCGTGTCTGGTCTTCGCCTCCGGGTACCAGACGCCGCTGGCACTCCTTCCGGCAGTGGCCGGCGATGCGTCCTGCTCGATCGTACTCGACCGTCTGGCCCACGCGTGTCTGGTGGACGGTGCGCGGCTCTCCAACGCGCGCGTGCGCACCTTTCGCCACAACGATCCGGAAGATCTGGCCGCCGTGCTGGAGAAGGAAGCGTCCCGCGCCAAGGACTTACGGATACTGGTCGCCGTCGAATCGCTCTACTCGATGGACGGCGACATTGCGCCGCTCGCGAAGATCCATGCTGTGGCCAGGCGTTTCGGCGCGTGGCTGCTGGTCGACGAGGCACACGCGACCGGGGTGCTGGGGCCCGAAGGGCGTGGAGTGCTGGCCGAGGTTTTCCCTGGCGAGTTGCCGGACGATGTGCTGGCGATGGGTACGTTGTCGAAGGCGCTGGGCAGTCAGGGCGGATACCTCTGTGCGTCGCGGTGCGTGACGGATTGGATCGTGCAGGCCGGCCGCGCATTTCTCTTCTCCACGGGGCTCGCACCGGCGGCCGCCGCGGCGGCCCGCGAGGCGCTGAAGCTCATCGAAGAGGACGACGGTCCTCGCGTGCGGCTGCTGGAACGTTCGGCCGCACTGCGCGAACGGTTGCGGACGGCCGGCTGGGATGTGGGCGGGCAGGATGCCCGCGGTCCGTGGAGCAGTCCGATCCTGCCGCTGCTGGTCGGTGACGAGCGACGCGCGGTCGAACTCGCTGACGCTCTGTTGGAGCGTGGTTTCTGGGTGCCGGCGATCCGCTATCCCACCGTCAAACGTGGTGCGGCGCGACTCCGCATCTCGCTCTCCGCCGCGCATTCGGATTCGGAGATTGACGCATTGAGTGG
>CAYSBP010000245.1:0-5167 GCA_964429255.1 uncultured Planctomycetia bacterium
GGGTTGAGGCCAATTCATGAATGTCTCCTCCGAAATTGGATCGCCTGGACTCACGCCCATCTGCCCATACTCGAACACGTGGCAGCCCTGTTCCGTCTTGGATAGGCGACGATCATTTCGAGATGGTTCAGCGCGGCAGTCCGTACAGCCGGACGGTCTGTCCTGGGCCCGTCGCGAGGACAAAACGGCCGTCGGGCGAAACATCGGCCACAGTTCCCAAGCGGTGTTCCCAGCTCACCACCTCACGTCCTGATGCCACCTCGAATACTCGGACATGAGCATTCACACCGGCCACCAGACGCCGGCCGTCGGGCGTGAAGGCCAGACTGACCGTGGCGGTCATGTCATACGGACCGCTCTGAGGCTGGATCTGCTGGAGCATCCGGCCCGAGCCGACATCATGAACGGTGATGCTTGCGGCTCTCCGTTGTGGCGGGCGGTGACTGAACGCCGCCCACCGCCTGCCCGGTGAAAGGGACAGACACTCGGGTATTGCGCCCGCCGGCAGCTCAAAGCGCTGCAGCACCTTTCCGGTCCGGCTTTCGAAGAGCACGTTATGGCCCAGGAAGACCGTTCCGTCGTCGCTCCAGGATTGCCGCTGCGACGACGGTTTAATTCGCTGGAGCAGGCACTTGCCGTCCTGAACCTGATAGAGGGCAGACTGCCAGTTCGGCGCCGCGATGACGACGGCCCGGCCGTCCGGGAGGAAGGCCACGCTTGAAATGCGGCCGTCGCTCTGTTTGAACCGGCCGAGTTCGGCGCCCGTCGCCAGGTTCCACACCGCAGCCTCGCCACTGCGCGGGCCGCCCCACTCGCCGCCCGCCACCAGCAGTTTCCCATCGCGTGAGAAATCGACGCTCAGGGCCCGTGACGGGACCGGAATCGATCGAATCTTCTGGCCGGTCTCCAAGTCCACCACGACCATCGCGGTGGCCGTGCCCGCAAGCCCCAGGCGGCCGTTGGGCAGGAAGCGCACCCCTTGCACCGCATCCTCCAGCGGAATCGAGCGGATCAGGCCTTCCTTGTAGCTCAGCGAGGCGGGACCTGTCGCGGAGAGTGCGACGGACTGAAGGCGCTTTTCGACTTCGACTTTGCGAATCGCCGGCAGTTCATGGAGTGCCCGCGAGTACCAGACCACCGCACGGTTCTGCAGGAGCGTCTTCATCGTTCCGGTTTCCTTCTCTCCGAGGGACCACCAAAGGTCCCCCAGTTCCGCCTGCGCCTTGGCATCCTCCGGTCCATGCCAGTCCCGCGTGGCCGCGTCCTTCAGACCGGGCACCGAGCATTTCGCAAAGAGAGGCAGCGCCTTTTCCCAGTCGCCCACGGAAAACGCGTAGTAACGGCCGACCGCCAGTGCCGCGTCGGGGTCGTCCGGATGGGCCTCCAGTCTGTCCATCATCGGCTTGACCCGGTTCCATTTCGTCTGCTGGTCGCGGAGTTCGCGTGTTCGCGCCTGGATGATCTTGGAGGCCTCGGTGTTCCTGGCCTTGCGCGCCAGGTCCTCCAGCAGCGCCGGCAGTTTCAGTGCTGCACCAAAGTTGCTGCTGCCGGCGAGCTCGCTGAGGAGGTCCATGCCGGTGCCGAGAAGCCGTTCCGCATCCTCCGGGGGGGGCGCCGCTTTGGCCGCATCCATGAAGGCGGCCTGTTTCAACTCGCCTTCGTTGATTATGAACGCATCGCCGAGCGCCCGGATGGCGTTGGAGGCGGTGGCATAATCACCGGCGGCGGCCGCAAGGTCTTTGGCCTCGCGCAGCGCCACATAGCTGGCCGCGGGATCGCTCCGGCTTTCGCCTGCGAGTTTCATCAGCCGCTGTGCCAGCGCGATCCGATGGACCGCGTCGCGCATGGCATAGTCATCCTTCAACGCAGCCTTGATCTCCTTTTCGGAAGCGGTAAGCGCTTCGCTGTCCGGGACCGGCTGCTTTTCCGCCGGAGCCGGCGCCACCTGATCGGGCGCGCCCGCGCCCATGGTCTTCTTCCCGCGGGCGGCCGGACGGTGTCGCGAGATGCAGATGTCGTCCACCTGCAGTTCAACGTTCCCTTGTGAGTCGATCCAGAAGCCCGCCTCGCCGTGTGCCATGAATTCGCCCGTGAAGCACTGCCATTCGCTTCCAGGAGGAACGATCCCCTGTTCCGGATCCAACAACCTGTGTCCAGGTATCCCGGCGCGACCGGCTCGGCGTTCAGGAGACGGGAAACGGTAGTGGAAACTCACCGCATAGGTCTCGCCCGGGGTCAATGGCTCGCTTGCGCCCTGCGCCGTCAGTGCGACGCCGAATCGAGGTCCCGATCCCAGCAGTCGCAGACCGTACCGGCCCGAATGCGCGGCTTCCGGGACCGCGGTGCAGGATCCGTTGCCGCCGATGGCCCAGGGATCGATCGACCCGGTCTCGAAACCGCTGTTCACGACCAGGTTCACCACCTGCGCACGGGCCGCCTTTTCCGCCCACTCGTCCAGTTGCGATTTCCGTGCGCGTGCAAACGCGGTCGCGCCGTAGGCCTTTGACCAGTCGGCGAGCCGTGACTGAAGGGCCTTGCCCTGCTCCGCTCCGCTGCAGTTCCGGCCGGCCGCCTGCTCCAACTCCGGCCACGACTTCTCGGCGGCCACCTCAATCGCGCCCAGGCGTCTGGTACGCACGAAGTCCAGATAGTGCGCCGCCAGCGGGAATGCCAACGCCGTGTTGAGTGTCTCCTCGGCAGCGGTCAAGTCCACGCCGGGTTGCCGCAGTTTCACGATGACCCCCGCCACCAGGCCAACGGGCGTAGCAACCGGCTTGACGTTTCTGAAGATCGCGCTCCGCTGCTCGGCCGTGAGATCGGCGAGTTTGACGGCCATCTCTATCTTCGCTTTTGTGCCCGCGCGGGGCTGAGGGATGTGCACCGTGATCGCGTCGCCATCGACCTTGCTCACCACGCCCTTTTCCTTGCCAACAGTCAATTCCTGGCCTTCCAGGGCCTTCAGTGCCGCGGCTTCCCGCCGTTCCAGGTCCTCCAGCGTTTTCACCAGTTCGCCCAGCGCCGTAGTTTGCACGGCGAACGGCGACTTCAAGTCCGGGTCACCCTGTGCCGCATCGGCGGCTTCCTTTGCAGCGACCAGATCAGCCCGGCCGATCAGTGCGTTGTCGAAGCGTTCCAGGTGTGCGTTGAATTTCTGCTCCAGTTCGATTTGTGCGCGCCTCTTTTCCATTTCACCCGCACGGACCAGTTCGTCCTGCAGCCGATGCTTCAATTCCGCCGCCTGCACGGAGAGCGGCACCAGCCGGATGGCGTCAATTGCGTTCAACGCATCCAGACCTTTCTGCGGATCCCCGCTCAAGAGCGCCTGCTTCGCGGTGTCCATGGCCTCCTTGAACTTCTGCGTGGCTCCGCTGCGGACCGTGTTCACCCTTGCTGCGGATTTCTCGCGAAGCAGTTCCTGGTGTTGAGGGGGCAGGTCAGAGAAGATCCGGATGGCCCCGTCCAAGTCACCAGCGGCCAGCAGCGGTTCCGCCTGCTGCTCAATGGCCGTCCAGGACCGGTCGACCGCGTCCTGCCGCTGGGCGTTGACCCGGTTGGCGGCTTCCTGCGCCTGGGCCAGATAGGCGGCCTCGAAAGACGTTCCCCGGGCACGTGCGATGACGAGTTCGTACTTCTCTACGGCGACGGTGAACGAATCCGGGTTGGCCTTCTCGTACTCACGTGCCGAGGTGAGCAGTTCTTCGAGCTTCTCGCGCAGGCCGGCTTCTGCGGGGCGGGCCGTCGCCACGGTCGGCTGAACGGCGGTCAACGAAGGTGCCGGAGTGACCTTGGTCGACGGCAGATTCCCGGCCAAAGACACCATGTCGCTGCGCTGCATCAGGAGATAGATTCCTCCCGCCGCGGCGATGCATAGACCCGCCACCAAGAGCCCCGGGATCAGGTAACGGGGCAGGACCAGCTGTACCGGAGCGGCTGCGGCTTCCGGGCTGGCGACGGGCGCGATCGGCGCCCGCGGGCCGGTGGCCTTCACCGGCGTCTGTCGTTCGGTGACCCGGCCGGAGAGGATCCGGTCGATCTGCACGATCAGTTCCTGCGGTGTCTGGAATCGCCGATCCTTCTCTTTCTGCATCAGCCGCTGGATCATCCGGCTGGTCGATTCGCTGATCGCGGGGTTCACATGGTTGGCAAACGGTGGCGCCTCGCAGAGGTGCTTCATCATGATCACTGCGGCGGAGGGGCCTTCGAAGGAATGTTTACCCGTAAGCATGTGAAAGAGTGTGGCGCCGAGGGAGTACAAGTCACTGCGGATGTCTACGTTGCTCGCCTCGCCACGCGCCTGCTCCGGAGACATGTAAGAGGGCGTGCCCAGCGTCGTGCCGCTCTGGGTCAGTGAGGCATCTTCATAGGTCATCCGTGCCAGTCCCAGATCGGCCAGCTTGGGCTCGCCGGCCGCAGTCAGCAGGATGTTGTCCGGCTTGATGTCGCGATGGACCATCCCGTTTTCCGCCAGGCAGATGAGCGCGGAAGCGATCTGGCGCACGATCATCAGTGCCTTCTGTTCGGCGATGGTCTTCTGCGATTCCAACAGACGGGTCAGCGTGAGACCGTCCACGAACTCCATGGCGAAGTACCAGAGCCCGCTGCGCGCGTCGTGACCGACATCGATGCCCGTGACGATATGCGGGTGATTGAGCCGGGCCGACGCACGCGCCTCGCGCTGAAAACGTTCGAGGAAATCCGGGTCCTCTGCGATAGAGGGGGGGAGCACTTTCAGTGCCACGATGCGGTCCATCGAGATCTGGCGGGCCTTGTACACCGTGCCCATGCCGCCCTGCCCGATCTTGTTGATCACCTCAAAACCGGCGATCTCCTTAAGGCCGCCGCTAGCGCGTTTAGGCGGGGTAACTCCGTCCTCTTCAAACATGGCTCCGCTCCCATTTCCATCCCGCGAAGCTGCTCGCGTTGGGTGAAGGAAAACGGGGGAAGGTGCCGGTGGGTGAGATGAAGGGGACCGGGCGAAGACCTCCGGATGGATGCGTTGGGAGCAAGCGAACCGGGCTGAGCCGAACCATGTTTCGCTACTTTCCTTGGACCGCGCAATCCCGTACCCGCCCAGCCTCTTAAGACGATGTAAATTCTCCCACACTTTGTGCATATTTGCCATTGAAATCGCAGGCCAACAACGTCGCCACAATGAACGTGTGCATGA
>CAYSBP010000246.1:0-5166 GCA_964429255.1 uncultured Planctomycetia bacterium
TGATGCGCCGGGACATGCTCTACGCCAAGGCCTGCGGGTTCAACTGTGTGCGGTTCCTTTCGAAAATGGCCATGCCGGAACAGCTCGAACTCTGCGATGAAATCGGGCTGATGATCTACGAGGAGCCCTACGCGAGCTGGTGGATGATCAGCGATCCGGAGGGCGGCGGGTATACCAACCAGCAATGGGCGAAGCCGGCCATGATGAGCGACCCGGAGATCATCCGGGCGCGGTACGAGAACTCGTTTCGCGAGATGATCCTGCGCGACCGCAACCATCCCTGCATTGCCGTGTGGGGCATGCTGAACGAACAGCCGGACGGCCGGCTGTTCCGCATGGCGGTTGAGACGCTGAAGCTGGTGCGGTCCCTCGACGCGACGCGGCTGGTCGTACTCGGCAGCGGCCGGTGGGATAAAGATCGGTCCGTGGGGTCGGTGAGCAATCCGGGCTCGAACGCCTGGGAATGCGTGTGGGGCGCGGAGGGCGATCCGAAAGCCAATGTGCCGTTCAACGAGGGATGGTATCATGGCCAGGGAGACTTTCATACGTACCCGTGGCTGCCGATCAGGAGCGAGGACAAGACCTTCCTTCGCACGGTCGGCGAAACCTTCAAGCCGATGTTCATCTCCGAAGGCGGCTTCGGGCATATGGTGGACTTCATCGGCCAGTTGCGCCGTTACGAGCAGGCCGGAGTGCGTGCCGATCACGAATATGTCGCCATACTGCGGCCTCTGCCGGAAAAGCTGAACGCGGATCTGCGGCGTTTCGGGATGGAAGATCTGTTCCCGTTCCCGCAGGACATTCCGCGTGAGAGTCAGCGGCTCAATCTCCGCCAGCGGCGCCTCTGGTTCGATCTGCTGCGGTCGAACCCCAATATCTGCGGCCACAGCCTGACCAGCATGGTGGAGTTCCACAACGGGGAAGGTTTCTGGGATGCCTGGCGGGAGATGCACCCCGGAATCGGCGATATGCTGCGTGACGGCTGGGCGCCGTTGCGCTGGTGCCTGTTTGCCGAGCCCATCCACGGTTACGTCGGGCGCCCCATCCGGCTGGAAGCGGTTCTGGCCAATGAGGATGTCCTGCAACCCGGCTCCTACCCGGTCACGTTTCGGGTATGGGGCGAAACGGGAATCGTTTGGGAGAAGCGGGTCAAGGCACGCCTTCCGGCCAAAGGCAAGGGCGGACTGCCGCCCCTGGCCGTGCCGGTGCTCAATGAGAACGTGAGCCTCGACCTGCCGCCAGGCGAGTACACCTTTGCCGCCAGTCTCGAAGCGGGCGGCGCCCCGGCCGGCGACAGGATGAAGTTCCGGCTCAGCGATCCGGCCGCGCTGCCGCAGTTGAACCTGCCCGTGACGGTGTGGGGGATTCCCGCGCGCGTTCGCAACTGGCTGGCCCGGCATGGGGTTTCGCCGCGGGCGCTGACCGGGAGCCGGGCCGCGCCGCACGAGGTCATTCTGGTGGGCAAGCCGGCGAAAACAGCCACCCGGGAATGGCAGGAGGTGCTGCGGCGCATCGATGCGGGGGCGGTCGCCGTCTTTATGGACCCGGAGGCATTCGATGCAGCCATTTGGGCGCCATGCCCGTTGCGCAAGGCCACGGATTGGCTCTATCACAAAGAGTATATGGCTAAGACCCATGCGGTGATGAATGGCTTGCAGACGTACGGGATGCTGGATCCGGACTACTACGGTCCGCTGTTCGCGCCGCGGATGTTCGACAAGGACCCTTCCTCGCAGGATGTCGTCGTGGCCGCGTTCGCGTGCGGGTACACCAACTGGGATCCCAACAACTATGCTTCCGGCGTGGTCATCGGCCGATATGCGCGCGGAAACGGCCAATACCTCCTGAATGCCTTGGCCGTGCTCGACCATGTGGACCGGCATCCGGCGGCCGACCGGCTGCTCCTCAACCTGATTCAGCATGCCGCAACGCGTGCGCAAGGGGCGGAAACAACTCAAGGATGAATACCATGATTAAACCAGCAACACAGGCAGATGCGGCCAGCGGCTTTCAGTTTGAAGGCCGTATGTCGAAGGAAGTTCTGCGCAGCTTCGCTTCCCGCGCCATCACGCATCAAGGGTTTTGTGTGTTCGGCACAGCTCCGGATCCGATTTTCGAAGAGGATCTGCGGATGGTCCGCAACATGGGCGCGAAATATATCGGCCGGGCGGCGTCCTATTCGTGGAACGGCAACATGACCGCCGCGCAGATCGACAGCCACTATCGGATCGCCAAGGAGCAGGCGGCTGCCGTTCATGCGGCTGACCCGGAAATTATTCTTCAAGCCGGCATTTTCGAGATCGCCTACGAGCAGACAGTCAACAACACCGTCATTCCCGCGCAGGTGTTCGAAATCTTCGGGGTGCCGGTGGAAAAGAGAACGTTCCGCTATCGGGACATGGTGTTTCCCGCCGGCACAAGGGATGTTCTCTATGGCATGGACTCCGGAATCGGGTGCTGGGGAAATCCGTTCTCCGGCGTGCCGGACATCACGCAGCTTGAAACGAAGATGTACTTCTACCACTGCATCACCCGGTATATCGATGCAGGGTACGAAGCCTTCCATATGGGACAGGCGGAGAAGATGATGCGTTACCAGGGGAATGACCACGCGCACCACTGGGAGGCGGTGCTTGCGCCGGCGCGAGCGTATGCCAAGACCCATGCCCGCCGCGGCCTCGCCTTGTTCGACAACCACGATGCTCTCGATTCGGCGGGAATTAGGATCGGCGACCGGCTCCTGTTCGATATTCAAGGCGCGGGGATGGTCCCGGATGAAACCGTCCAGGAAGATGGCGCGCAAAAGTGCCGCATCACCCACTACGATGACTGCCGGCTCTCCTGGATTGGGCGAAGCGGCGGCGGCCGGCATCCGCTTGGATTCGACATTGAGGAGAATTTCACTATCATCGAGTTCGACAACTATGGCCCCTGCAGCAGCATTCCACCGGGCGTTGCCACGCCGCAGGAGTTCTGGAATTGGGGCTATGATGACGTGACCTGGTTTGCTCTCCAGCCGGAATGGTACCGCAATCAGTTCTTGCTGGAGTGTGATGCCTATTTAGGCAACACCGGGAAGATTCTGGATGCCGAGGGCAAACAGCAATATTTCCTCCAGCCGGTGTGCCGCCGAGTTGTCACCGCCTATCCGACGATGCTCTATAAGCCTTCGCCGAACTGTGATATGGCCGCGGTCCTGCGCTACCTGAAGCTGGAAAATACTGAGGTCGCGGATAACGGAGACGGCAGCTACACGTTGACCATCAAGGGGGATTACCGGTCCAATACGCAAAGCGATAGTTGCCCGAACGGCTTCAATCAAGTGGAGACCATCCGGAAGATATTCCTGGGAGGATAAATGGACAGCAAACACTGCAAACTTATTGCCTGCAACGTCATGTGGCGTGAGCTGTGCCATTTTGCCGCCGTCTCGAAGAATCGTTTTGACTTCGAGTTCCTGCCTTGGGGGCTGCACGGCGAGCCGGACAAGCTGCGTGTCGAAGTGCAGCGCGTGGTTGATGCCGTACCCGAGAACACGTATGACGCCGTGCTGCTGGGCTATGGCCTCTGCAGCAACGGCCTGGTCGGCATCACCGCCAGGCACACGCGGCTGGTCATCTTCCGCGGGCACGACTGCATCACCTGCTTTCTCGGCTCCAAGGAACGCTATCGCGATTACTTCGACCGCCACCCGGGCACCTACTGGTACACACCGGGCTGGATCGAGAACCATCCGGCCCCGGGGAAAGAGCGCCATGAACAGGCCTATCGCCAATACGTTGACAAATACGGCGAGGACAATGCCCAGTACCTGATGGAGATGGAGCAGGACTGGTTTAACAAGTACACCACAGCAGCGTACGTCGATCTTGGGGTCGGCGACAGCGCCGACTACGAAGCCTACACCCGCGAGTGCGCGGAATGGCTCAAGTGGAAGTACGAACGGCTGAGCGGCGATCCGACACTGATCCAGCGTTTTGTGGCCGGCGACTGGGACGCGGAGAGCTTCCTCATCGTGGAGCCCGGCCAGTGCATCGAGGCCAGCAACGACCCGGCCGTCCTGCGCACCGTGCCGAGCGGGACGCGATTCACAACCTGAAGTGGAGATCAACATGCAGACACTCAATAACAACTGGCAACTGACTATTGACCCCAACAACGAAGGTCGCGACGGCAAATGGTTCGAGGCCGTGCGTCCTGACGCCCGGCCCGCGCCGGTGCCGGGGATCGTGCAGCAATTCTTTCCGGAGTATTGCGGCGTGACCTGGTACTGGCATGCCTTTCGTCAGGAACGGACAGCAGAGCAGAACCAGCGCTGGCGACTGCGCTTCGGCGCTGTCAACTATTTCGCCGAAGTATGGATGAACGGCGTCGCCGTCGGCAGCCATGAGGGCGGCGAAACGCCCTTCGAGCTGGACGTGACCCGGGCGCTCCGGAGCGAGGGGGAGAACCTCCTGGCCGTGCGGGTCGTGAACCCCTCGAACACGCCCATTGACGGCATGCGCCTGGGCGAGATCCCCAGCGGTAATGGCCGACGCTACGGCGGCATTATCCTGCCGGTGGAACTCCACTGCGTACCGGCCGTCCGCATCGCCGATCTCCTGGTCCAGCCAGACGTCGCCACCGGTGGCATCGAGGTCACGGTTACCGTGGTGAATGACGCCCGGACCGCGGTCGCCGGCACCCTCTGCGGCGCGGCCGGATCGGCGATGACCGGCGATGTTGCGGACGCCTTGGAAATCAAAGCCGTGTTCCCGAAGGGCGAATCCACTCATCGCCTGACCCTGACGATCCGGCAACACCGCCTCTGGAGCCCGGATGATCCCCAGCTCTACAACGTGCGGGTCGCCGCGGAATCGCTCGGAGAGCGCAGCGCCGTGCTGCGGCACGAGAAGTCTGTGCGCTGCGGCTTCCGGGATTTCCGCGTCGGGGCCGACGGCTACTTCCGGCTGAACGGCAAGCGCATCTTCCTGCGCTCGATGCACACCGCTCCCTGGTTCCCGCCCAACTCGCCCTGCCCGCCAGCACCTTCGCTGTCGTTTTCCCGGCGCGACATGATCCTGGCCAAGGCCTGCGGGTTCAACATGATCCGCTTCATCGCCGGTTCCGCCTTGCCGGAGCAACTGGACCTGTGCGATGAAATCGGCCTGATGATCTACGAGGAAT
>CAYSBP010000247.1:0-1850 GCA_964429255.1 uncultured Planctomycetia bacterium
GGGGTCCGCAGCACCGGTCGTGCACCCGGGCAGGCGGAGCAGACGAAGGCGGCACCGATGGCTGAGTGACGATTTCCGATTCTGGATGTGGCAGCAGGTTTTGGGTCTCACGCTCCGCCACACACCTGCCCATCGCCAATGGTGGGTGGTATTTCACCGATTCCGCGCTATGCTCTCTACCCGGTTGTGGTCGCCCCCTTTCCTGAGATCGAGTTGTCACAAGGAGTCGCATGCATGCGGAGCCGTTCTTGGGTGTTGCTGTGCACGCTGATCGCCGCGTTCCTGGTCGTTTCCTCGTCGGATGGCGAGGAGCGCAAGGCCAGTGAGTCCGGACAGGAAGAGGACTGGGCGATCAACATCCCGGCGTACAAGGACAAGTACAACGATGGCTTGTACAGCACGATCGTGACGATGCTGAGCATCGGCGCGCCGGAGATCAAGGCGCAGAAGAAAGTGAAACTGGAGGTCCCGGGCTGGAAGAAGAAGTTCGAGGCCCGCGCGATCCTGCAGGAGGCGCCCGCCCCGCTGGTGGTCGTGCTGGTCGGGATCGATGGCAAGGCCGACACGCCGATGGGGCGTCTATTGCCGTACTGGCTGGATCACTACCTGCACTACAACGTGTTGAGTTTCGATTCGACGTTCCGGCCGAACTTCGTGGATTCTTCGCGGCACGGCGTTTCGGGCAACATTCCCGCCGATGCGCTGGCGATCGCGCAAGTGATCGACACGTTCTTGAAGAGCAAGGAGGTCCAGGGCAAGGTGACCAAGATCGGTGTCGCGGGTTACAGCCTGAGTGCATTGCAGGCGGTGGCTCTGGCGCAGATGGCGTCACAAAAGAAGCTGCCCTTCGAGTTGTCGGGTGCCGTGGCGATCTCGCCGCCGGTGAAACTGAAGTCCACCGCGCTGATCCTGGACGACATGTACAACAGGGACCGCTGGAAATACACGATGGTGGACATGGGCAAGGTGTTCATGACGCACGAGCCGGTCGAGGCGGGCGAGAAGATTCCCTTCGAGACCGATTTCATGCGTGCGGGGATCGGATTCATCATTCGTGAGGAGTTCACGGAGATTGTCGACAAGAACGACGCGATCTTCCGTTTGAATCATTTGCCGGACGAGCAGAAGGACCCGACGGTGAACCGCATCGAGCACGCGCGGGCCTGGGGCTTCCAGAAATTCGTCGAAATGATGAGCTTCCCCTACTGGAAGGAGCAGGGCGGCTATCCGGATGTGGATTCCTTCTGGCAGGCCAGCGAGCTGCTGAAGCTGATGGATGGGGCGCCGCCGTACCTGCGCGCGATCGTCGCCGAGGACGATCCATTCAATGCGGCGGAAGACGTGGCCGAGTTGAAGGCGAAGGGCGACGCGAAGCGGCTGGTCCTGATCCCGCACGGCGGGCACATGGGTTACATCGGTTCGGCCTTCACCTTTGGGCATTTGGTGCAGATGTTCAGGTTCGAGTGAGGCTCTACTTTGGATGATGCATTTCGATGAGAGCGACGCTGGTCAAGCGATTCAGTTTTGAGGCGGCGCATCTGTTGCCGAAGATGCCCGAGGGGCACAAGTGCCGCAGACTGCATGGACACAGCTATGCGGTCGAAGTGTCCGTTGAGGGCGCGGTCGATGCGGAGACGGGTCTGCTGATCGACTATGGCGAGATTGCGGAGGCCGTGAAACCGTTCATCGAGCAACTCGACCACCGGTACTTGAACGAGATCGAGGGGCTGGAGAACCCGACCAGTGAGGTGTTGGCGAAGTGGCTTTGGGACCGCATTCGGCCAGTACTGGGCGGGGTGGCCTGTATCACCGTGGCGGAGACGTGCACGGCGCGGGGTGAGTACCGTGGG
>CAYSBP010000247.1:1950-5154 GCA_964429255.1 uncultured Planctomycetia bacterium
ACAGGATGGACCCGATGCGGGTGCCGGCAGAGGCTTGAGAAGATCCCTGCTTGGAGTGAGTTCAGGTGCCACAAGGTCAACCATCCATCCATGCGCTTCTGGCTTGCGTTCTGCTGGCGCTGCTAATTTTGATGTCCGTGGTTATGGTTCGGCGCGCCGCGCGCGAACGCAAGCCGCGGGTGGTCTGTTTCGGCGACAGCTTGACCTCCTGCGGCGGTTCTGGCGGCCGGTACTCCGATTTCCTGGCGCATGCACTCCCCGAAATGTTGGTAATCAATAAGGGCGTCGGTGGTGAGACGTTGTTCGATGGCCGGCGCCGCTTCCAGCGGGACGTGTTGGATCTCAAGCCGGCAGCGTTGGTTATCGCTATGGGCGCCAATGACTGGAAACGAAACGAGCGGCCCATTGAGGCCCTTCGCGAGGACCTGGAGTTCATGGTCCGGGCCGCGCGCGAAGCAGGAATCCGCGTGGTGATTGCAGGAGTCTTCGGTGAACACCCTGATCCGGCCGGTCGCGCGCTGCGCGATCGGCACAAGGGTCCCGACGGACTGGCAGCGCAGATCTACGAGATGGAGCGCGCCATTGCGGGCACCCATGGCTGTGGCCATGTGCCCAACATGCAGATCGATCTGAACACACCCGGCTGCTGGGATTTCACTGGACATCCCACCCCGTCGGGCAACCGGCTGATCGCCGTACGGATCCTGTCCGTGCTGAATGAGGCGCTGCGGTGAACCGTTCGATTACCGCTTCCACTCGCCGCACTTGCGCGGGATGAGTTTACGCTGCAGGCGCGGGTAGAGGGGCAGGCCGTCCTTTCCGACGGGTACCGTTACGTCGCCTTTGACCAGCGGCAGGCAGTACTCGCGGAAGGGGTCCGCGATGTGCGTACCCGCCTCGTTCATGAAGTGTCGCGGGAGTTTGCTCTCGCCTCCCGCCACCTCGCTCAACTTGGCCAGCCCGGTATCGCACTTGTAGGGCTTGCTGGACTTGCGGACCAGCGTGACCATGAAGCCGGTGCTGTTCTGTAGGGCATGTTTGACGGCCATCTGGCTGGCTTTTGTGGTTTCGTCGAGATCGGTCCGGCTGGCCCAGTGCATGGCGGAGCGCAGGAGCGTGCCCGGTCTGTTGCGGCGTGCCTTGACGCCCACTTCGCGCTCGATGAAGTTCCCCAGAAACTCGGCCGCGCCGTAGGAAGGTCCTCGTCCGGCGACATCCCTGCCGGGCTCGAGCGCCTGCTCGGACAGGAAGCGTCCCGACTCATCGACCGCGCCTTCACTGACGACCACGACGCAACGTCCCAAGCGCTTCAGGCAGTCGCGCACAAGGTCGGCAAACTTGTTGAGATTGACCGGCAGTTCGGGCACCAGGATCAGGTGGGGACCGTCTTCCTCGTTGCGCCGGGCCAGCCCGCAGGAGGCGGCGAGCCAGCCGGCGTCGTGTCCGAGAATCTCCTGAACGGTGACCGTTTCGGTGGTGTAGATCGACTCCGTATCGCGCGACGCTTCCATGATCGTGGTCGCGTTGTATCGGGCGGCCGAGCCGAATCCGGGGCAGTGATCCGTGAAGGCCAAGTTATTTTCCGTGGTCGCGGGGATGCCCATGACGACCAACTCGTGGCCCTTCTGTCCGGCCAGTCGCCCGATCCGGTCGGCCGTGTCCATTGCGTCCCGGTTGCCGATCTGAAAGAAGTACCGGATGTTATGCGCCTGGAAGACCTCGACGATGCGCGCGAGATCGGCTTCCGTTTTGACCGGGTAATGGCAACTGCCCGCGAGCGCGGCGGGGCAGATTTCGAGTGTTTTCAGGGCCTTGGGGTCTTCTTTTGCGAAATCGAAAAGCTCTTCCTGCAGGACACCCAGGATGCCATTGCGAGCGCCCAGCAACCGATTGAAGACTTTCGGTTTTCGGCTGGCTTCGGTCAGAGCAGCCATGAGGGCGGCATTGGCGACGGTCGTCGGGGGGCCGGACTGGGCCAATAGCGCGGCACCTACGGGCAGCGAGGACTTGGACATGGACCGTTCTCCCATCCCATTGCGGGTAGAGATCCGCATGAGTTCAGTATTTAGGACGACCAAGGGTGTGATTCTAGGTAGGCGGGCTTAGGAATCAAGGAAGAGCGTGATTGATACCGATCCCGATGCCGACCCCGACGCCGGGATACACGATCCGCTTTCCGGAAACGGACACGCACAGGCACAGTCTCCGACGTACGCTTGAAAACCGCCAGGTCTGCGTTAAGCCGCTCTGTGGTCTCCGGACGTTCACGTTTCGTCCTCGCGAGAGGATGCGCCGTCATGTGTTCTCCCGTCTGTTGTGCCGTTACCTGGCTGGGCATGGGCAAAGGTCACTCGAAGGGATTCGCCGAGAGTCCGGGCCCCAAACTCGTCGCCGTGGCCGATCCGGAGGAGATGTGCTCGCAGGTGCTGGACAGGTTGTATGCCAGCGCCAGGCTTAAGCGCGAAGTGAAGGTAACGTAATCGTCATGATCGCCATTCTTTCGGATGTCCATGCGAATCTCGAAGCACTGGACGCCGTCTTCAAGGATCTGATTCAGCGCAACGTGAAGCGCATCTTCTTTCTGGGTGACATCCTCGGGTACGGTCCGGATCCGGTGGCGGTGCTGGAGTTCATCCAGCATTTTGAATTCAGCCTGCTGGGGAATCACGACCAGGCCGTGCTTCAGGGCCCGCCGGTGACCTTTAATCAGGTTGCGCAGAGGTCGACGTGGTGGACGCGATCCCAGATTTGCCCGTCTGAGATGGCGGCGGCCTTCCTGCGGCGCGCGGAGCACGAGAAACGGAAACAGTACTGGACCTATCTGCTCTCACTCAAGCCTGTTCGGACGGTGGGCGAGACGATGTTCGTGCACGATGATCCCGGTCGGCCGGGGTCCTCGAAGTACCTGATCAAGAGCAGTGGCGTCGAACACGCTTTCCGTATCCAGCCGGGAATCCGGGCGTTTTTCGTTGGCCACACGCATCTGCCGGCGGTCTGGACCGAGGACGATCTGACCGTTCCGGAGGCGGGGCAGAAGTTCGAGTTCAACCGGCGTGTGATGGTGAACGTTGGCTCGGTGGGACAGCCGCGGGACAAGGACAACCGAGCCAGCTACGTGATTCTGGAGCCCGACGGGTTCCGGTTCTTTCGTGTGCCTTACGAAATCGAAAAGACCCAGCAGAAGATCCTCGCCAACCCCGACTT
>CAYSBP010000248.1:0-5130 GCA_964429255.1 uncultured Planctomycetia bacterium
AACCTTCGATCTTCCGGCCCTTGTCGTCCTCCGCCTTCTCCACCGCCGCCTTGGCGAGCGACTGGAGGAAGCGGCCCTTCGGCGCGTTCAGCCGTGCCTGGATCAGGACGCCGGGCTTCGAATCCTCGCCTTCCTCTCCTTCCGGGCCCAGGAGCGCCTCACGGCCGCCGGGGAAGTAGTACACGGTGGTGGTGGTGACGGTGCGAGCGGTCACGCTCCATCCCGGACCGGCGTCCACGATGGGCAGTATGGCCCCCGGCACTTCCCGCGGGCCCCGGCGCGCATACGGGTCCGCCGACTCGACCGGTTCGTCGAGCTTCAGACCGCCGAGTTCGGCCACGACGACGATGGGCGCGGTGGCCAGCTTCAGATACGCCTCCGCGCCTTCCTTCGTGCTCGCGTCTAAGCTGTAGCTGGTGGTCGCGCCGTCCGTAGCCGGCAAGGTGCTGGAGATGACCTTGCCCGGCAGCTTCAGCAGAAAGGCCATCTTCATCTTGTTCTGCATGAGGTAGTTGACCATCTGCCCGCGCTCGCCCTGCTGCTTCACCATTTCGCCGGGCGTGATCGAAACCTTCAGCCGCCCCTGTTCGTCCTTCTCCATCCGCCAGGGGGACGGCCCGTTCTGTTCGATGAAGTACGGGTCGGAGAACATGTCCTCGAGCGAGGGATACTCGACCGAGACGCTCACCTGCACCGTCTCCTTCGTCACGCCCAGTTTGTCGAGCTTGGCCTGCTCGGGCAGGTTCCGCAAGAAGGCCGAACGATTCTCGAAGACCTTGCGGATCTGCGCCTCCAGCTCGGCGTCCTTCTTCGCGGCGGCGTCGGCTGCCTTCTCGTCGGGCTTCTCTTCCTTCTTCGCCGGTTCGGCCGGGGGCTTGGGCTCGTCCTCGTCCTCCTCTTCCTCTTCCTCTCCCGCCTCCTCCATCATGTCCATCTGTCGGAGTTGCGCCTCCAACTGCGCGCGCGGGAAGGTCATCTCCGTGAGGCTCTGGCAGGAACCGTCCGGCCGGATGGTCACCGTGCTTTTTCGCTCGCAGCTCGCGAGCAGGACCGCCAGCAGGACGCCGAGGAACAGGCGATAGATGTAACCCATGACCGAGACTCCTTTCGCGGCGCTGCGCGATTTCGCGAGCGCGGTGGCTCTACTTTTCTGCCTTCTTGGCCGGGGCTTCGGGGGCGGGGGTCTTCTTGCCCTCGGCGGCCGGACTGTTCACCAGCGGCACATCCTGGACGGTGAAGGGCACCGAGGCCTTCGCCCCGACGCCGCTCATCAGCAAACCCAGCGAGAGCGGGGCCTCCGGCGCGCCCGCGATCATCACCTGCCACATGGACGAATCCCCGTCGCTGAAGCCGGACTGACCGTTGACGTACGAAGACCAGGGACGCCCCTGGGCGTCGAAAACCTGGATCTCAGCCACCTTCGCGGGACCCTCGCCCTGCAACACCAGGAAGGTCATGCCGCTCTGCGGGCGCATGGCCGTTTGGACGGACAGCTTGAAGCCCAGTTCCTTGAGGGTGGGATGCTCGATTCCCTCGTCGCCGTCAACACCGCCGCCGCGGTAGCTGGTCCGTCCGCCCTGAGCCGATTCGATCTTGGGGACGGCCTTCTCGATCTTGACGATCCGGTTGCCCGCGAAGTACTGGGCCTCGACCGTGCCTTTCAGACGGGCCAGCCGCTTGGCTTCGATGTCCGGCGCCTTGAAGCTCAATGCGACGACGTGCCGTTCTTCCGCGGGCTGCTCCTTCGCGGCTTTCTCCTCGTCCGGCGTGCCACGCGAACTCCGCGAACGGTAACGGTTGTACCTGGACATCCTGTCATCGTCGTCTCCGCCCCCGACGAGCAGACTCTTGCCGCGGTCGTCCGCCACCTCCGTCAGCTTGGCCTCACCCCAGCGTTGCGGTGCGAGCGCGCGGGGCAGGACCACGGCGCCCGTCAGTTCGGAGGTGTTCTGGCCGCCATGCTGTTCGCCGGCCAGGTCGAACAGGCGTGTCACCATCAGTTTGTAGGGGACGAAGCGCGCCTGTTTCAGCACCTCCGCGGGATCGGGCGGCTTGGCGCCCGTCTCGACCGTACCCTCCTTCAGGTTCGCAAAGGACGTCAGCGCCAGCCGTACCGGCGGCTGGGGCTGGCAGGTGATCCCGGCCGCCGGGCACTCCGCTTCGAGCAGATCCAGCGCCGAACCCTTGGCCTTCGAATCGTCCGGCTTCTGCGCGCGATCGTAGACCCAGGTGGCCGTGGCCCCTTCCTTCTGCCCGGTGGACGCGCCGACGGCCGCCGGCATCGTCAGCTTGAACTCGATGCGCATCTTGTCCTGCTTCTTGATCAGTTCCATCATGGGCGGCGGCATGCCCGCATCCTCGCCGATTGTGCCCATGTCGGCCATGCCGGCCAGACCGTGCCGCGCCTTGACGCGGAAGGCGTCGCCCTCCTTTGCGATCCAGAGCGAGTGCGCCTTTCCATAGGGGCTCTTCAGCAGCTCGTTCACGTCCTTGAAGGCGACCTCCGCGCGGAAGACGGTCTTCTCCGCGCCGGCCTCGTGGGCCTTTACCTGGGGCGTGAAGGCGTCGCCGGGGAAGAGCTTCTTCAGGTCCTCCTCGCTCCACGGCGGGTAGCTCACCTCGGGACCGCCGCGGTCCCCCGACCGGTACATGTCCAGCGTCTCGGCGCCGGATTCCACCTCCACGTCCAGCGTCACCGTGCCCGATCCGTCGGGCCGGAGGACGAGATGCTCCTGCACGCGCATGCAGCCCGTGGCGGCGAGCGCCAGCAGCAACCCCGCCGCAAGGCCCCGCAAACCTTCGCTCCATTTACCGTGCATCGTCATGGTCCACGCTCCTCACCCGAACCCGGGCCTCTTCTATTCCGGCATCTCCCGGAGACGCCGGTTGCTCTCCCTGCGGAACTTGCGGACTTCGTTGCCCGTCATGTCGGCGACGGCCTTCAACAGTTTCTGCACATCCCGGCGATTCTCCGCCTTCCGGGCGGCTTGCGCCAGCAGCGGCAGGTAGCGCGGATCCTGGCTCAGCCGGATGCCGGCCACCATGTCGTCGGGCAAATCCTTGTCCACGGGCCGCTGGGCCAGCAGGTCCAGCCCCACCAGGTCGCCGTACTGCGCCAATAGCAGCGCGAGCGCCGACTGGAGGAGCACCAGGCCCCTGGTGTCGTCGCCGGCATCCTCCAGGTTGATCGGTTTTGGAAGGCGCTTCTGCAGAGCCGCCAGTCGTTGCCGCGCTTGCGCGAGGAATTCTGGCTGCGCCTCGATCCGGGTCAGCGGTCGTTCGCTGGATTCAGAGGAGGAAGTGTATTCCCGGTAGATGTCGATCGTGTCGAAGCGGAAGCGTTTAAAGTCGCTGTCCATCTCGGCCGCCGCGCGGAGTTCGTCGGTCAGCAGGGCCTGCGCCGCCGCCTTCGCCGTCTCGTCGCTCGGGTCGGCAAGGAGCGGGCCCAGCAGCGCATCCAGCCGCTTCCGGTCCTTGACCAGCCGGGATACGCACTGGACGGCCGCAACCCGCACCCAGCGGTCAGGATCTCCCAGCGCGCGCTCCACCATGGCCAGGCTGGCCATATCGGTCCGGTAGTGCCCGCAGAGGAAGACCGCCACCGTGCGCAGCGACGCTTCGCCGGATGCGGCCAACCGTTCGATCATCGCGTCGTTCGACGGCGTCTGCGCGCAGAGCGAGACGAGGGAGCGGCCGCTGCCGTAACGCTGCTCGGTGCTGATCCAGAGACCGATCAGTGTCTCCAACGCGTCGCGCGAAGCCTTTCGGCCCATGGCCACCTGCCGCTCCGGATCGGAGAGGAACGCATGAAACTCCTTCGATGCGTAGGACAGCTGTTTGAGCATCTCGGCATACAGCGCGGGCTGTGCCGCCGCGCGCTCGATGGCCTGCCGCGCGCCCGGCCAGCTCACGCGGCGGAGGAGCAGCCCGATCACCCCTTCATCGCCGAGATTCTTGAACTCGTGTTCGAGCGCCTCGGGCGGTCGATCGAATGCCCGGTTCAGCGCCTCCGCTCCCTTCTCTGGATCGCCCGTCAGGTACACCGCCAGCGACGCCGCGAGGGATGGCGAATCGCCGGCCTGCGCTTGGAGCAGTTCGTGCCACACCGCATGGTTCCGGCGGATCTGCCCGGGGTCGGCTTGCTTCGCGCCCGCGGTCTTCTTCGCGTCCTCAGGGCCTGCTTCCTGCAGTTGGAACGCCTTTTTGATCGAAGCGGCCAGCGCACCCAGGAGATGGCCTTGCTGCCCCTTCTCCTCGCCGCTGGCGGGCGGGACGTACAGCGCGCCGAACACGCCCCGCTTCTCCGGTGCCTGGCCGATACCCCAATGGTAGGCCGCGATCGTGAGGACCCGCGGGCACATGGTCTCGAAGATCTTCGGATCGTTCGCCCGCAGGAAGCCCTCGACGAAGGGCACGGCCACTTCGGGCGAGCGCTGCAGGAGCAGGCGCGCCGCCCGGCGGCGGATCTCGAGGTCCGGGTCCGCGGCGGCCAGCGCGATCAGGTCCTTCCAGTGCGCGTCCTGTCCCGGCCGGGAGGAATAGCTGCCGCGATGCGGCGCCAGGGAATCCAGCAGGCGCACGCGGCCGGTCGTGTCCGCCTTCTTGTAGAGCGCCATGATGGAGGGGAATCTCTTGGCCTCCTCGCGCAACAGAAACTCGATGACCAGCGACGTGAGCTCCGGCGCCCGCTCCAGCAGCGCCAGCAGATCCGCCTCGGGTGGCGTCGCGTTGAGCGACCGCAGCGCCTCGAGGGCGTTCTTGAGCACGAAGGGATCCGCGTCCTTGAGCAACCCGCGCAGGGCTTCCGAAGTGCCACCCAGCTTCAGTTTTCCGGCCGCCTCGGCGGCGCGGGCCCGCACCCGCCACCGCGGGTCCTTGAGCGCGGCGAGGATCGCGTCCTGCCGGTCCTTGGCCTCCAGCTCCTCTATGGCCGCGATGGCCGTGCAGGCCACCACCTCGTCGGGATCGGCCATCGCCTTGGACAGGGACTCCGAAGCCGAGCGGTCCTTGGTGCGCCCCAGGTCCTGCGCGGCCGTCATGCGTAGATTGGCGTCAGGGCTCTTCAGGAGCTGGGACATCGCGGCGATCGCCTCGGGCCCGCCGACCGCCGAGAGGCTGTGGAGCGCACGC
>CAYSBP010000249.1:0-5093 GCA_964429255.1 uncultured Planctomycetia bacterium
GCATGAACGCAAAGAGCACGACTTTCTCGGGGACGTGACGCTCCCTGCCGGCGTGCTCTATGGCGTGCAGACGGCGCGCGCGCTGGAGAACTTCCCGCTCATCGGCAAGCCGGTTCATCCTGAACTGATTCACGCCTTCGGTCTCGTGAAGCTGGCCTGCGCGCAGACCAACCGCGAACTCGGGACATGGGGCGAAAAGCCGCAGAAGGCCGAGGCGATCGAGCGTGCCTGCCGTGAGATGGCCGACGGACAACTGGACCGACACGTCGTTGTCGACGCGCTCCAGGGTGGCGCCGGCACCAGTCTGAACATGAACGTCAACGAGGTGCTCGCCAACCGCGCGCTGGAAATCCTCGGCGAAGCGCATGGCCGCTACGAGTTCATCTCGCCGCTCGACGACCTGAATCTCCACCAATCGACGAACGACACCTATCCGACGGCGCTCAAGCTGGCCGCGATCCGTCTGCTGCACGTGCTGGAGGAGAAGGTCATCGCGCTGCAGGAAGCTTTTCAGCGGGCGGAGAATCGCTTCGCCCACGTCGTCAAGGTCGGCCGCACCGAGATGCAGGATGCCGTGCTGGTCACGCTGGGACGCGAGATGAGCGCCTATGCGGAAGCCTTCAGCCGCGACCGTTGGCGTATTTACAAGTGCGAAGAGCGCCTTCGCGTCGTCAACCTCGGCGGAACGGCCATCGGCACGGGATTGACCGCGCCGCGGCAATACATCTTCCGCGTGACGGACCGCCTGCGGGAACTGAGCGGCGTCGGCCTGGCGCGAGCCGAGAACCTCGTGGACGCCACGCAGAATGCCGATGTCTTCGTCGAGGTCAGCGGCATCCTGAAAGCGCACGCCACTTCGCTCCTGAAGGTGTGCACGGATCTGCGGCTGCTCTCCTCCGGTCCGGAAGCGGGGTTGGGCGAGATTAGACTTCCCGCGCGTCAGCTCGGTTCATCGATCATGCCCGGCAAGGTCAACCCCGTCATCCCGGAAGCCGTCAGCCAGGTGGCGATGCTGGTCTTCGGACACGATCAGGCCTTAACCTTCGCCTGCGCTTCCGGCAGCCTGGAACTGAATCCCTTCCTGCCGCTGGTGGCGCACAGCCTCCTGGAGAGCCTGGACCTGCTGGCGCGGGCTGACGAGATCCTGCGGCGGCACTGCGTCGAGGGCCTCGAGGCCGATGAGGTCCGCTGCCGTGCGCATGTGGAGGGTTCCACGGCGATCGTTACAGCCCTCGTTCCTCTGCTGGGCTACGACACGTGCTGTCGGGTGGCCCAAAAGGCCAAAGAGCGCGGACAGTCAATCCGGCAGGTGGTTCTGGACGAAGGTCTGCTGACGCTGGATCAGTACAACACGCTGGTGGCGCCCGAGGCGGTCACGCGTCTCGGCTCGCCGGAAACAGGACGTTAGTTCGGACTCTTCGCCTCGTAGCCGGCACGGAGACACGGGGGAAACGAACGTCTTCGCCATGGAAGCAGAAGCGTGCCGCCGCGGTTGTGCCGTGAGCCGTGTGCGGGATCGGGAGCTGTCCTTCGTACGCCACATTCACGCTCAACTCCATGCCTCAGTGCCGCTGTGGTAAATAATCCGGGCCGGACGCCGCGTGCCGCGTCACCTTCGCCACCAAGTCCACGTCGGCATTGCGCACCAGCTTGGGCAACGCGCCGATCAGGCCGACCTTGTCTCCCTTGATCAGCAGCAAGCCGCGGATGCCTTCCATCCTGCCGACCGCATCGAGCGTCCGATCGAGATCCTCCACCCGCTTCACGCGGTTGGCCGCCTCCGTCGCGGCGGCGTCGGCGAGGCTCGCATCGTCCGCGACCACCGTAGCCAGGTCGCAATCGCCCAGACTGACGGAATGCCCCATGTGACTGGACGATGAGCAGATCGCAATGGGCATTTCGCGCGGATCAACCGCCAGGGCGAGCCGATCCGCGATCGGCGTCTCCCCCGCGTACAGGCCGACCACGATGGTACGGGGCGCGCACACGTAGAGGTCCCCCCCGTTCTCCACGATGGCTTCCTCCGCGCCTGCGGCGAGGCCCGCTTCCGCCGCGAGTTGCGCCATCGCACCGGCCACCGCCGCCATCGGCCCGACGCCGACCCTACGCGCGGCTGCCGCCATGCGTCTGGCGACCTCGGGCGCGCGCTCATGGACCGTCACCGGCTTGAAGGACGAAGCGAACTCGCGATGCCCGTCCATGTACTGCTCCAGCAAATCGCGTTGACGCACGATCTCGCTCGTCACGACCTCGAACGCGCTGCAGCAGATCCGGAAGGCCGCGTCTTTGTGGGTGAAGGAGCGATAGGTACGCATTAAAACGCCGAGGCGCAGACGTCGTAGGGACAGACGCGCACGCAACCCAGGCACTCGATGCACTTTTCCTCGTCGAAGACCACCTTCATCTTCTTCCGGTCCGGGATGTGCAGTGCATGTGTGGGGCAGTGGGCCACGCACTGTGTGCAGTGCGTACAGCGATCCTTGTCCCACGTCATGCCCTTGCCGGTGAAGTTGACGGTGACGTTGAAGGTCTTGACGTAGGTCAGCGCCCGCTCGATGTCCTCTTCGGTGCCCGTCACATCCAGCACCAGGTACCCTTCTTCCTCCGGCGTGACCTTAGCTCGAAAGATGTTGACCGACAGATTGTAGTGTTTGACCAACTCGTAGATGATCGGCTTCTCGCACTCGCACTTCGGGAAGAAGAGCATCAGTTTCCGGGTGATGGTGGCGCTCATGGGGACTTCTCCCGGATCTTCAGTGGTTTCATCGCCACGTTCTGTGGCAGCTTCGTGATGGGCTCGGAGAGCCGGAAGGAGCCGCTTCGGATCTCCGCGGCCAGCATTTCCGCGATCTCGCGCGCCTTGTGGTACGACGACAGCGCGGCGACCTCGACCATCTTGCCTTCAACCTCGATTTGGCCGCTCTTCAGTTCTTCGTAACTCACCATCCGCAGGACACGGCCGGTGTTATTGGCGTAATCGTGACTGTAATCGATGACCGGCGCCTGAATGTCACGGTCGCGGACACAGGCACGCTTGAGGACCGTTGGATTCAGGACCGGCAACGGGATGCCGACACCGACGGAAAGCGAGACGCCGTAGCCGATCATGCTGACGCCGCGGACGAACTCGGTCCGCATCTGCTTCATGTCCCCGGTCAGGCCCATCGTGCCGGCGCCGCCGAGTGGCACGTCGTTGGGGCCGCGCTTGCAGAGCCCCGCGTGTTGTGTGCCTTCGGCGTAGACGTGTCCGTGCGCGCCGGCCAACCACACGCTGGTGCCGACGCCGATGGTCTCGTAGAGCGGATCGTTGAGCAGCGGGGAAAGCTGCCCCGCAGAGCAGTAGGTCGCGTTCTTCCGGTGCGGTTCGAGTTGCCCGAGGTAGGTGTAGATCTTCTTCTCGCCGCAGTTGATCGCGACGTTGTAGTTCTGATAGCAGTTGCGCGGATTGACCATGATGGCCTGGTTGAGATCGTTGATCGTGAAATAGGTGCGGATTTCGCGGCGCGGGTATTCGTCCGTCCCGTAGCTCAGTGCGAAGAGCTGAAGTTCCTTGCCCGCGACCAGATCTTCCATGACGTGACCTCCGCCGTAGCGGAACTCGCCAGGGTGGTACATATTGGCCGGGTCATTGTGGCGGAGCTGCGTGGCGCCGAGGTAGACGTCCACAGCGGCCAGACCGCCGTAGACCAGCACGTCGTTGACCCACGCTTCAGACATGCGAATGCGCGGCGTGGAGTGGCCGAAGTTGAGGACGCAGCCCGAGGAGCACATCGGGCCGAAGGTGGCGGTGGTGACGACGTCGATCTCGGCGGCCGCGGGTTCCAGGCCTTTCCGGTCGACGTACTCGATCACTTCCTCGGCGGTCATGACGACCGCCTTGCCGGACTCGATCTTCGCGTTGATGTCCTGGTAGGTTTTCATGGGGCTGCCTGCGCCTCAGAGCCGGGAAAACGCCATGGCCATCCTATGCAACCGGGTTCGTTGCGGCGGTTTTAGTCGTCTCGAGCGGATCGCGCAAGCACGGGTCAACCAACTCAAGGAGACCGATGCGGGCTGCAACGCCATAGGGTTGGGCAACCATGCCATCTGCGACACTCCGGTTTTGGGACGCAGTCGTGAGGGATTATGCACCGGGGGGGGGAGACAATGGGGTTTTCAGGCGGAGCGGCGTATTGTAGACTGAAGCGTCTGGTCGTGTGGCTCTTTCTGTGGAGGATGAATGCGTTCCATCGCAATCGTGGCTCTCTTCCTGGCGAGCCTGTGCCCGTGCGGTTGTCGCAGGGCGAAGATCGACGCGCCGGCTGTTTCGCTGGAACCCGCCATCGGGGTGGGTACCTTGCCCGAACGCAAGACTTCGAGCAAGAACCCCTTCTGGTACCAGGATCTCATGCCCACGGCGGTGGAACCCGTTGCCGAGAAGGAAGCTGGCGAGCGCAAGGGCGAGGACGAAAAGCCGAAGGTGCCGGACAAGGACCGGCCGTGGGCGCCGCTCGACACGCCCATGGAGTCTCCTGAACCGGACCGCCCGCCGGTCTTGCAGCCGCAGGCTCCGCCGACAACACCCGCCTCGGCACGGGCCGATGCGCAGGTATTGGTCGACGAGTTGCGTGCACGGATCGACGCGGAGCGGAAAGGGAATGCGGTCTGGAGTTTGATGCGGATGGATCTTCGTGGTTCAGGGTCGGAGCAGGGCAAGACGCTCGTCTTGCTGGTGGATATTGGATTGAGTTCTCTCTACGTGGCAAGACCGGAGATCCTCTTCGAACAGTTGCGTTTCGAGGACTGCATGAACCGCCTGGCGCGCATGGCGGGGATGCGGTATGCGCAGCAGGAGCGCTGGGGGAATCCGCTCGTCACGTGGCGCGGCGAAAACGCCAGTGTGTACGATGCCATCCAGGCGCTTTCATCCCAGCATGGTTTCTCGGCCCGTTACGTTGCCGCGGGGACACGATTCACCTTCCCGTTGGCGAAGTATGAGAATCGGGAACGGTTTCTCGAGGAAGTCACACGTGCAGTTCGCGAACAGGGTAAGCAGATGGAGCGGGGACTTCCGACGCTGCTCATCTCCCCCAAGGCCATGCATCCCGATTCAG
>CAYSBP010000250.1:0-5092 GCA_964429255.1 uncultured Planctomycetia bacterium
TTAGCGGTCCGAAAGGCTCTTGGCAGGACCACACTTCGCGCCTACCATGGGTGGGTGAAATGAACCTCCGTAGTTGCTTCTTGCGTTAGTTGTGTTAGAGTGAGCTGCGCGTACACGGGCTCATCTTGGGGGGGGTGTCGTCGATGTCGATGATGATGATTGAGCACGCCGACGGGATTCTCTGGGTTTCCGGAAACGTGATGCCTTCGGAAGAGAAGCAACTCAACAACGAGTTACGCCAATACGTCACGGCGACCGCCAAGGACGTTCGCGTTTTGGATATGTCTGCAGTCAAGTACATTTCAAGTTCCGCGGCCAAGACACTGATCACCATTGCGCAGGAAGCCAGTGCGCGGGGCGGCAAGATCAAGATCCGCAGCTCCATTCCCGTCGTCCGGACGTTGAATCTGTTGGGCGCCGACACGTGGTGTGAAATCGAGCCCTGCCGCGAACCAAACAGGCGGTCGGGACGGACCTCGGCCATCAGTTCGGGTATCGTGCCCGCCACGCCAAACGCGGAGAAGGGCGGCAGCAACGCCAAACAGGTTGCCGTCGATCTGGCGGCGGCCCAACGGGACAGCCGAGCGGACATGACGCCCGTCAGCAGCACCACGGATATTCCTCCCACACTGGATGACATGGAGGTCAAGGAAGCGCTCGGGGAGCGGAAGTCCACGGTTGGACTCAATGCGCCGGGTACCAGCATCTCAAGGCGCACCGTCGCACAGTCCGGTATCGAGGCTGCTTTGGTGACCGGTGCCGCGGCCGCGGCCGGTCTGCCGTTGGTGAGTGAGGATGCGGAACTGGCTGACGAGTTGTCCATACTGAAGAAGCTGCTTGTAATGAAGACGTACACCTTTCAAATGGTCGGGGTGAAGTCGGACATCACCGGCAAGGTGCTCGCACGCCTCGGCGGCCCGTGGATTCTCATCGACATTCATGGCGCCAAGAAGATGCTGAACATCACGCAAGCGTCCATCATCGACATCCTGACCTGAACGTAGCACGGGGGACTCTTGTTCCCCCTCTCCTTACCTGCAAGAGCGGGTTTTTCAGCGGGCTTCCATCGGCGGTTCAGGCGGGCACAAAGTCGCGCTCCACCAGCTCCTGCAGATCCCAGAAATTGTGGATCGTATGTGCCGGTGGCGTAGCGCCGACCCTCTCGTGGTAACGGCCTGACCGGCGGTTCAGAACAGTGATCCATCCGGCGGTGTTGGCGGGGTCGACGTCGCGGTCGGGTCGGTCGCCGACATGGAGGCACTGTTCAGGCTTCAGCCCCAGGGACTCCGCCGCGCGCAGGAAGAATTTCGGATTGCTCTTGCTCATCCCCAGCTGCTCGTTGAAGAACAGCGCATGCTTATCAAGATACTGCAGGATGCGCAGGCGCACGAGTTTTTCCGCCTGCTTGACCGTGAGTCCATGCGAAGCGACGCCCAGGCGGAATCCGCACACATGCAGTCGCTTGATGCCTTCATGAACATCCTCGTAAGGCGCCAGGCTGTGTACAACCGTGTCCTTGTAGGCCGCTACGCCAGCCGCAATGAGGATGGCTGGATTGATGCCGCCCAACCGTTCGCGGGAGATCCGCTGCAACAGCCGGTCGAAATGGTGCTCGTCGTTCGACGTGAACTCGGAAACAACCTCTGCCAGTTCCGCGCGCGCCTGTTCAAGGTCCATTTCCAGGCCTGCCGTGAGCATGGCCTTAAGCGAGTTCTCCCGCGCCAGGCGCACGAAGTCGGTGGTCGAGTAAAGCGTGTCGTCAACATCGAATGTGATCAGGGCCAACGGTCTGCGTTCCGCCATGTTTATCACTCCAGACTTGGCCCACGAAGGCATGTCCCGAGAGTCTCTAAACGTACGGCTTCAGGTCCCGCACGCGGCCTAACGCGGAATCGCGGTGGCGCACGTTTGCTTCCGCAGCGAAAACGGTCATTTACTCCGTGTCTCCGCACCTCTGTGGCGGACCATCCGGTCTATCGCGCCCGCGCCGCGGCCTTCTCCCGCGCCTTCTCGAAGATCTCGATGTACGACCGCGCGCAGCGGCTCCACGACCAGTCCTGTCGCATGGCGCTGACCTGAACGGATCGCCATACCTGCGGCTGTTCGCGGCGCACGGCGAGGGCCCGGTCGATCGCCGAAAGCAGTCCGCGCGAGGTCGGTTCGTCGAAGAGGAACCCCGTGGCCGTCCCCTCCGCCAGCGTATCGGGCGTTCCGTCGACCACCGTATCGGCCAGGATCCCGCTCCGGAGGGCGATCGGAATGGCACCGTAACGTTGCGCACCAAGGTGCGTCGCGTCGCTGGGCGAATCCAGCCCGGGGCGGAGCAGGATGTCGCTGCCAGCCATCGCAAGCCGCATCAGATCTTCGTTCTCGGTCCAGAAGACGGCAAGCCGCTGCGGATGCAGGTTGCGCAGTCGCTGGAAGAGCGTCTTGCAGCGCTCGTCGCCCGTACCCACGATTACCAGCCGCATCTCGCGGCGCACCAGTTCATCCAATGCCTGGGCGACCAGAACCACGCCAGCCCGTTCGGTGAGAGGCCCCAGCAACGCGGCGATCGGACGTCCCTGATCGTCGTCCCACTCGCATCGCTTGAACAATGGCACGCGATTGCGTGCCTTGGCCGCCGGGTCCGTCGTGGAGAAACCTTCCGGAAGCTTGCCGTTCAGGGCCGGATCCCAGTCCTGCGTGTCGATTCCGGCGACGATGCCCTTCAGGTCCGCGGAGCGTTCCCGGAGCAGGCCTTCAAGTCCCGAGCCGCCCTCCGACTGCTGAATCTCCTGCGCGTAGCCCGGCGATACCGTGGTCAGCGTGTCGGCGTAGACCAGGCCCGCTTTGAGAAAGCAGATCTTCCCGTGAAACTCCATCTCGCGCCAGTTGAAGTGTTTCCACGGCAGGTTCAGCAACGGCCAGTCCCAGTGCCAGAACTGCCCGAGATTGCCGATCTGATGCAAGGTGAAGACACTGGCTGCACGTTTGAAGAAGGGCCGTTCTGCGAGCGAGCAGCGCAGATAGGCCGGAACCAGACCGGCCGCCCAATCGTGTGCGTGGAAAAGGTCCACCGGGTCACCCAGCGTCTCGGCCGCCTCCATCGCGGCCCGGGACAGAAAGAGGAATCGACTGCAATTGTCGTGGTAGTCGCCACGCGCGTCGCCGTACAGCCCCTCGCGATCGAAGTACCCGTTGTTCTCGATGAGGAAGTAGTTGACGTTCCGCGGGGATGACTGGGCGCGCCGGAGCCGCCACGGCACGGTTTCGGCGCCGACCAGCGTTGTCCCTGCAGCCACCTCCGGTGCATCAACGCCCCCGTCGCGCGCCGCACGGTAGTACGGTACGAAGACGCTAACCCGCTGCCCCAAGGCGCCCAACGCCTTGGCTAGCGAATGCACGTGGCGGCCCAGTTCACCGGTGCTGGCGAACGGCGTCAACTCGGGCGAGATCAAGGCGATATGCATGGTGCTGCTCCAACCTTTCGCTCTACTGCTTGACGTTCCGTAGAAACGCGGCGGCATCTTCAGGCGGTACAGGATTGATGTAGAACCCCATACCCCACTCGAAACCGGCCACGCGCGTCAACCGCGGCGTAATCTCTATATGCCAGTGGAACTCGTCGCTGTGGGCCGTCCGGAACGGTGAGGTGAAGAGCATGTAGCTGTAGGCCGGCGTCCCCAAACCCTTCTCGATCTTCAGCAGCACGCGCTTGAGCAGGAACGCCAGTTCCTCGCTGAGTGATGGATGCAGCGCTTCGAAGTGACTCTGATGCACCTTCGGAAACACCCAAATCTCGAACGGGAAGCGCGACGCGTACGGGGAAAACGCCACGAAGGAACCCGAATCCATCACCACCCGCACCTGCTGGTCCAGCTCCTGCGAAACCAAATCGCAGAGAAGACACCGCTCGCGGTACTGAACGTATTGCTTCATGCGGTCCATCTTGACGCGCAGCGCGCGCGGCAGGATCGGCATGGCGATGAGTTGGCTGTGTGTGTGGTAGAGCGTCGCGCCGGCCGCAGCACCGACGTTCTTGAAGAGCATTCCGTATAGAAACCGCTGGTCGCCCGCCAGATCGTTGAGCCGGTCGCGGTACATGCCCAGGATTTCGACAACATGGCGGTCCGGCAGGCCGGTGAAGCTGCGGACGCACTGCGGCGTTTCGATGATGATCTCGTGCGCGCCGATGCCCTGCATGCGGTCGTAGACGCCGACGCCGTGCTTGTCGATCTGGCCTTCCACCATCAGCGCGGGAAACTTGTTGGGCACCACGCGGATGCGCCAGCCCGGCTTGTTGGGCGGCGTGTTGGGCTCCCGCACAGCGGCGATCTCGCGAGGCGTCTTGTCTTCGTTCCCTTCCGCGAACGGATCGAACTCCGGCGGAGGCTCGGGCGCCTCGTTCAGGAATGCGCCCGGACGGTTGGCTCGCTCGGCGGTGATGACCACCCAGCGGTCGGAGACGGGGTCGCGGCGAAGTTCAGACATGCGGGTTGCATTTCCTTGACCAGTCCTGAATCCGCGTCTTCTAACCTGAGTACCGCTCTAAGCCAAGCGCGAACCGGATATGGCCGAGATGACTGCGTCTGCGATTTCCCGGCACGCAGAAAGACGAAGACCACCGGTGCATCCGGGCGTATCGGTCGTTTACGCAGCCCGTGCTCCCCGCACGCTATTTCCTGTAAACCTTCTTCGGGTCGAAGACCTTCTTGCCGACGACTTTCATCTTGCCGTCCTTCGAGATGCGGAAGGCGAAGCACGAGCGGAAGCCCATGTGGCAGGCGCCCTTCACCTGGCGGACTTTGGCCAGGATCGCGTCACCGTCGCAGTCGACGGCCAGGCTGACGAGTTTCTGCACGTGGCCGGACTCTTCGCCCTTCAGCCACATTTTCTGGCGCGAGCGCGAGTAGTAGTGCAGCAGGCCGGTCTTGAGTGTCTTTTCGACCGCGTCGCGGTTGGCGAAGGCGAGCATCAGGACTTCCCCGCTCTTCACGTCCTGGGTGATGACGGCGACCAGTCCATCGGCGTCGTACTTCAGCGAGTCAAGGAAGCCTTTCAGGCTGGGTTTCGCGGGCAGTCGGTCGGGAAAATCGTTGTGGGACATCGG
>CAYSBP010000251.1:0-5082 GCA_964429255.1 uncultured Planctomycetia bacterium
CCCAGGTGGAGAGGATAGCGGCGTTCTTTTGCTGCTCGGGGAGGGGCGGGAGGGGAATTGGGGCCTGTGCCAGAACCGATGAGTTGATTGTATGGAGGCCGCTTGAAGTGATAATTTTGGAATCGAGATAGTGTCGAAAGTGGTCAGAGTTGATGTATGCAGCAAGAAGCTGGGGAATGTATGTCCCTTTGTGGAGACGGATGCGTAACAAGTGGTTCTGATGCAGAATTTCGCATGGGAGGTCGGGGCAGACATCGGCTTTGCCAACGATGCCCCGGCTCCCATTGCCTTCGACAACAAGGATGTCGTTTTTATGGAGCCCGAAGCGCTTCCGATCTCCTTTAAGTGTACCGATGAACTTGGCGGCGGAAATCGCTAGACCGTGGGCTGTGAATTGGGCGACTGTAAGGTAAGGACAGAGATCAGTCGAATCTCGCCTTTGGGCGTTGACGGTCAGCCCGTACGTGACAGAGCCGAGTTCGGCGACACGACGCGAAGCCCAGTCATCCGGAATCCACCCGACCTTGGACTTCTTGTACCCCGGCCTATTCTCGTTCGGGTCAGCCATCCGCCTTCGCCGGGCTTCGGCGGGACAGGGGAATGGCTGACCTACTTTGTTCTGCTCTGTCATGTTCGTTCTTTCAGTAGGTCAGGCATTCCTGCCTGACCATCCGGAGGGGACAGGCAGGAATGCCTGTCCTACTCCGGCAATTCGGTTCCCTCGTTCAGGATCGCCATGTACTCGGCGTAGCTAAAGACGCGTTTGCGTTTCTGACCGGTCAGTTCGCGGACGATGCCGAGGTTTGCCAGGTGCGCGAGAGCACGATTGACGGTCAGGGCCGTCAAGCCGATACGCCGGGTCAGTTCCGGGGACGTGGCGAGCGGACGGCGCAGCAGTTCGTGATGCACCTGCAGGGCGGACCCGGCGGCGCGCCCCAGGCCGTGAATCCTGTCGCGGTCTCGTCGGGCCATGGTCTCCAACCTCTGCACGGTGTCCACGGCCTGGCCGGCGGTGACGGTGACGGCCTCGGCGAAGTAGTCGAGCCAGGCTTCCCAGTCGCCGTCGAGCCGAACGCGATTGAGCAGATCGTAGTAGGTCTGACGATGGGTCTTGAAGAAGAGGCTCAGGTATAGCATCGGCTCGCGCAGTACGCCGTGCTCGCACAGGAGCAGGGCGATCAGCAGGCGGCCGACCCGGCCATTGCCATCAAGGAAGGGGTGAATGGTCTCGAACTGCACATGCGCCAGCGCGGCTTTGAGCAGCGGCGGCGTGGGCTCCGGCTGGTCGTGCAGAAACAACTCCAGGGCGCCCATACATTCTATGATGCGTTCGGGTGGCGGCGGGACGAAAACGGCATTGCCGGGGCGCGTCCCGCCAAGCCAGTTCTGACTGCGACGGAATTCACCGGGCTTCTTGTCGCTGCCACGCCCGTGGGCGAGTAGCTTTTCGTGGATCTCGCGAATCAGGCGCAGCGAAAGCGGAAATCCGCCCCGAATGCGGGCCAGGCCGTGGTCCAAGGCTGCCACGTAGTTGCTGACCTCGCGCACGTCATCGAGGGGCACGCCGGGTACTTCTTCGAGCTCGAACAGGAGCAGGTCGGAGAGCGAGGACTGCGTGCCTTCGATCATGGAGGAAAGCACCGCCTCTTTGCGTACGTAGCTGTAGAGAAACAGGGAGATGTCGGGCAGGAGCATGGATACGCTGTCAATCCTGCCAAGGGCGACCAAGGCCTCGTCAAAGCGGCTTCGTAGCTGTGCATGCCAGTTGATCGAGGGCACGGGCGGAAGCTGGGCCGGCACGAAAGCCCTGACAGGTTCACCCAGTGTTGTTGTCGTCTCGTATCGACCCTGCAGTTCGCGTTTCATGACTGGCATCCTATAATAAGCGACCCGCTTGTTATACTTTTACGTCTTAACCTATAATAAGCGCAGGGCTTGTTACAAGATATTCCGCGCAATGTTTACACGTTATCGGAGATATGTGAAAATGCTTGCCATTTCTCATCACAACCCATCCCAGTATGTCAGCCATTCCTGGCTGACACTCTTCGTCTGCATGGTCAGGCAGGAATGCCTGACCTACTCATCAAAGCCTAACTCCTTCAAGTAGTTACGCATCTTTGACTGTGTCTCGATCAGTTCCCCCTCGATGCGAGCGATTTCCTGCTGAACGGCGGACATATCCACCTCGGGCTCGGGCTCAAACGTATCCACGTAGCGCGGTATGTTGAGATTGAAGTCATTCTCCTCAATCTCAGCAAACGCGGCGGAGTACGAGTACTTCTCGATGATGGTGCGGTCGTGGAAGGTCTGGACGATCTTGTCCATATCCTGCTGACGGAGTTTGTTCTGATTCGTGCCCTGCTCAAACTCGCGCGAGGCATCGACAAAGAAGACGGGATCCTTGCCGTCAGTGGTGCGCGACTTGTCGAAGATCATGAGCGCGGCAGGGATTCCGGCCCCGTAGAACAGGTTGCCTGGCAGTCCAACAACACCCGCCAGCAAATTCTCGCGGATGAGCGTTTCGCGGATCTTGCCTTCCTGGCCGCCGCGGAACAGGACGCCGTGGGGCACGACAACGCCAACGCGGCCTTTACCCTCAAGGGCGGTGGCGATCATGTGGGAGATGAAGGCCCAGTCGCCCTTGCTTTTGGGCGGGATGCCGCGCTTGAAACGTTCGTAACGGTCGTCGGCGGCCATATCCTGGCCCCACTTGTCGAGGCTGAAGGGTGGATTCGCGATGACGATGTCGAACTTGAGCAGAGCGTCGTTCTCGACGAGCTGAGGGTGGCGGATGGTGTCTTCCCACTCGATTCGGGCAGCGTCGACCTCGTGCAGGAACATGTTCATCTTGCAGAGAGCCCAGGTGCTGCCGTTCATTTCCTGGCCAAAGAGCGAGAAGTTGCTGGAGCCGACCTGTTGTGATGCCTTGATGAGGAGGGAGCCGGAGCCGCAGGTGGGATCGCAGATGCGGTCGCCGTCCTGGGGCGCGACGAGACGCGCGAGCGTCTCGGACACTTCGGCGGGGGTATAGAACTCCCCGGCCTTCTTGCCGGCCTGCGCGGCGAAGCGGGCGATGAGGTATTCGTACACATCGCCCACGATGTCCATGTGACCGATGCGCTCGGGGCGGAGGTCGAGCTTCCCGCTGCCGAAGTCTTCGAGGAGCGTCTTGAGTCGCTGGTTGCGCTGGCGGGCCTTGCCGAGATTGGACTCGCTGTTGAAGTCGATGTTCCGGAAGACGTTGTGGAGCTTGGACTTGTTGGCATCCTCAATCTTCTCCAGAACGGTATTGATGAGTTGGCCGATGTCATTTTCATCGCGCCGAGCGTAGAGGGACTCGAAGGTGCAGTCTGCCTCTATGGTGAAACGCTCGCGTGACATGGCGCGGTCGATACGGACTTGATCACCGGCATACTTCTTCTCGAACTCGGCCAGTTTGGATTTTCGGATGTCGCTGAGGTATTTGACGAAAAGCAAGGTGAGGATGTAGTCCTTATACTGACTGGGGTCGATCACGCCCCGGAAGGTGTCGCAGGCTTTCCAGACGACGTTGAATATCTCGCTGCGGAGTTGTCCGTTAGGCATGGTGGGCGTCCTCTCCTTCAAGTATGTCAGCCATTCCTGGCTGACACTCTTCGTGCGTATGGTCAGGCAGGAATGCCTGACCTACTTGTTTGGCAAGCATCATTGTGACGGCATTGATCTGCGTCCCGCGGCTTCGCTGGAGCTCGTCGAGCAGCGTGGCCTCGCGGAGCGCGAGCGCGTGCAGTTCGACGATCTTCTGCTGGTCGGGCAGCGGGGGGAGCGGGATGTCGATGTCGGCCAGGTCTGACTTCTTCATGACGGGCATGCGGGCGCCAACGCCGGCGATGCGGTCGAACACGCGGCGCGTGTGCGGATGGTTGAGAAACCAGTTGAGATACTTGGGGTTGATATCCGCTGACGGGGTGAGTACGTAGAAGTAGCTGGCGGCGAGGGTCGGCGCTGGAAGCGGTCCAGGCTTGTAGGCGAACTTGTTGACGCCCTTGGCGAGGAAGATTACCTCATTGGGATGGATCGTCTGATCCTTCCGCATGTCGCCAGGTTCGAAACGAGTGAGCTTCTGTTTGTCGATAGCGGTGCGGGTGTTGTCGAAATCGCGGAGCTGAATGAGGCAGAATCTCCCGTCGACGGCTTCCTCTATCTTACTACGGGACAGATATCCGGTGCGAATGCCGATCAGCTCGCCTAGCTTTGCGTGTCTGGTCATACTTGACTCCAAGGCCGGAGGGAGCACCTCCGGCCCTGCGTTTCTTTCACCGTAACTGCTCAGGTGGCCACAGTAAGTCAGCCATTCCTGGCTGACTCTCTGCTGGCGTAAGCGGGTCAGGCAGGAATGCCTGACCTACGTGGCGTGAAACACGCCCATGCCGCTGGGCTACCTGAGCAGTTACCTTTCACCTTCGTGTTGACCGCTGTTCTTGATCTCGAGGCCGTCATGCGCTACCGTCTTCTTACCACAGAATCGGGGGCAGCACTTGCCAGCCTCGTTTCGCTGACGCCGCTCGGGACTGAACCGGGCGGCGTTTTTTGTACAGTACACCTGCAACTTCAGGAACTGTACTCTATCGACGCGAGTGACGCAAGCACTAATTGTATCGATCTTGGTATGGTTGCAAAGCAACCGTTAATGGATGCGCCTGAGTGTTCGACCCACTGATTGCCAGAACTGACTTGCACCTCGGATCTGACGCCAGTCGTGGAACATGCTGCTTGGCGTCCGAGCGCGCCAGCGGAGATTTCCGCGGAGTTCCGGGCACGTTGCCCTGCAACGAACTCGGAACGACCCCAGTGAAGGCAAGCCTAGCCTGCCTGCTCGTCCGATGGCTGCCAAGCAGACGGCGGGGCTCTTCGCTGAGAAACGGTTGGCATGCAGGATTGCGGCTGCGGCAAACGGGACAGCCGGGGCGTGGAAGGGTGACAGGGCCACGATCCCGGCGGCACGATTGACGCAGACGACATGCGGCCGCTAATCGAGATGCGCACAGCGACAAGCAGGATGGCTGCCACAGCTTGCGAGGACAGACAACCTGCTTCTGG
>CAYSBP010000252.1:0-2308 GCA_964429255.1 uncultured Planctomycetia bacterium
GGCAACTGGACCCGGCCTATGAAGCCGCCGATCTTCGACTGGCGGTTCTGCCTGCGATCGCCGAGGCGGCGCATGCCTTGCCCTCCGTCACGCCGGCGCTCTGCGTCGGCCTTGATGTCGGCCGCGGCCCGCGCTTGGAATGCGCCGGCCTCCGCGTTCTGAATGCGGTGGCGTTTGCCGCAATAGCCGCGGCCGGACCTGCGGGGGATGTGGCGGTGGACTTGGTGTCCGGTGGCGGTGCGCCGTCGGATTCGACGATGGAGGGCGCGCTGGTTTCGCTGCGGGGCCGATCACTGGATGCCGTCTCACCGCGCAGTCTGGTATTGGCCTTCGACGGACGCGATGGACTGGGCGGTGCGCGCTTCACGTTGGACCTCTGGGGGCTGCTGCAGCAGGCCAACGAAGAGCTGGTCACGTCCGGGCAACTGCCTTCCATGCTCCCCGTGGTGGACGAACACTGGGACGCGGTGGGTGCGCTGGCCGCGGCGCTCTGCGCGTACCGGCAGACGATTCTTTTCGCGCCGGGCATGGCCGAGCATGAGGATGGCGACGCGCTGATCGAACGGCTCGGAGAAGTGCCGGCCGTGGCGCAGCGGCTGCTGTGGGTTGCCCGCGAGGCCGATCTGTGGCTGGCGCTGGAGAAGGTGCACGGACCGCGCTATGCTGTGCGGGCTGAGCCGTTGGGTTGGCGATGCAGGTCGGGCTTCTCAGCCTGATTCGTCAGAACCACGTGACATCATTCGCCGGACGGTGTCTGCGTGAGCCGGCGGCATGCGCTACAGAGGACTCGTTTGTGCCGGAACAGGCGCCCCCACCACGATATCCCGACCCGCCGACGGGTTGGTCCAAGGCGTTGATCGAGAAACCGAAACGCTCTTGGCGCGGTTTCTTTCTCGGCGTGCTCGTGACGGTGGCGCTGGCAGTGCTCCTGCCCATCATCGCGTATGTGGCGGTGCTGATCTACATCAAGACCGGTGGCGTCGAACGTGCGGTGAAGGGGGCCGTCAAGGGGTCGCTGGGGCCGAACGCCTCGACCGGCGAGATCGAAACCAGTGGGATCGAGAGCCTGCGCATCGGCGAACTGAACCTCCCTTCAAATGACGGCGACACGGTTCCTGCGCTTCACGTCAAGAACGTGAAGGTACGATGGGATCCGTATGCGCTGGTGATGCAGAAGCAGGTTCGTGCTGTCGATATCGAAAAACCGTCACTGTCGCTGCGACGCGACGCGAACGGGCGCTGGAACTTCGAGCGTCCGCCGACCAAGCCGTCCGAGTACTGGGTTGACGAGATACAGGTCAGTGGCGGAACGCTCGGACTGGAGTGGGCGCCGGGCCGTCGCCTGGACCTGACCGGCGTTCGGGTCATGATGACGCGCGCCCGGCCGCCGATGCCGCAGCCGCTGACGCTCTACGCGCAGTGGCCCTCGAAGTCGGAACTGCGCGTCGATGCCGTGATCGGTCCGGGCTCGTCGCTTCGTGCGGGCGTAACCGGGACGGTGGATCTGGAGAACGACCTCGGTTTTATCGAACGGACGGGTGAGCGTCCAAGCGGCCGGCTGGCCTGCCGCTTCGACCTGCTGCGCGAGTGGTCGATTTACTCAAACACGACCGGCGACTGGACCTTCGACGGGCGCGTGGACTGCAAAGACTTCCGCTGGAAGATCGGCAAGGATGTCGCGCTGGTCATTCCCGACCGCCGCATTGAACTGCGCGCGCGCGTGTCGGAGCCCCGTCTGACGGCGTGGCCGGCGGTCGAGGAAGTGGTTCTGGAGGTGAGCGGGCTGGGCGCGTTGCGCGGGCGCATCGATTTCCCGACGGAGGGGACGGAGACCGCAGTCTTCGAAAAGGGACGTTTGCGTCTCATGATTCAGGACCTGTCGAAGTGGTTCGAGGGGCTGAGTCTGCTGAACGACTGGTCGAAGGAAGGCGCGGTCTTTCTGGAGGACCTGCAGGTTTCCGTGCCGCTGGGCGATCCGGCGGGACTGGTCTACCAGGGGCGGTTGGATGCGCCCAACCTGCGCCTTGGCATCCCCGGCGCAGGTGGATTGCCCCCGGTCAGGCTGAAGGCGCATGTGAGCGGCAGCCTGAAGGGCGCCACTATTTCCGGCGCCGATGTGGCGTTCGGCGAGATCGGCCGGTTGGCCTTCGACGCCCAGGCCCAGTGGCGTGATCTCGGTGCGGCCTGGCTTGAACTGCTGAAGGTCGTGAAGGTCAACGAGTTCGAGCTGGACCTTGGTGCGCTGTTACGAACGGAACTGGGGCGCCGTTTGCTCGGTGGCCGGATGGGGGAGGGCGCGGTGCCCACC
>CAYSBP010000252.1:2408-5079 GCA_964429255.1 uncultured Planctomycetia bacterium
CGCATCGAACCCGCGCAGTTGGTCGTGCTGACGCAGCGCATTCCGGTGCCCGCGATGGAACTGACGCTCAGCGCCACGCGTGGCGCCGATGGGCAGTGGCAGGAGTTTGCCGCGAACCTGGGATGGGAGAGCGGCGCCCATTTTTCGGTGAGCGCTGTCGTGACCCGGCCTGATCGTACCACCGCGCGCGTCGTCGGGCGGCTGGACACCAGTTTCTGGGGTGGGTTGAGCGGCGGATATGACGTCAGCGCGGATTCACTCGGCTTCGAGATCGCCGATTGGGCCAAGTGGCAGGTTGGACCCCTGGTGCTCAAACTGGAGAACTTCGACCTGGGCCGGCTGGGTGATTCGCCATTGGGCGCGTACATCCCGCCAACCCTGAAGCTGGCGGGAAAACTGCCGCGACTGAGCCTGGAAGCCAGCCCCTTCAGCCTGGGTGATCTGCGCACCGGGCGCCCCGGCAGCGCGGTGGTGGTTACCGGCGAGACCGACCAGGTCCATCTCCGTTACAGCCCGACCGCGAACGAAATGGAACGCAGTGAAGCCGCTCGGCTGACCGGCACGTTCCGCGGTGAAGTGGCCTTTGACGCGGGTAGCACCGGAATCACCTGCAACGTGCTGACCACGCTGAAGGACTACGAACTGCTGGTCGATCCACGCTATCTGGTCTTCCTGGGCAGTTTCAAGCCCAATGAACGCTTCTACATCCCGCCGCCCAAACGCAAGGAGAAACTGATCGCGCAGTTCGTCGCCCAGATCCAGCCGCAGAAAAGTGGAACGCTCGATGTCCGCGTCCACAAGGCGCTGCTGGATATGTCGCCGCGGCTGAGGCTCTCCGCTGCAGGTCGCATGACCGTGCCGGGTGACTGGGATGTCTTTGGAAAAGGGGAGGGCTTCCTCAACGACGTCGAACTGGTGTCGAACGACCTGAACGCGCTGAACCGTGACCTGTTGCAGCAGAACATCGGCCGGCGCGCCCCGGATCTGAAGCTGAGCGGGGCCTTCACGTATGCCGGTCGCCACATCTGGTCTTCGGACCGATCGGCGCTCTCCGGCAAGATCCTCTTCAATCAGGTCTCCATCGCAAACGCGGGCTGGACGGCGACCGGCTTGAACGGCGAACTGCCGCTCTCCTTCCACCAGGGGCTCTGGCCGGCGGACTGGCCCACGGATTTGCGCGGAACCATGACCTGGTCGGCCGTGGACCGGCCGCCCCTTCGGATTCCCCAGCAACCCGTGGCCATCATCGCTTCGCCCAACGTCCTGCGCGCCGTCACGCCGGTGAAGGCGACGGTGACCGGTGGCGAAGTGCAGATCGAAGGACTGCAGATCGAGAACATCCTCATCGGAGCACCGCGGATCGACTTCGGCTTCCGCGTGAATGCGTTGCGATTCGCTGACATCGCGGCGGCGCAGTCATTGGATTTCAAAGGACTGAACGGCTACGCGCAATACCCGCCGGCCGTGCTGACCGGGTTGCTCTCCTCCTGCCGCCTCTGGCGCGAACCGAGCGTGTTGGGTACGTGGAACCTGATCACCAACGGATCGCTCACGGCGCCGTTCTTCCAGGGCAACCTGCAACTCTCGGGCCTTTACATCCAGGATTGTCTGGGACTGACGCCGGCCCTCGGCTTTCGTGAACTGAAGATTGATGGCCTGAGCATAGGCAGCCTGACCGCCCATAACTCCTCGCACGGGCAGGTCAAGGTGGATGTTAATCTGAGTGTGACCGGATTCGAGATGCTCGGGACGGGCGTCTCCGGCATCCGCAAGTTCCGCATGGAAGTGGGCAGCATCCCGAAGCCGGACAAGGAGTACTTCTTCGAGCGGCGCTTTGCGCAGTGGTTGAGCAAGGAGCCCGAAGAGAAGGTCAGCGTGGGTAAGAAACCGCTCTTCCAGCACCTGGGTTGGGCCGTGGAGTTGAAACCCATCGCGCCCGAGGAGCGCCGACAGAATCCAACCCTGCGCGCCGACGATGCCTGGCTCTACTACCTGCTGCCGCTCCTGCCCAATGAATGCATTCTCTCCGGCATACGTCTGGAGGGTGTGGAGAACAGCGCCCTGACCGATGGCAAGCGGCAGGTGAAAGGCAAGTCGACAGAACGCATGCTTTGGAGCGAAGTTGTGACCAAGTGGATGAAAAAAGAGTGATGGGCGAGCAGGAATCGGTAACCGGTGGTCAGACCGATCACCGATCACGGATGACGGATCACTTCCTGGGAGATGCCCTATGCGATGGATACTGATACTGGCGTGCTGCTTCGCGCTGCTTTCCAACCTGGGCTTCGCCCAGGAGCCGAACTTGAACGTCAGCACGCCGGCGGTGCGGACGTTGAAGGAAGCGATGGACGCGCGTGCTGTGGCGCTGGCCAAGTTCAAGGACGCCGGGCAGATTGGTGAAGGCCGGGACGGGTTGTTGTCGGCGCGTACGATGGAAGGGCTGGGTTTGGGCGAGAAGAAGGGGTTGGAGGACCTGTTGGCCGCCGAGAACGCCGATCGCCGCGCGTTGTATAAAGAGATCCTGACGGCCAACGGACTGACGGACGTGGATGCGGGACGGGTGATGGCCCAGGCCGCCCGCGCGCGCTATGCCGCCGCCGCGCCCAATCATTACGTTCAGGACGAGCCGTCGGGCGCATGGTTGCTCCGGCGCGACCTGAAGTGACGTCCC
>CAYSBP010000253.1:0-5064 GCA_964429255.1 uncultured Planctomycetia bacterium
CCTGGTGCCAGAGCAGCAGGCCGATCATGGCATGGTAATGCCCCCAGGCGTCCCATGGTTCGACCTGGGGCAGGTTGAACCGTTCGCAGTTCGACGCCCCTTTACGCAGACGGAACTCCTTGGACCACGGGCCGAGATAGCCATCCTCGGCCTGCAGCGCGATGGCCCGGGCCACGACCTTCTCGACGGTCGCCTGCAGCTTTTTGTTGCCCGTCAGCCGGATCATCTGCGCCGAGGCGGTGAGATACTTGCCGAAGAACTCGCCGGACCAGGGAAGCAGATTCCGGAGGGGCTGCTTGTCGCGGTCGGCAAACATCTCGGTCATGGCCGGGTTGTTCCCCGGCGCCGGAATGAGCCAGTTCTCGACCACCCCGTCAATCTGCTTGCGAAGAGGGCCGCCTATTTCATACGCGGCATCTGCGGGGCGTTCGAGTCTGGCTGCTGCTCGGGCGGAAATCGTTGTCATTTGTGTCATGGCAATTGTAGTCAGCACGAGGCTTGTTGCTGCGCTCCTCCTGGTCTGGTTCATTCTGTTTCCGCTCTTTTCGACGCCAATCGATTGGAGTCGACTCGAGTCGATTCGCGTCGTCCTCACTTATACCGACCCATCTCCAGCCCGCGCTCCACAAAGAACCGGTAGGTGTCGTATTCCACCAAATGGCTCACGCTGTGGTCCACTTGCAACACATAGCCGCCGCCGGCCATGGCGCCGGGCACTTTGGCGGCAAGCTCGCGCTCCACGGCCTTGAGGTCGTTGGTCTCCAACACCCGCTCGTCCATGCCGCCGATCAGGGCAATCCTGTCGCCGAAGTTCTTCTTGATGCGGAGCAGGTCCATGCCGGCCTTGATCTCGATCGGCTGCAAGCAATCAATACCCGCTTCGATCAGCGACGGGATCAGCGCCTCGACAAAACCGTCACAGTGCAGAACCACGGGCAAGTTGTGGCTGTGCGCAAAGTCGAAGAGCTTCTTGTGCGCGGGCATGATCAGCTCGCGGTACATGGCGGTGGACATGAACGGCGTTTGTCTGTACCCGAGGTCGTCCCAGACCCACAGGCCGTCCGGCAGTCCCTCGCGCGCAAAGAGGGTTTCCAGCAGGCGTACGGTCAGTTCGCCATAAAGCCCGGCCATTCGCCGCAGCCAGTCGGGATCGGCCGCCATGCCGATCAGCAGGTTCTCGTGTCCGCACATGGGCGACATGGTATCGAACGCGCCGAGCACGCCGCAGGTCATGAAAGTCTGGTCGCGGGTGCACTTCTGCCGCGTTTCCCGGTAGGCGGCAAAGTTGATCCGCTTCTCGTAGGTCTTTTCGTCGAGCAGCCGCGGCAGGATCTTTTCCTCCCAGTCCTGCCGCTCCGCGACGGCGAAACCAACATGCTCCGGCCCGCTGGCGCCGTTCTTGATCCAGCGCAGCAGGGCGCCATTGCCGTCCCGCACAAGGCGGGTCGTTTCCGTCTCCTCGACCAGTTCATCCTTGGTCTCCACGTCGCCCACCAGGTTGATCAGCCGGTAGATACCCGGTGTGATCTCGCCGCCGGTGCGCCGCACGTCCAGCCCGAAGTGGTCGCTGATCTCCTCCGGTTTCGCGAAGTGTCCCTCGGCGGCCCATTTCACGGCAGTCTCCCGCCAGTAGACCTCGAACAGGCCGATGCGATCCACCGACTGGTGTTTCAGAATCCGCGCGAATCGTTCTTTGCTGGTCAATTTCACGGCACTCCTCATATCCCCCCCCCGTTGCCGGCATCGGCACGGCTGTCTCGCGGCTGATCTTCTCCAGTAATGCCACGGTTTCCGCAAAGAGCGGAACGCCCGAACGCTTCACTTCGGTTTCGTGCTCAAATTCCTTCTGCCCGCAAAGTACACGCGCTCCGCACCCACCGCCGGCGGACTGAGCCGCAAGTCCTTCAGCATCCGGTCCATGTCCTTGCGGAATTCCGCCGGATCCCGGAAAGCCCCGATCTTAGTGGCGCCGAAGAAATGGCTGACCCGGGCCGAACTGGTGGCGGTGTCGCTGACCTGCAGTCCGAAGGATGCGCCGCACAACACGCTGCACAGGATGTCAACCATGACGGCCAGGCCGTAGCCCTTGTGGCCCCCGAACTGCTCGCCTTCGCCGCCCAGCGGGAAGATACGCAATGCCGAAGTGGTTCGAATCCCGCACGCAACCGAAGGCCGACCCGTTCACCGAAACCCTCCAGCGCTGTGACCTCGATACGAAGGTGTGGTGTTTTGCTTGTCATGTTTCGCTCAACTTCTCCCGAGACTCTCGATCCGGCCTCGCACCGCCTCCAGGAAACGCGCTGCAGGCGCGCCGTCCACGATGCGGTGATCAAAGGTCAGACTCAGCCACATACGGTGACCGATCGCCAGTTTCTCTACCTTCACCACCGGCTCCTCCGTGATCCGTCCCAAGCCGAGCACGGCGCATTCGGGCCAATTGACGATCGGCGTAAAAGCATCGATCCCCGCCATGCCCAGGTTAGTGATGGTGAACGTCCCGCCGCTCATTTCTTCCGGCGTCAGGCGGCGCGCCTTGGCCCGCTCCGCCAAGTCCCGTGTCACCTCCGCCAACTCCTGCACGGAGTGGCGCGGTGCGTCATGCACAACGGGGACCATCAACCCCGCCTCTGTGTCCACCGCAAATCCGATATTCACGGAATCCGGATAGCGAATGTGGGCATCCTCCCACCGGGCATTGAGCGCCGGATGTTCCAGCAAGGCCTGCGCCACTTCGCGCATGATGATATCGCCGTAGGCCGGAACACTCTTCTTCCCCTTGGCATTCGCCTTCACCCCTTCACGCAGCGCCACCAGCGCATCGGCATCCACCCGCGTGGTCAGCGTAACCGGCGCGGTGATCGTCTTGCTGCGGTGCATGCGGTCGGCGACCGTCCGGCGCAGCGTTGTCACCTTCTCGTCGCGACCCGGAATCGGCGGCACGGCGGGTGCGGCCGATGGAACAGGTGCGGAAGCCGCTGCGGCTGGCGCAGCGTTCCCCTGCTTGGCCGCCACCACATCGGACTCCCGGACACGGCCGCCCTTACCCGTGCCCTGCACGGATCGCAAATCCACACCTTCCTGCATCGCGCGCCGCGCCGCGCGCGGGGAGACAGGACGGCCGGTGGCCGTCGATCGTTCGGCGCGGGTGGAACCGCGCCCTCCAGAAGAAGGTTCAATCTCTGGAGGGCGGCGCTCCACCGCCGCCGGTCCGTGGGACGAACCAGCCAGATCGCCTGCCGCAGGGCCGGCCACAGCAGCCGCCTTCCCCGTCGGCGTCGCCTCGCCGGCCGCCACCAGATACCCCAGCACGTCCCCCACTCGAACCGTATCGTCCTTCCCGGGCGAATTCGGTGTTAGCCGCAGGATCCCCGCGTCCAGCGATTCTATTTCCTGCACCGCCTTGTCGGTCTCCACGGAGAACAACGGCTCGCCGGCTTTGACCTCATCGCCATCCTTCTTCAGCCACTCCACGAAGACCGCCTCTTCCATGGACCAGCCCTGTCTCGGCAATGTTATTTCAATGGCCATTTCTACTCCTCCATCAGCTCTCGCACGGCTTGCGCAATCGCATCCGCATCGGGCGTCAACTGTCTCTCCAGCGTCGGACTGTAGGGCACCGGTGCAAACGCGCCATGCAGGCGCTTCACGGGCGCGTCCAGATCGTCGAATCCTTCGGCGGCGGCAGCGGCGGCAATTTCGCTGGCCACGCTGTACGGCGCAAAATCCTCGTCCACGATCAGCAGCCGGCCGGTCTTGCGCACGGATGCCAGCACCGTCGCAGTATCCAGCGGCGCCAGGGTGCGCGGGTCTATCAGCTCGACCTCGATCCCGTCGGACGCCAGCGCCACGGCCGCCTTCTTCGCGAGGTGCACCATCATGGCCATCGCCACCACGGTCACATCGCGCCCTTCACGCACGACCGCCGCCTTGCCGAACTCGATCTCGTAGTCGCCTTCCGGCACGGGGCACTTGAAACCGATCAGCTCCCGATGTTCGAGGAACAAGACCGGATCGTTCCCGCGCAACGCCCGCATGAACAAGCCTTTGGCGTCGTAGGCCGTGGACGGCATGGCCACCTTCAACCCCGGGAAATGTGCGAACATGGAACCATAGTTTCCAGAGTGGTGCGTCGCCGCCGAGTGCCCGATGCCGATGCAGCCGCGCAGGATCACGGGCATATTGAGGCGTCCGTTGCTCATATAGCGCATCTTGGCGATCTGGTTGATGATTTCGCCCACGCCGTCGAGCACGAAGTCCGCGAACATGAAATCGATCACCGGCCGCGCGCCGGCCATGGCCGCGCCGCAGGCCAGGCCCACAAACCCGCGCTCGCAGATGGGTGTATCGCAAAGACGTACGGCTCCGTACTTCTGGTACAGGCCGGTGGTTGTGGCGAAGTTGCCGCCGCGCACGCCGATGCCTTCGCCCATCACGAAGATTCCCGGCTGGCGCGCCATCTCCGCCTCCAGCGCCTCGAGCGTGCCGCGGATGAAGTTGATTTCCCGCGTGCCGGCCGGCAATTCCGGCGCCGGCGCCGGCGGATTCTCGTCGTAAACGTGCACCACCGCGGTTTCCGGGGCGGGCCAGGGATCGGCCTCGGCCTGCTTGAGGGCCGCCGCCGTCGTGTCGCCGATTTCCTTCTCGATGGCCGCGAGTTCGGCCTCGGTGGCTTCGCCTTCTTCGAGCATGCACTTCCGGAACGACTGGATCGGGCAGCGGGCCTTCCACGCTTCCACCTCCTCCCGCGTGCGGTAGGTGTAATCGCCCATGCCCTCGGCGTGTGGCCGCGTACGATAGGTCTTGCACTCGATGAGTGTCGGACCTTCGCCAGCGCGCGCCCGGCGCACCGCCTCCGCAGCGGCCTTGGAAACGTCCAGCACGTCGTTGCCGTCCACCGCCACGCCGGGGATGCTGTAGGCGGCGGCACGCTGGGCGATTTCCGGATTGCCGCCGGAATAGGCGAGCGGGACTTCCGTGGCGAACTGGTTGTTCTCGCAGACGAACAGCACCGGCAGCTTCCAGATGGCGGCCATGTTCAACCCCTCGTGAAACGCGCCGTTGTTG